>CAZWAW010000035.1:0-26634 GCA_964632025.1 uncultured Sporosarcina sp.
AGAGTAGGACGTCGCCGGGCACCATGGATATCACAAAACGAGATGATTCTTTAGAATCATCTCGTTTTGTGATATCTGCATGTTTTTTCGGAAATTAAAGTCCAAACGCATATTAAAACATGAATTTGAAGAAATGTAGTCATTGCCAGCGAGTGGGTAATGACTTTTTGTTTATATATAATTGGGGATAATTAGGATGGTAAGGTTAGGTTGTCTAACAAAGAGACGTTATATGATCGGTCTGAAGCGCTATATAATTGGTTGAACAGGTTATATAATAGAAGGAAAGGAAGTGTGATTTACAATGAAAAGTCCTAATCGGCCGCTAATTGAAGCGTTAATTGAATTCAAAGAAGCAACTCCAATTTCATTCCACGTGCCTGGACATAAGGGGGGAATACTTTCTGGATTACCGACTGAGTTACGGACGGCTCTTCAATACGATTTCACTGAGTTAGAAGGTCTTGACGATCTTCATGAGCCGAGTGGTGTAATTGAAGAAGCGCAGAGGAAGCTGTCATTACTCTATGGTTCGGATCGGAGCTTCTTTCTTGTGAATGGTTCAACGGTAGGGAATTTGGCAATGGTTTATGCGGCGTGTCGTGCGGGTGAAACGGTTATTGTTCAGCGCAATGCACATAAGTCGATTTTCCATGCGATTGAGCTGACTGGCGCAAGGCCGGTGTTTGTGTCACCGATTTGGGATGTCTCTACAAAGACAGCTGGGGGCGTGACGGCTGTGCAAGTCAGTGAGGCACTCAAGGCTTATCCTGAGACCAAGGCCGTTATTCTTACATATCCGACGTATTATGGTCTAGCGGGGAACGAGCTAGAAGAGACTATCAATCTTTGTCATACATATGGAGTTCCGGTCTTGGTAGACGAGGCACACGGTGCGCACTTTGTTGTAGGAGAACCATTTCCTCGTTCAGCGTTGGAGATGGGGGCGGATGTAGTTGTACATTCAGCACACAAAACACTGCCCGCGATGACGATGGCTTCTTTTTTACATGTACGCTCAGATTTCATAGCTACAGAAAAAGTTGCTCGTTATTTAGGGATGCTACAGTCCAGCAGTCCGTCTTATTTGTTGATGGCCTCGCTTGATGATGCAAGAGCTTATGCAGAATCTTATAATGAAGAAGATAAAAAGCACTTCGCGGAACAGCGGGTAGCTTTTATTAAACAGTTAAAACTCATTCAAGGACTTCAAACGGTCGAAACGGATGATCCGTTAAAGCTTATTTTACGAATTGAAGGTTATTCTGGTTTTGATATACAAAAGAAACTGGAAGCAGAGGGGATTTACGGTGAAATTGCAGATCCCTATCAAGTGCTATTTGTGTTACCGTTACTAAAAGTAGAATCGATCTATGCTTTCGATGAAATTTACGAGAAAATGAAAACTGCGGTTGTTTGTTTGGATGGATTGGACAAGATAATAAGTACAGTAGAAGCACCACCGCTTGGGGAGGGACTATCTTGTCTCGCTTACACATCTGAGGAAGTGGCGAATATGGAGGTGGAGTGGATTCCATACGTAGATTCTGTGGGTCGTGTGGCGGCTGATTCCATTATTCCTTATCCGCCGGGAATTCCGCTTTTAATCGCCGGGGAGATTGTAAAGGATGAGCATGTTCAAACTCTCGGAAAGTTGCTCCAAATGGGGGCGAAATTCCAGGGGGAAATTCGAATTAATGAAAAACAGATAGTTGTAGTAAAGAATAGAGTGGAGGAATAACATGATACAGAAAGGTGTATTCATCACATTTGAAGGGCCTGAAGGGGCTGGAAAGACAACAGTCATCAAAGAGTTATATAAACGTATGGAAGAACAAGGATTGAAGGTCATTCTTACGCGCGAACCGGGTGGAATTCGAATTGCGGAGAAAATCCGTGAAATCATCCTCGATAATGATCATCAGGAAATGGATTCCAGGACGGAAGCGCTTCTTTATGCAGCGGCAAGAAGGCAGCATCTTGTTGAGAAGGTAGTTCCTGCACTTCAGGACGGAATGGTCGTCTTATGTGATCGTTTTGTTGATAGTTCACTAGCCTATCAAGGGCATGCGCGCGGACTAGGAATTGATGAGGTTCTATCGATTAATGAGTTTGCTATCAGCGGTACGATGCCAGATCTGACCGTCTTTTTTGATATCAATCCAGAACTAGGACTTGCGCGGATTGCGGCAAACGACAAACGTGAAGAAAACCGGTTGGATAATGAAAGTATCCATTTTCATCAGAATGTTTACGAGGGTTATCAGGAACTCATCCGTCGTTATCCAGAACGGATTCAATCAACGGATGCTTCACTGTCTAGAGAGCAAGTAACGGAAAATGTTTGGAAAATCATATGCTCCCAACTCATTAAATAGTCAGATTCATGATATAATGATTGGAAAGCGGAAAAGGGGAGATTATCGTGAAATTGATTGTGGCAGTTGTACAGGATCAAGACAGTAACCGGTTATCTACGGCTTTGACCAAGGGTGACTTCCGAGCAACGAAATTGGCTAGTACGGGAGGATTTTTAAGGTCGGGGAATACGACATTTCTGATTGGTACCGATGACGCCCTCGTACCGAAGGCGCTTGAACTTATTCGGGAAAACTGCCGTTCACGAGATCAAATGGTAGCTCCTGTTTCTCCGATGGGTGGAAATGCAGACTCTTATATTCCTTACCCGGTTGAAGTCGAGGTTGGCGGTGCCACCGTATTCGTCCTTCCAATTGAACATTTTCATCATTTTTGATGAATAGAGGTGAACCTAAGTGAAAGTCAATAGTGACTACCGGTCTGGCCTCGATAAGATGAGGAACGATCCTTTACATTCATCTCAAGGTGGAGCGCGGTTCGGCCAAATGGTCGTTAAACAAGAGCAGCGCCTCCAAGGAGAGCAGGTTACGAAGCTCCTCGGTGATATTTCATCGGCAGGGGACCGAATTGCCCGTTCACGCAATTTGCGCGATATGGCTAAATTTAAAATGCTGGTTCGACGTTTTCTTAAAGAAGCTGTTGAATCTGGGATGGGACTTAAACAGTCTCATACATGGAATCGTTTCGGTGAGGGACGACGGTTGAAAATTGTCGAAACGATAGACGAGAGGCTTATTGAGTTGGCAGAAGACTTGTTGAATGAAGAAAAAACATCTGTCGATCTACTAGCTAAAATTGGTGAGATTAAAGGATTACTCATCAATCTATACATGTGATTCCGTGTTTTCTGTCGTTTGAGAAACACGGTTTTTTTGAACACGGAGGTGCGTGCTTATGCAAGGTGAAATGAATAACAGGCTTGTAGTAGAGCAAAAAAAAATAACTGAACGATTAAGTTCTTCCTATAAAAATGGACGAATCGGACATGCATATATGTTTGACGGTGAACGTGGAACGGGAAAAGAAGCAGTTGCGCTTTTTTTTGCTAAACTTCTCCTTTGTGCTAGTCCTGAAAATTTTGTTCCATGTGAAACATGCCATTCTTGTCGACGAGTGACATCTAGTAATCATCCAAACGTAACACTTATTCGACCAGATGGGCAGGATATCAGGAAAGAGCAGATGTCCAATCTTGTTTATAGCATGACAAAAAAGGGGTACGAAGCGGGCAGGAAAATATATATTATTTCCAGGGCCGATCGAATGAACGTTGCTGCGGCGAATACGTTGCTCAAGTTTCTTGAGGAACCTGAAGGCGATGTAACGGCAATTCTTTTAACGGATTCATATCAATCGATATTACCCACGATCCAATCACGGTGTCAGCGGCTATCTTTTCTACCGCCATCTAGAGAAATGATGATTAGTGAGCTAGTCGAGAAGGGGATTACACCTTCAATGGCAGCAACAGTTACGATGGTCACCGCCAATTTGGATGAAGCTTTTCGACTGGCTGGAGATGATCAATTTGCACACATGCGAAAAACAGTGTTAAAATTGGTAGAAGCATCGGATAGACATGTCCATGAAGCGTTGTTATTCATTCAATCGGAGTGGGCCCCTTTATTTAAAGAGAAGGAAGAGACTGAGAGTGGTCTGGATCTACTGCTTTATGCTTACAGAGATATTGTAGCGTCCAAAGCCGGTTTACAGTCAACAGCAACATTTCCTGATCAGCAAGAACTAGTTAGAGGTCTTTCGATGAAGATGACATATAGCCGGCTGTCTGCTAATATGGAGGCGATATTGCAGTCGAAAAAGCAGTTGAACGGCAATATGAATCGCACGCTTTTGATGGAACAATTGGTGCTCAGCATGCAGGAGGGGTTACTTGTTGTATAAAGTTGTAGGTGTCCGTTTTAAGAAAGCGGGTAAAATATATTATTTCGATCCACTTGAATATACGCTTGACGAAGGCGACTATGTTATCGTTGAAACAGCACGTGGAATTGAATACGGTAAAGTTACAGGTAAGGTAAGAGAAGTCGGTGAGAATGATGTTGTCTTGCCGCTCAAAAAGATCATTCGTCCAGCGCAAACGGAAGACCTCGAAAAAGTAGAGGAGAATCGTGTTGAAGCTGAACGGGCTTTTAGTACAGGTGTAGAAAAAATTATAGAGCATACGTTAGAAATGAAGTTGGTTGATGTCGAGTATACATTCGATCGAAACAAGATTGTCTTTTACTTTACGGCTGAAGGTCGTGTTGATTTCCGAAATCTTGTTAAAGATCTTGCTTCGATTTTCCGAACACGTATTGAACTGCGACAGATTGGTGTGCGTGATGAGGCGAAAATGCTTGGTGGCATTGGACCATGTGGCCGGATGCTTTGCTGTTCGACATTCCTCGGTGATTTTGAACCGGTTTCGATAAAAATGGCAAAAGATCAGAACTTATCACTTAATCCTTCAAAAATATCAGGTTTATGCGGACGTCTTATGTGCTGCTTAAAATATGAGAATGATGATTATGAAGAAGCGAAAGCGCTTATGCCAGACGTAGGAACACGCGTCCAAACACCTGAGGGACCAGGGAAAGTAGTTGGTCTGAATCTGCTTGAACGCCTTCTTCAAGTAAGTATAGCGGAGCAGGATCTGGTATTAGAGTATACGTTGGAAGAAATAATGGAACTACAAAACAATATGGCTCAATTGATGAAATAATGAGGTGGGATAGTTGAAAGAAAAGAGTTTTCTGGATAGGGTTATGGAATTCGAGCAAGAACTCGAATCTATGCAAAAGCAATTCCGCGAATTGATTGGATTCGTCGCGCAGATGACGGAAGAGAACCATTCGCTTCAACTCGAAAACCATCATTTGCGCAAGCGGCTTGAAGAAACGGACAAACAAATTGATGAAGAAGCACAGACAATTAATACAAGGCAACATCGGAAAAAAACGAATAAAATAGACGTTGGAGAAGGCGTTGATAATTTAGCGCGCCTTTATAATGAAGGATTTCACGTCTGCAATGTCCATTACGGTGGTATTCGTAAAGGGGAAGATTGTCTGTTCTGCCTCTCATTCTTAAATAAACAAAACGTGTAAAGTGAGCCGATCCTATTGCAACGTAGGCATCGGCTTTTCTTTTATTGTCGGCCCACAGGAGGTGGGTCATGCATCGGAGAGGGATTGTACTACATCCCTCTCCGATGCATACCTTAATTTGGCGTCTTACGCATTTCTATTATGGAGGAAAGTATTATGGATGAAATTTTACAAGATGATGAACGGCTTGATTATTTATTGGCGGAAAGTTTGCGGATTATTCAAAGTCCGTCAGTGTTTTCATTTTCTTTGGATGCAGTATTACTTGCTCGATTTGCGTATGTCCCGCTACAACAGTCCGGGAAAATTGTAGATATATGCGCAGGTAACGGAGCAATTCCATTGTTTTTAAGTGCCAGAACGAACGCCACTATTATTGCTGTTGAATTACAGGAACGACTTGCAAATATGGCGGAAAGAAGTGTCCAGTATAATGGATTGGAAAGTAGGATCCAAATCATTAATGGTGATGTCATTGGTATTGCAGCAAAAATCGGCTATGAAAAATACGATACAGTAACATGTAACCCTCCCTACTTCCCAGCGCACGAGGCAAGCGACAAGAACTTGTCGGAGCATCTGGCAATTGCCAGGCATGAAATCCGTCTAACGCTTGAGCAGGCTATCCAGTCGGCAAGCGAATTGTTGAAGCAGGGCGGCAAAGCGGCATTTGTCCACCGTCCAGGACGTTTACTCGACATTGTCACTGCAATGCGTGCAAATCGACTCGAGCCGAAACGGATACAGTTTATTTATCCGAAAGAGGGTAAAGAAGCAAATACATTGCTAATTGAGGCGATTAAAGACGGTAAGCCGGATTTGAAAGTGTTACCCCCTCTCTACGTGTATGGTGCTGATAATGAGTATACGGAAGAAGTGAGGCTCCTCCTTTATGGACAAAATGGGTGATCACTTATTTTATGTATTAGAATGCAGAGATGGATCCTACTATGCCGGCTACACAAATGATTTGGAAAAGCGTGTTCGTGTACATAATGAAGGGAAGGGCGCTAAATATACCCGCGCAAAACGACCTGTACAATGTATTTACCACGAAAATTTCGAAACGAAACGTGAAGCTATGCAGGCGGAGTATCAATTTAAACAACTGAAGAGAAATGCAAAAGAGATTTATATTAGAAAGGGGCGAAACGTAAATGAAGTCACAGAAAAGTGCTGAACCAGGCGGTGGAAAACTATTTCTAGTCGGGACACCAATCGGTAATCTTGAAGATATGACATACCGTGCGATTCGTATCTTGAAAGAGGTCGATATGATTGCGGCAGAAGATACGCGAAATACAATCAGATTATGTAACCATTTTGAAATTAAGACATCGCTAACGAGTTATCATGAACATAATATTGAAGTCGGCGGCGAAAAGATTCTGGCGATGCTGGCGGATGGAAAGACAGTTGCACTCGTGAGTGATGCAGGTATGCCGTGCATTTCTGATCCGGGGGCAGACATCGTAGCCAAGGCAATTAGCGCAGGGTATGATGTAGTTCCTGTTCCGGGTGCGAATGCAGCAATCAGTGCGCTAGTCGCTTCAGGGTTAGTACCGCAGCCTTTTATGTTCTTTGGTTTTTTATCACGTCAGAAGAAGGCCCGGACAATTCAATTAGATGATTTAAAACAACGAGAAGAGACGATCATTTTGTATGAGGCACCTCACAGGCTAAAGGAAACCTTACGTGCGTTACAGACGAGCTTTGGTGGGACACGCTCTATTGTCCTTGCGAGGGAATTGACAAAACGCTTTGAGGAATTTCTTCGTGGAACGCTTGAAGAAGCTGTTTTATGGGCAGAATCAAACGAAATACGTGGCGAGTTCTGTATTGTTATCGAAGGCAGTGACGGGGTTATTGTAGAGGAGCAGCAGGAATGGTGGAACGACTTAGAGATCCACGATCATGTGACAGAATTGATGGAAAGAAAAGGTCTTCGTTCAAAAGAGGCAATCCGTGAAGTAGCAAACAATCGTGGGTTGAGCCGCCGCGACGTTTATAAAGAGTTTCATGTTGAAGATGAATAAAAGGATTTTTTCATTTTCGATGTAAAAAAATCCAGACCGGTTAACCGCTCTGGATAATGGTAGTATAAACTTACTTTTTCAAGCTATCTTCAATTTCAGTGATGAGTTGTTTTGCGCCTTCTGGGCTCAAAATTAACTTACCGCCGATAAGACTTAAGTTGTCATCAGACACATCGCCCGTAATCGAGCATGTCATATTCGGCATATATTTCTTCAGGATGATTTTATCTTCATCAACGTAAATTTCCAAAGCATCTTTTTGTGCAATACCAAGTGTACGGCGTAATTCAATTGGAATTACTACACGTCCAAGTTCATCGACTTTTCTTACAATACCAGTTGATTTCATGACTTTAACTCCTTTCAATACATTTAGTTTCGTCAAAATTCGACAAAATTCTCTTAACAACTTTCATCATACCAAGTCTTCCAATTAACGTCAATACCACGCGCTTAAAACTATGAAAAAAATAGTAGTTTTTTTGAAATAGGCTGTCTAATTCCGACAAGAATAGACAAATAGACGCGAAAACATGAATGGCATTAGTTATTGTCGAGGAATTTCATTGTATCGTCAGTACGCTTTAGATAGAATAGATAGTACATACTTATACACTGGAGGAATATTCGTGGCTGATCAGAAAAAAACCTTTTATATTACAACACCTATTTATTACCCAAGTGGAAAATTCCATATTGGTACCGCATATACAACTGTGGCTTCTGACGCGATGGCTCGTTACAAACGACTGCGCGGGTTTGATGTGCGTTTCCTGACTGGAATGGATGAGCACGGCCAAAAGATCCAGGAAAAAGCGCAAGAGGCTGGACTACCGCCACAGGAATTTGTAGACGGCATCGCAGAGACGGCGAAAAAGGTCTGGAATACAATGGACATTTCATATGACGACTTCATCCGTACGACGGAAGAGCGCCATAAAGTGATTGTTGAAAAGGTTTTTAAAACGTTCCTTGATAACGGTGATATTTATAAAGGTGAGTATGAAGGATGGTATTGCCTGCCTTGTGAAACGTACTTTACGGAAGGGCAGCTTGAAAATGGCAACTGTCCTGATTGTGGACGCCCGGTTAAAAAAGTGAAGGAAGAATCATACTTCTTCAATATGAAGAAGTATGCTGACAGACTGTTGAAATTTTACGAAGATAATCCGGAGTTTATCGAACCGGTATCGCGTAAAAACGAGATGATTAATAACTTTATCAAACCGGGGCTTGAAGACTTATCTGTTTCCCGTATGTCGTTTGATTGGGGCATAAAAGTTCCTGGGGACCTGAAGCATGTCATTTATGTATGGGTCGATGCGTTGACAAACTACATCACGGCGCTTGGCTATCAGTCAGATGACGATTCGTTATTCAAAAAGTATTGGCCGGCGGATGTCCATGTTGTTGGAAAAGATATTGTTCGTTTCCATACAATTTATTGGCCGATTTTCTTAATGGCACTCGATTTGCCGTTGCCGAAGAAAGTATTTGCACATGGCTTCATCATGATGAAAGACGGGAAAATGTCGAAATCTAAAGGCAACGTCGTCTATCCCGAAATGCTTGTTGAGCGCTACGGACTTGATGCGACACGTTATTTCCTTCTTCGTGAATTGCCGTTCGGGCAAGATGGTGTATTCTCACCCGAATCCTTTGTGGAGCGGACGAATTATGACCTTGCAAATGACCTCGGAAATTTATTGAATCGATCAATTTCGATGATCAATAAATATTTCGATGGAGAAATTCCGACACAAGGTCTTGTTGCAACAGATTTCGATGATAGCTTGACGAATTTTATGACAACTACGGTTGGGAAATTCGAAGCGTCGATGGAGAAGATGCAGTTTAGTGCTGTCCTTGGCGATTTGTGGGCTCTTATATCACGGACCAACAAATACATCGATGAGACGTCTCCGTGGGTGCTGGCAAAGGATGAAGCGGATAAAGGGAAGTTAGCGTCTGTTATGTTGCATCTTGCAACGTCACTCCGTCACATTGCTGTATTATTGCAACCGTTCATGACGGAAGCACCTAAACAAATCATGACGCAACTGGGGCTGGATGAAAAACTGCTTGCTTGGGATACGCTAGGTAATTTCAGCGCCATTCCTACTGGCACAAAAGTTGTAGAAAAAGGTATTCCAATCTTCCCACGCCTGGATGCAGACGTTGAGGTTGTTTATATCCGTGATCAGATGGCAATTACTGCACCGGCTGAAAATACGCCTGCTGAGCAACCTGCGAAAGTTGAGATTGAAGAGGCAGCAGCAGCCGAGATTTCAATCGATGATTTCCTGAAAGTCGATTTACGCGTTGCGACAGTAACTGCATGTGAAAGAATTCCGAAAGCAGATAAATTGCTTAAGCTCCAACTGGATATGGGCTATGAGCAGCGCCAAGTTGTATCAGGTATCGCAGAACATTATGAACCTGAGGCGCTTGTAGGACAGAAAGTAATTGTTGTTGCCAACTTGAAACCTGTTAAATTACGTGGAGAGCTATCCCAAGGCATGATTTTGGCTGGGAAGTCGGATGGTGTTTTAAAACTTGCCACAGTCGATCAATCACTTGAAAATGGCGCACAAGTAAAATAAGAATAGAAACGGCGTCCCTCATGGAAACGCCGTTTTTCTTTTTTACATATTTGTAAAGTCGATGTAAGGGAAGTCTTAATCCGTTCGATAAAATAAAACGATTGTGAGGCGAAAAAAGATGTACATAGATACACACGTCCATTTAAATGCAGATCAGTATGAAGAGGATATAAATGAAGTGATTCAACGTGCCCAAGAGGCTGGTGTTGAAAAAATGGTGGTCGTCGGATTTGATCGAAAGACGATTTTGAAGGCGATGGAACTGACTGAACAGCATGCATTTATCTACGCTGTTGTCGGATGGCATCCTGTAGATGCAATCGATTGCACCGAAAAAGACTTGGAATGGATTGAATCACTCGCTGCGCACCCTAAAGTTGTCGGTATTGGGGAAACAGGACTCGATTATCATTGGGATAAATCACCGCGAGATGTGCAACAGGAAGTGTTCAGAAAACAGATTCGGCTTGCTCAGAAAGTGAACCTACCGATTATTATCCATAACCGGGATGCAACGGCAGATGTTGTTCGTATCTTAAAAGAAGAGGAAGCTGAAAAAACGGGTGGAATTATGCATTGTTTTGGTGGAAGTATCGAGACAGCAAATGAATGCATAAATATGAATTTCAAGATTTCACTGGGGGGGCCCGTTACGTTTAAAAATGCAAAGGGGCCAAAACAAGTTGCAACGGAAATTTCGCTGGACCATTTGTTAATCGAAACAGATGCGCCCTACCTCGCACCTCATCCGTACCGTGGAAAAAGGAATGAACCTGCATGGGTGACGCTTGTTGCGGAAGAAATAGCGAGATTAAAAAGCATCCCCGTTGAAGAAGTGGCAAAAAGAACGACAGCTAACGCCTTGAAAGTATTTAACATAACATGAATAAGATGTTAGTAAGTTTTCCATACTTTTCATATGAGAAGCTTCCTAATTCGGTTATGCATCAAATTCATGCGGGTTGACATGATGAAGAGTACCCTTTATAATCAGCCGAGTGATGAAGGAGGAGTTTTTTTCATGTCAAAAAGCACCATGAAAAACCTGTTCTATAAGTCATTGAGGAGTAAAAAAGTAGCGATTACCGTAGTTTCGCTAACGCTATTTGTTACTGTTATTTCACTTGTTCTCTTTGAGGGAACAAAAAAATCGATCACGCTAGACGTGAACGGTGAAGAACTTAACATTAAAACGCACGCACATACAGTTGGTCACCTACTTTCCGAACAGGAAATCGAAGTTGCCAAACACGATCTAGTAATACCCTCAGTGAATACACCTATCGAAGATGGTCTAGCGATTAGGTGGGAACAGTCGCAACAAGTTGTACTAAATGTCGATCAGGATACCACATCCATATGGACGACTAATCATAAGGTTGAAGAGGTACTGGCGGAAGCGGGTATTGAAACCACCAAATATGATGTTGTAAACCCAGCGCTTGATGAACAGCTAGGGAAAGAAAAAAGCATTACCGTTCAAAAAGCGTTTGAAGTAACGTTGAATGACGGCGGAGAAGAAAAGAAGGTCCGGTCAACTTCGACTACGGTCGCTGACTTTTTAAAGAGAGAGAACATTCATTTGAATGATGACGATCGTCTGAATAGAAAGGCAGATGGGTATCTAAAGCCTGGTTCTATAGTGGCAGTCGTACGAGTGGAAAAAGTCACCGATGTAGTGGAAGAACCGGCGAACTTTGCAGTTGAAACACGCAACGATCCATCTTTACTGAAAGGGCGCGAAAAAATCGTCCAGGCGGGAAAAAAAGGAACGGTTTCACGGAAGTTTGAAATTGTGAAAGAAAACGGGAAAGAAATTTCCCGTAAGTTGCTAGAAGAGAAGTCAATTAAAGAACCACAAAAGAAGATCGTCGCAATCGGCTCGCAAGTTATGGTTGCAAGTGTATCGCGTAACGATTCAACCGTGGAAGGTAGGGAGTTCTACGTAACCGCTACGGCCTATACAGCCTATTGTAATGGCTGTTCTGGAATTACACGCACAGGTATTAATTTACGTGCGAACCCCAACTTGAAAGTCATTGCAGTAGACCCGAGCGTTATCCCGCTTGGTTCTAAAGTGTGGGTTGAAGGATACGGTTATGCGGTCGCAGGGGATACAGGCGGTGCAATCAAGGGCAAGAAGATTGATCTGCACGTAGCGACGAAAGGCGATGCCTATGAATTCGGCAGACGCCAAGTGAAAATTAAAATCATCGATTGACATATATATCCGCAGGACTGAAATTAGTCCCGCGGATTATTGTGTTATAGCTTGCTTCTGCTGAATCAAGCTAAGCCCATGGCGGATGTCACAAAATTTGAAGGGAGTTAATTACGCCGAGGTGTAATTGATCACCTGCCCATCTGTACATCCGCTTGCGGGCAGAGTAGAATTAGGGGAAGAATGCAATGGGAATGAGGATTTTTGTGAACATTAAAGAAATTATTGTTGTTGAAGGCAAGTCTGATACTGTCGCCGTAAAACGAGCGGCGGGTGCAGATACGATTGAAACGAACGGTTCTGCAATTGATGAGTTAACACTCACGCGTATTCGTCATGCACAGGAAACGCGAGGTGTCATCGTGTTCACGGATCCCGACTTTCCGGGGAGAAGAATCCGTGCCATCATTGAAGAGCGTATTCCGGGCGTTAAACATGCTTTTCTTGAAAAGAAGCTGACGATTGCCAAAAACGGATCAGGGCTTGGGATTGAGCATGCACATGATGAGCATATACGGGCGGCGCTAAGTGCGGTTTACACGGTGGATGACCAACCTGTTGTTGATATTCCACTAGCAGACTTGATGACAGCTAGGCTTATCGGACATCCCGATGCAAAAAGGCGGCGTGAACGCTTAAGCGAGCTCTTGCAAATCGGTCAAGTGAATGGCAAAGGATTAAAGAAGCGGTTAGAAATGTTCCGAATTGGTTATGATCGATTGGGAGAAGTATTAAAGGTTCTAGACGAGGAGGAAACGGAAAATAATGAATAAAGATATCGCGACTCCGGTCAGGACGAAAGAAATTCTCGCTAAATACGGTTTTTCGCTCAAAAAGAGTTTAGGTCAAAACTTCTTGATTGACCCCAATATTTTACGCAATATCATTTCGCACGCAGGCTTGTCCGAAAAAACGGGTGTTATTGAAATTGGACCAGGAATTGGTGCACTAACAGAACATCTTGCAAGAAGCGCGGGGAAAGTGGTTGCTTTTGAAATTGACGGGCGCCTCCTTCCTGTATTGGAAGATACCCTGTCGCCTTACGACAATGTGACAATCGTTCATCAGGACATACTAGAAGCTGACCTTCTACAAGTAATGCAGGATCACTTCGCGGATTACGAGGACGTTGTTGTCGTTGCAAACTTGCCATATTATGTGACGACGCCAATTATCATGAAATTCTTGCTTGGCAAAGTTCCGGTAGCAGGTATGGTCGTTATGATGCAGAAAGAAGTAGCAGATCGTATTACCGCGGTCCCTGGGACAAAAGCATACGGTTCTCTGTCCATCGCTATTCAGTATTATATGGATGCGGAAGTGGCTATGATCGTACCGAAGACGGTATTCATGCCGCAACCGAATGTTGAGTCAGCTGTTCTACGTTTGACAAGAAAAGAAACCGCACCTGCAAAAGTAATCGATGAAGACTTTATGTTTGTGGTGTCTAGGGGTTCGTTCGTTCAGCGCCGGAAGACTATCTTGAACAACTTGCAATCGTCACTCCCTAATGGCAAGTTGAAGAAAGAAGTGATACTGAAAGCTTTCGAACAAATCGGCATGGACCCTGGCCGACGTGGGGAAACACTGACAATAGAAGAGTTTGCCAACCTGTCGAATGCCTTGTATGAGGACTTCTTTGAGGAGAAGAAAAAACGACAGAGTTAGAACGTTTTTATTAGAAAAATACCCTTTTTTCTAATAAAAAGATTGACAAAGTAGACAAGCAATTGTTAAAATGAAGATTTTAATTGACAGAAACTTTTAAAAGTGTTATGCTTATACTTAGTGAGGTGTAAGCGACGTGCCAAAAACATTAGCGGACATTAAGAAGTCATTGGATTCTCATCTGGGAAAACGTTTGCACTTAAAAGCAAACGGTGGTCGGAAGAAGACAATCGAGAGAGCTGGAGTGCTGCGAGAAACATATCGAGCAGTATTCGTAGTTGAACTTGACCAGGACGAAAATGCATTTGAAAGAGTATCTTACAGCTACGCAGACATTTTAACCGAAGCGGTTGAAATAACAATTCTTGAAGGTGCAGATCCTACTGCATTCATTATCAAATAATTACAGTATTAATGATTTAATTCATTTTTAAACAACACCTGTGCAAGCATTCTGGAAATGGATGTCTTGTGCGGGTGTTTTTTCTTTCATTTGGTTCATACTACATTTGTCAGCCAAAAGGAGGAAAACCGAATGGCGAAAAAACGTGGCATAATGTCTGAAGGCTTGAAGATAGAAATTGCGAAAGAGCTTGGATTTTATGATGTTGTAGAGCGAGAAGGTTGGGGCGGCATTAAATCACGCGACGCTGGTAATATGGTGAAGCGAGCAATTGAAATGGCCGAACGAGGAGTAGCACAAAAGAAATAACGCTATGAATTACCCATTATCCAACTAACAGGCTGACAAAAGAAGAGCTGGATCCGGGGGTATCAAGACATCCGGTTTCAGCTCTTCTTTCTATTGCTCGGGAAGTTGTGGGTTGTAGATATGATTGGTTGGCATGTTAATATGATCGATCACGTTTCCACTTTTGTTCTGAAAACGAGGCTTTCAAAAATCAGTTACCCAATTATTATCATTTCACAGCGCAAATATTTCACCCTATGGTAAAATAGGGGGACACAGACTAGCTGGAATGGAGGGAGCCGGATGCTTTATGAAAAGGCACCAGCAAAAATCAATTTAACACTCGATGTACTACATAAGCGCCCGGATGGTTTTCATGAAGTCGAAATGATTATGACCACGGTCGATTTAGCCGACAGAATCTGGCTTCGTCCGACAGAGAACGGGAAAATCATCATCAAGGCATCAGAACGGCATGTACCCAATGATCGAAAGAACTTGGCTTATCAAGCTGCTGAATTGTTACAAATTGAATGTGGAATTACAAACGGTGTTGAGATTACGTTGGAAAAAAGTATTCCAGTTGCTGCTGGACTCGCGGGCGGAAGTTCGGATGCTGCTGCTACACTACGGGGATTGAATAGGCTATGGGATTTAAAACTAAGTGTCGAAGAACTCGCAAGGCTCGGGGCGCGTATTGGTTCGGATGTTTCATTCTGCGTACATGGTGGGACAGCACTTGCTACGGGGCGCGGGGAACTAATTGAAATTCTACCTCCTCCACCAAATTGTTGGGTCATTCTCGCGAAGCCAGCCATATCGGTTTCGACAGGAGATATATACGGAAATCTGAACTTATCTGCGATTAATCATATCAATACTGTTGGCATGATTGAAGCATTAAAAGCGGGAGATTACGACAAAATGTGCCAGTCGGTCGGGAACGTCTTAGAAACCGTCACAATGGACCTGCATCCGCAAGTCGTCGTTCTGAAAGAGCAGATGAAAAGATTTGGCGCAGATGCGGTTTTAATGAGTGGTAGCGGCCCGACAGTTTTCGGTCTCGTTAAACATGAATCTAGGGTACCGCGAATTTACAATGGACTAAAAGGGTTCTGTCCGGAAGTATATGCGGTCAGAATGGTCGGTGGGCATACAATTCTTGATTAAACACGTACGATTGTGGTAATGTACATTAAAATATTCGGGTTTAGGAGATGATACTATGAAGTGGAAAAGGAGCGAGCGGCTTGTGGATATGACTAGCCAATTGTTGGAATCTCCACATGAACTTATTCCACTGACCTTCTTCTCCGAACGTTATCAAGCGGCAAAATCCTCGATTAGTGAGGATTTAACGATTGTAAAAGAAACGTTTGAGGAAAAAGGTACAGGAAAACTGGTGACGGTTTCCGGAGCAGCGGGAGGAGTGAAGTTCATCCCGAAGATGGCAGAACCTGACGTTCGTGAAGTGATGTCGCTTCTGATGGAGAAACTTGGTCATTCGGATCGATTGCTGCCAGGTGGTTATTTATTCATGACGGATCTTCTCGGCAATCCGCGCATTATGGATCGCGTAGGTAAAGTATTCGCTTCAGCGTACGCGGAGACAGACATTGACGTGATTATGACAGTAGCGACAAAGGGAATCCCGATTGCCCATGCAATTGCGCGTCATCTGAACGTTCCGGTCGTTGTGGTTCGCCGTGATAGTAAGGTCACCGAGGGGCCAACAGTTAGCATAAATTATGTATCCGGTTCAACCAGACGTATTCAAACAATGGTATTATCGAAGAGAAGCATGCAGAGTGGACTCAAAGTCCTCATAACAGATGATTTCATGAAAGCAGGCGGTACGATGCTTGGAATGAAGAGTCTCCTGGAAGAGTTCGGTTGTGAGCTGGCAGGTATTGCCGTTCTAGTAGAATCCGATCATGCTGAAGAGGTTTTGGTCGATAACTACTTATCTCTCGTCAAGCTTCATGCAGTAAATGAAAAGAATGGGACCATCGAGTTAGAAGAAGGAAACTATTTTGCGGAAGGTGGAAAATGATATGAATTATGTAGCGACAGAAAGCGCACCACAGGCAATTGGACCTTATGCACAAGCGGTTAGTGTAAACGGAATGGTATATACATCCGGACAAATTCCATTGACACCAGAAGGATTGCTTGTTGAGGGGACTATCGAAGACCAAACACACCAAGTGTTCGCTAATCTAAAAGAAGTGCTGAAAGCGGCGGGTTCATCTTTGGATAAAGTAGTCAAAGCGACTGTCTTTATTAAAGATATGAATGAATTCGTTGCTGTCAACGACATTTATGCACACCATTTCGGGGCTCATACACCTGCACGTTCAACTGTTGAAGTTGCTAGATTACCGAAAGACGTAAAAATTGAAATAGAAGTTATTGCTCTAGTAAGCGAATAACAGATACCCGCCTAGATCCACTTAGGGCGGGTTTTTATTTGCACGTCTTTCTAAATGTTTAAATAATTGAGTTTATAAAGAAGGGAAACGCTTACTTTTGTGGAATATAGTCGTCATGCGCTGTAAAGACAAAAGGAGTGGTAAGAGATGGAAGTAACAGATGTGAGGTTACGGAGGATGGAAACTGATGGAAGGATGAGGGCGATTGCTTCGATTACGATTGACGATGAATTTGTCGTGCATGATATTCGGGTTATCGATGGAAATGAGGGATTGTTCGTAGCGATGCCGAGTAAACGGACACCTGATGGCGAGTTTCGTGATGTAGCACATCCGATTAATACAAGTGCTCGAACGAAAATTCAAGATGCGGTAATGGCGGCCTACCACCTTTCGGCAGAAGAAGTAGTATTTGAAGGGGCTGGCGCATGATGTGGTCCCTTCGTTTCCATCTATACTTATCATGAAAGTAATATAGGCCGCCTGTGGTTAAAAGGGCAGTTTTTTTCTTGTTTGTGAGGAAATTTTAAAAAATCGTACTGTTGATAATTTACAATGATAGAAGTTTCACGTATTGACTCTGGGCACCTAATGCTTGGGGGTCTGCAGGATGTGAGTTGCGCAACGAAGGGGGATTGAACTACATTTCTCTTTGTTGCTACGTGACAAGGCAATCTTAGGTTGTATTCACTTGCAAATGTCCTGTGCTTTGTTTTACATGGGGATTTTGTGGTTTTCAAAAGCGAAGAAAAAAGAAAAAATAATAATAAAAGATTGTAATCAACTTGTCAAGGGGTATGAGGTTGAAAAATAGCCCGATTTCAGCTATAGTCAATAGTGAAAACATTAGAGGGGGATTAGCCTTCATCCCTCATTCATGGGGGCCATTAAATGACAAATACATATGCCATTGTCCTGGCTGCAGGGCAAGGTACACGGATGAAGTCCGATTTATATAAAGTACTGCATCCCGTTTGTGGAAAACCGATGGTCGAACATGTAATTGATCATATACGAGGTCTTGGTATCAGTCGAATTGTTACGATTGTTGGGCATGGTGCAGAAATGGTAGAAGAAACACTTGGAGAGAAAAGTGAATATGCTCTACAGCAAGAGCAATTAGGTACAGCACACGCCGTTCAGCAGGCTGAGAGGCTTATTGGTGACTTGGATGGTACGACTGTGGTTGTATGTGGAGATACGCCGCTCATCCGCTCTGAGACGATGGAGGCATTGATTGCGCATCATAAAGCAACGGGTGCAAAAGCAACAATCTTGACGGCTAATGCGGATGATCCAACAGGATACGGTCGCATTATTCGGGGAGAGAGCGGTCAAGTCCTCCGAAACGTTGAACAGAAAGATGCAACTACCGAAGAGCAAAAAGTGACAGAAATAAATACAGGGACCTATTGCTTCGACAATCGAACACTTTTCGAAACGTTGAAAAAAGTGAAAAATAATAATGCGCAGGGCGAATACTATCTCCCGGATGTAGTCGGTATTTTGCAATCTGAAAGTGCGCTTGTTTCAGCATACGTGACCGGGGATTTCAGTGAGACACTCGGTATCAATGACCGCGTAGTCTTGGCGGAAGCAGAGCGTGTTATGCGCAGACGTATTGCTGAAAAGCATATGCGTAACGGTGTTACAATCATCAACCCTGAAAACACGTATATTAGCGCGGTAGCTGAAATCGGCCGTGATACAGTTCTTCAACCGGGCACAATGATTGAAGGTCATACTGTTATCGGAAACAAATGTGTAATTGGACCGAATAGCCAGATTGTAAACAGTATAATCGGTGATCGTACAACCGTACATTCATCTGTTGTTCTGTCTAGCAGAATTGGTTCAGTTACGGCAATCGGGCCGTTCGCACATATACGCCCGGATTCTGATCTTGGCGACAGTGTAAAAATTGGTAACTTTGTTGAAGTGAAAAAAGCGACACTCGGTGAAGGCAGCAAAGTGTCACATTTAAGCTATATCGGTGACGCAAAAATTGGAACGCATGTAAATGTGGGTTGTGGAACGATCACTGTCAACTATGACGGCAAGAACAAACATCTCACAACAATCGAAGACGATGCATTTATCGGGTGTAATTCCAATTTAGTTGCTCCGGTTACAGTTGGCAAAGGTGCCTATGTAGCAGCTGGATCGACAATTACTAAAAGTGTGCCAGAAAGTTCACTTGCAATTGCGCGTGCGCGGCAGGAGAATAAAGAAGGATATGCAAACAAACTAAATCTCAGTTAAACAGGGGGAACATGATGGCTAATCACTATCCTAACGATAAACTTAAGATATTTTCTTTGAATTCGAACCAAACACTTGCGGTGCAAGTAGCGGAAAAAATCGGACGCCCACTCGGCAAATGCTCGGTCAAACAATTCAGTGACGGGGAAGTCCAAATCAATATCGAAGAAAGTATCCGTGGCTGTGATGTATTCGTCATCCAGTCTACATCGTACCCTGTCAATGAAAACTTGATGGAACTTCTTATTATGATTGACGCTTTGAAACGTGCATCAGCACGCACAATCAATGTCGTTATGCCTTATTACGGCTATGCGCGCCAAGATCGTAAAGCGCGTTCACGTGAGCCGATTACAGCGAAACTTGTTGCAAATTTACTTGAAACAGCAGGAGCACACCGTGTAATTGCAATTGATCTGCACGCACCACAAATCCAAGGTTTCTTCGATATTCCAATCGATCATCTTGTTGCTGAGCCAATCCTTACAGAATACTTTAAAGGCAAAGGCTTGAACATTGATGAACTTGTCATCGTATCACCGGATCACGGCGGTGTAACACGTGCGCGTAAAATGGCGGATCGCATGAAAGCCCCTATTGCGATTATCGACAAACGTCGCCCACGCCCAAATGTTGCTGAAGTGATGAATATCGTTGGCAATGTTGAAGGGAAAACAGCGATCCTAATTGATGATATTATCGATACAGCAGGGACAATCACGATTGCGGCGAGCGCTTTAATCGAAAGTGGAGCAAAAGAAGTGTATGCTTGTTGTACACACCCTGTGTTGTCAGGACCAGCAATTGAACGAATTGACAATTCTCAAATCAAAGAATTGATCATTACAAATTCAATTGAGCTTCCAGCAACGAAACAATCTCCAAAAATCAAGCAACTATCTATTGCTTCGTTGCTTGCAGAAGCAATCGTGCGTGTGTTCGAAGAGAAATCTGTTAGTACATTGTTTGAGTAAATTCAATTTAGATGTTTCATGTCGCTTGTCATTGGGTATTTATTAATTAACACAACTTTTTATAAAAGAAGGGTGATTAAATAATATGAGTACAACTATACAATCAGAAGCGAGAGTACCATCAAAACAATCAATACTAACTGAATTACGTAAAGAGGGCTATGTTCCAGCAGTCGTCTACGGTTACAAAACAGAAGCTACATCGATTTCGGTAAAAGAGCGCGAGTTACTGAAAACACTACAGACAACAGGCCGTAATGGCGTTATTCAACTTAATGTTGACGGGAAGGACATCAACGTTGTCCTAAACGATTATCAATCTGACGCATTAAAAGGTGAAATTCAACATGCGGACTTCCTTGCTATCAATATGACAGAAGAGCTTGAAGTAGATGTACTTGTACATCTTGTAGGCGAATCTGTTGGCTTGAAAGAAGGCGGCGTACTTCAACAGCCGAACCGTGAAGTGACTATCAAAGTGAGGCCTTCGGATATTCCGGATACATTTGATATCGACATTTCAAACCTTCAAATTGGTGAAACGATTACAGTAGCTGAAATTCGTGCGAAATCAAAATATGAAATTTTAAACGAAGATGATCATGCGCTTGTTCTAATTTCATCACCGCGTACAGCTGCGGAGATGGAAGAACTTGAAAGTGATGCTTCTGAATCAGCAGAGCCTGAAGTAATTGGTGAAAAGAAAGAAACGAAGTAATACAACAATGAGCGCACGGAAATCCGTGCGCTTCTTTTCTGTTTTAAAGTTAAGCAGTTAGAAGCTTTTTTATTTGACATCGAACAGTATCTAGACGCTAGATATGGGGACCCTAGGGTATAATTATGCAGTCGTTGCGACAGGACGTCGCGCACTTAGACTGCCTTTTTTGCCCTCTTTAAATCCGTTGTATTTGTTAAGGAGCCTCACGCTCTTCTTAATTATTTAATGTAAAAGGAAGATGAAATCTATGAAAATGATAATAGGACTCGGAAATCCGGGTAAACAATACGAAAAAACACGTCATAATGTGGGTTTTCACGTTATTGACGAGCTTAGCACTCGTCTGCCGATCACTGCAATACAGTCGAAATTTGGCGGCATGTATACGGTTGTCCACCGTCCAGAAGGAAAAGTAATGCTTGTCAAGCCGCTTACCTATATGAACTTATCTGGCGAATGCGTCCGACCATTGATGGATTACTTTGATATTGATGTGGAAGATATCGTTGTTCTATATGATGATCTTGATATTGCTCCTGGGACAATTCGACTGCGTCAAAAAGGTAGTGCGGGTGGCCATAACGGCATGAAATCACTTATTGCACATCTTGGTACGGATCAGTTCAACCGAATCCGTATCGGTGTTGGTCGTCCCATTGGTGGTATGAAAGTGGCTGATTACGTCTTGGCACCTTTCGGCAAAGATGAAAAACCATTAATTGAAGACATGGTGAAAAAAAGTGCATCCGCATGTGAAGCGTGGCTGGGCAAACCATTTAATGATGTCATGAACAACTTTAATGGTGTATAAGGAATAATAAAGCCGTCTTGCGCCTATACTTTGAGAAAAGGGGCGGAGACTAAAATGGCGATCCGTTATACTTGCCGGCATTGTGAGACTGAAATTGGCACACTTCCGTTTGAATCTGCAAAGGAGGCTATCCTTCTTCTGCACAAGATGGACGATGGTGAAGTTGAGCATTTTCTTACGTATGAAAAAGACGGGGCATTGACGGTACGATGCATATGCGAACATTGTGAGCAATCGCTCCAACGATTCCCGGACTACTATACGCTTACCAAATGGCTTCAATAAGATGTACGCTTTGGCGCTAGATGCGTCCAAAGCTTTTTCTGTTTTTCTGTCCAAAGGTAGTTGTATTGAAATAAGGAAAACCATTGAATTGACTGCGGCGCTGGGGGATGCATTCGCTAGGCTTATATAGGTATTTATTTTCCCGATATATAAATAAAGTTTGGACTTGGCGCAATTGAATGGCCTAGCCCTTTTTGAACGCCTACTATTATTATGAAAGAAAGGATGTGTAGCATTGGAATCACTTATAGATTTATTTTTACAAGAGAAAGAGATTGACGAACTAGTGGGAGAGTTGGAGGCGGGGATAGACCGTCAACTGATCGCGGGATTGTCAGGTGGGGCGAAGTCAATCCTTTTCAAAGTAATTCAGCAGTCGAGCAAACGGCCCATTCTTATTGTATCTCCAAATTTACTGCAAGCGCAGCGTACATATGAAGACCTCGTCAAAATGTTGGGCGATTCACTCGTCCACCTTTACCCTGCAGAGGAACTCATTGCTGCAGATTTTTCTGTTTCGAGTTATGAACTTCGTGCCCAACGCATCGATACGTTAGATCATATGGTGCGAATTGGGAAAGGGATTTATATCACGCCGATTGCAGGCATGAAAAAACTGTTACCGGAAAAAGAGCGTTGGTTGACTAACTCATTATCAGCGGAAATAGGCGCAGAAATTAATATGGAAGAATGGCTGGAAAGGCTCGTGTCGATGGGTTATACAAGACAGTCAATGGTAACCGCACCGGGCGAATTTGCACTGCGCGGGGGCATCTTGGATTTGTATCCGCTGAACCTGGAAGACCCGGTACGGATTGAATTATTCGATACGGATGTTGACTCCATTCGAACATTTTCGGCGGAAGACCAACGCTCAACAGGTAAACTGAAAGACGTGTCAATTCTTCCCGCTGCCGAATTTGTTTGGAAGGCTGAAGATCTGATGGTCATCGCAGAAAAACTGGAGAATGCACTTGGCGTTAGTCTGAAGAAGATGAACGATGCAGAAGCGAAAGAACGGTTAACTATTAATATGAAGGGCGATATTGCTTTGATGAAGGAAGGGTCCACTCCGGAAAATATGTTGAAATATGCATCGTTTTCAGCTGGAACGACTTCCCTTGAAAGCTATTTTCCAAGTAACGGAATCGTTCTATTCGATGAAATCGGACGGATCCTTGAAGTTGTTGCATCACTCGAGTCGGATGAAAAGGAATGGATGGTTGGCCTTCTTGAAGAAGGGAAGATTGTTCATGATGCAAAAACGTCGTTTTCATTCGAAGAGGTGCATGGCGCATTAAAGCAACGAAAAGTGTATTTTTCTCTTTTCGTCCGCTCAGTTCCAGGAATTGTTGTGAAGAAGACGGTGACGTTTTCTTGTAAACCGATGCAGCAGTTCCATGGGCAGATGAGTTTATTGAAAAATGAAATAGATCGTTGGCACCAAGGGCGCTTCAATATTTTCATTATTGCAGACGGTAACGAACGGATGCAAAAAGTCCAATCGATTCTTGAAGATTATGATATGCAATCTGCCTTGTCTGGAAAACCTTCAGCAGCAGGCGGCATAATTGTTATCGATGGCGATTTGTCTGCTGGCTTCGAGCTTCCGTTTCAACGGATGGCGGTTATAACAGATTCTGAGCTCTTTAAAGGGACGCCGAAACGAAAAGCGCGTCCGCAAAAGATGACCAATGCGGAACGTATCAAAAGCTACTCGGAGATCAAACCAGGTGACCATATTGTTCACGTTAATCACGGGATTGGGAAATACTACGGGGTAGTAACGCTAGAAGTAAGTGGTATTCATAAAGATTACCTCGACATTCGATACCGCGGAGAAGATAAGTTGTTCGTTCCCGCTGACCAAATAGATTTGATCCAGAAATATGTCGCGTCCGGTGAAAAAGAACCGAAACTGCATAAGCTAGGCGGTACAGATTGGAAGAAGACGAAAACTAAAGTTATAGCAGCTGTTCAAGATATCGCGGACGACCTGATTGAGCTGTATGCCAAACGGGAATCGGAAAAGGGACATGCTTTTGCGGCGGACGACGACATGCAAATGGCATTTGAAAATGCGTTTCCTTATGATGAAACGGATGATCAGCTCAGATCCATCGCTGAAGTGAAGTTGGATATGGAAAAAGAACGTCCAATGGACCGCTTGCTGTGCGGAGATGTAGGGTATGGAAAAACAGAAGTCGCAATTCGTGCTGCATTCAAGGCCGTATTAGACGGCAAGCAGGTCGCATTCCTTGTGCCCACTACGATTTTGGCGCAACAGCATTACGAAACAATGAAAGAACGTTTTTCTGGTTTCCCAGTTGAAGTTTCCCTCTTAAATCGTTTCCGGAAAAAGAAGGAACAAACGGAGACGTTGAAAAGGTTGAAAGCGGGAACAGTCGACATTATCGTTGGTACACATCGCCTCCTTTCTAAAGACATCGCCTACAATGACCTTGGTTTACTTGTTGTCGATGAAGAACAGCGATTTGGCGTAACGCATAAAGAAAAACTTAAGCAGTTAAAAACGCATGTAGACGTGCTGACATTGACGGCAACACCAATTCCACGGACGCTTCATATGTCGATGCTTGGTGTTCGTGATTTATCCGTCATTGAAACGCCTCCGGCAAACCGTTTTCCTGTCCAGACATATGTTATGGAGCAAAACTTTGCACTCGTCCGCGAGGCAATTGAAAGGGAGATGGGCCGCGGTGGGCAAGTATTCTACTTGTATAACCGTGTGGAAGATATGGAGCGCAAAGTCGATGAAATCAAGCAGCTTGTGCCTGAAGCGCGTGTTGGATTTGCTAATGGCCAGATGGGCGAATCGGCACTTGAGTCGGTGATTTTAAGTTTCCTTGAAGGCGAATATGATGTTCTTGTAACGACAACGATCATTGAAACCGGTATTGATATTCCGAATGTCAATACACTTATTGTTCAAGACGCTGATCGCATGGGTTTATCGCAGCTCTACCAACTACGTGGACGCGTTGGGCGTTCGAATCGTGTTGCATATGCCTATTTCCTTTATCAGCGTGATAAGGTGCTGACAGAGGTTGCGGAAAACCGTCTTCAGGCGATTAAGGAATTTACAGAACTTGGATCGGGCTTCAAAATTGCGATGCGCGACTTATCGATTCGTGGTGCGGGTAATCTACTTGGTTCTCAGCAACATGGCTTCATCGATTCGGTCGGATTCGATCTTTATTCTCAATTGCTGCAAGAAGCTGTCGAGCAAAAGCAGACGGGTATCGTAAAAGCGGATATTCCAGACTTGGAAATTGCATTGCCGCTTAATGCCTATATTCCAGACGAGTATGTGCGTGATGGATTCCAAAAAATTCAAATGTACAAAATGGTCAAAGCGATTGAAAATGAAACGGACTACAATGAACTTGTCGATGAAATGACAGATCGATTCGGTGATATGCCACTCGAAGCTGACTTGTTGTTACGTGTTGCGCGAGTAAAAGCTTGGGGACGTATCGCAGGTGTTGAATCAATCAAGAAGCAACAATCGCTTATTGAAGTTCGTATATCGCCTGAAGGAACTGCAAAAACGGACGGTGCGAAGCTTGTGTCCGATTCAATGGCATTTGGTCGTGCGGTTGGGTTCACGATGGAAAATGGCTGTCTTATTATGAGAATCGATGAGCGCCATACGGGGAAACAGACCGCGTTTGATGTGCTTGAAGAAATGATGAGGATTCTCCATGCATCTACAAAGGAAACTGTTGTTAGTGATTCCGTCTAAAGGACATATTGCATATTTTGTCCATCCTTGATGCATACTACAATTGAAACGAAGTTAACGTTCAATTTTGTGGAAAGTGAGGCATCATGTATGAAGGCAACGGGAATCGTCCGCAGAATCGACGATCTTGGCAGGGTAGTTATCCCTAAAGAGATTCGAAGGACACTAAGGATTCGTGAAGGGGATCCACTTGAAATTTTTACCGACCGGGATGGCGAAGTGATTTTGAAGAAGTATTCGCCGATATCAGAACTCGGGCAATTTGCAAAAGAGTATGCGGAAACATTGTACGAAACACTTGGCACGCCTGCGCTCATCAGTGACCGGGATGAAATGATTGCGGTGTCCGGATTATCGAAAAAAGATTATTTGAATCGACAGTTATCGCCTGATCTTGATGAAATTATGACAGGCCGTAAAATCGTTACAGAAAAACTTGAAAAAGCAATTGAATGGGTGCCGGGACAAGTGGAACAGGTGAAGTCTTATTGTATTGCGCCCATTATTGCTGCTGGGGATACGATTGGTGCTATTTACTTGTTATCAAAAGTGCATTTCATTGGCGAAACTGAAATGAAAGCGGCGGAAGTAGCAGCCCATTTTTTAGCGAAACAGATGGAACCCTAAAAACAGCTCGCATGAACCGGATATTGCCGGTTTGTGCGGGCTGTTTTTTTG
>CAZWAW010000036.1:0-26519 GCA_964632025.1 uncultured Sporosarcina sp.
CCGTTTAAAACGGTATGTACACGAAAAAAGAGCTATCCTCCAAGCCGAATTAGTATCGGTCTGGAGGATAGCTTTTAACTGCTCTTATTTTTGAATGAACTGTTGTGTCCAGTAATTGCCGTTTTTGTCATAGCCAATGCCGATGTGTGTGAATCCAGGCGTTAAGATATTTTGTCTATGCCCTGGTGATTCCATCCATCCTTTTACAACTTCTTCAGCCGAACGTTGCCCCATTGCAATATTTTCCGCTGCTGATTTATACGTAATACCATTTGATTTCATTTGATCAAACGGTGAGCCGTATGTCGGGCTTGTATGTGAAAAGTATCCTTTTGTAGCCATATCCGTTGATTTTTGTCGTGCTGAGTTCATCAACTTCGCATCTGTTAGTAATGGTTTAAGACCTGCTTTTTGTCTTTCAACATTTGTAAGGTCAAGTACAGCTTTTTCAATCGCAGAAACAGATGCATCTGGTGTTGTTTCAGCTGGTTTTTCCGGTGTTGGCTTAGCCGGTGGAGTTACTTCCGGTTTTGGTGCTGGCTTAGCCGGTGGAGTTGCTTCCGGTTTTGATGCCGGTACCGGTTTTGTCGGAGCTGGTTTTTCTACCGGCTTAACTATAACTGGCTTATTCACCGGTTTCTTGATTGGCTTGACTATAACTGGCTTAATTACCTGTTTGTCAACAACGCCTGTATTTTTTGCATAAGACTTCGCTAAACTATAAAGTTGCTCAAAATTAATATTCTTTCCAAGCAAGACATTGTACATGTCGGGTTGTTTGTCCCCCCCTATGTAGCTTTGAATGTACTTTTGTACCTGTACATTACTGTCCAATTGTGAAGCTTCTACATTATTGTTGTTCGGCAGTAAGAGCGCCGAACCGAGCATGAGTACTGCAATCGATTTTTTCATCTCATTACTCCTCCCTTCGCAATCTATCATAACGCGTGGGAGATTTAGATTATCGGGCTTTTTTTCCAATTCATCCAATACCTAAACAAATACTTGCACAAAAGACCTCACATTCTATCAAAATGGCTAAGTCTGGGTAACTATCTTTAATTTTCATCTGAAAAGGGGTTGACGACCTCGTAATTTATCGATTCGATGCCTTCACCAATGATAACAAGACGGGCTTCCATCTTGACGTATTCAGGCAGCCAATTGACCATACCATACGCATATTGAAACATAAATGGATTTTTATAACCGCTAATGGGCACATAACCTTTCATCCGATACACTGTATCCGGAAGTGATTTCACCCAATTCTCGAATTCTTCTTTCGTAACACTATCAGTGAATGTAAGGAGTTTTGAAGAAAGCGGCAAGCCTTTTCCTGATATGATTTGTTTATCAGTCCCTTTTTTCGATGAACTAAGGGTTTTCTCAATGAAGGAGAATGCCACTTTTGCGCCAGCGGTCTGTATAATTGGAGCAGATTCATTGAAACTAGATAGTTCAAATGTCACTTTCGCTACTTCCTCTTCAGTTAGAAGATCAACTTTATTCGCCAGTAGTAAATGAGCATGACGAATTTGTTCCATGAATAAAGCACGTACTTGCGGAGACAGCTTATCGCGTTCCAGCCAGCGCTTCGAATCCGCAACCGTTACTATTCCCTTTATGTGAAGACGGTCTGCGAATAAAGGAGAGTAGATAGCGTCGAGTGCTTCCACGGGGTGTGCAGCACCCGTTGTTTCAATTAAGATGACATCGATATCATCGTTTTCTTCAAGCAGCCCCTGAAGCTGTGCCTCTGTTTTTTCTGAACCTGTACAACAGATACATCCGTCTAACAATTCTTTAAGCGGAACTTCTCCTTCCCCTTCTACAGCATTTGAATCGAAAGGCAATGCCCCAAATTCATTCATCAATACAGCAGGCTTTTTTCCTTGTTCTTTCAATTGTGCAATTGTATGAAGTAACAGTGACGTTTTTCCGCTTCCTAGAAAACCACTAAATAAGTAAACATCAATCATATGTACGCCTCTTTTCATTTTGGTAGAAAAAGTCAAAGCATCTTATCGGATTATGACACGATAGACTAGATAGGTTACCCCACTGAATTCGCTACGGCGCTAGGGGATGCTTCCCTCCCTAGGCCAGGTAGTATAGTTATTAATTTGTCCAACATAATAGAGACATTAAAAAAAGCGTCCGGCCGGATTAGGACTGGACGCTTTTTAGTTATTTCCCTACTTTTTCAAGCAAAATTTCTTTTGCTTTCATCAGCTGTGGATCGTCTTTTTGTATTTTCGTCCGAAGTTTTTCCATTAGACCGTAAGTAGTTTCTCCTAAGAGAATACCGGTCGTGTCTAGGGCTAAATCTTTTTGCAGCTTTTTGACAGCCTGAGTTGTTTTTTCATCAAACATACCATCAATTTCACCTGGTTCATAACCAACAGCTTTAAGCATTTCTTCTGCAGCTTTAATGGAAGGTGAAAGCATGCCCACTTTCATTTCTATTGCTGGATCAAGAAACGGAAGCATTGCATAAGATGGATACGGCACTTCGAGATCCGGCTTAATTCCTTCTTTATGAACCCAATTGCCATTAGGCGTAAGCCATTTAGCTGTAGTTAGTTTTAAATTCGAGCCGTCTGGAAGATTTTTCGGTGATTGAACGGTTCCTTTACCGAATGTTTTCACACCGATAAGCGGCACATTGGCAGACTCTTTTAACGCGCCTGCCAGTATTTCTGATGCCGAAGCACTGCCGTCATCGATAACCATCGTAACCGGAACTCCAATTTTTCTTTTTCCAGAAGCTGTAAATATTTCTGGTTGCAATCCTTTTTCTTTGTACTGGAAAATGTTTTTTCCATTTTCCAAAAACAGATCAGAAATTTTGATGGCTATGTCAAGTCTTCCGCCTGGATTTTGGCGTACATCGACAACTAACCCTTTCATGCCTTTAGCTTCCATCTCATCAAGGGCAGCAAGCAACTCTTCGTACGTTCCTTCAGAGAAGCTTGTAAGGTGAATATGTGCAATTCCATCGTCAAGCATCTCAGCGTAGACTGTTTCAATCGGAATAACGTCACGTTTGATTTTTACGTCTACCGGCTCGACTGCTGCACCTCGTTTGATGCTTAAAGTGACAGTTGTCCCTTTTTCGCCTCTGATTAGAAGAACCGCTTCTGATGATGACATTCCCTGGATACTTTCACCATCGACCGCAATGATTGTATCGTTCGGTAATATCCCTGCCCGTTCTGCTGGTGAATTTTTTATAGGAGAAACGACGTTGATATATCCGTTTTTCTCTTGAATTTCAGCACCAATTCCTTCGAAACTCGACGAAATACTCTCGTTTAATTGTCGAGCTTCCTTCTGATTCAAATAATCGGAATACGGATCTCCAAGTGCATCAATCATCCCATTGATGGCACCATCGATAATTGCTGTTTCATCGATATCTTCGAAGTAATTCCCTTTCATTTCATCATAGGCATTATATAACTTTTCAAATTCTTTTCGGTTCTTTAGTGATTGCTTTTGTGGACTCACAACTTCGACAACTTTATCTTCACCTGTTGTTAACACGAAAAACGTTATGGCAGCAGTGGCCAGTACAAGTCCGAATACAAGCATGACAAAAGAGAACGGTTTTAATTTAATATATCGTTTTGCTGGCGGTTGACGATTTGGCTCAATTTCTTGTCCGTGGCCATTATTCTCTTCCATCCCATTCCCCACTCTCTACTATGTAATACAAAATTCAATTATGGCTAGACACATGTACATTTCTAAAAAAAAGGACCGCAGTATAGCGGGCGGTCCTCCTTCATGATTATTCTTGGATTGCTGCTTCGAGTGCCACTTCAATCATGTCGTTAAATGTTGTTTGGCGCTCTTCTGATGATGTCGCCTCACCCGTTAGAAGGTGATCGCTCACAGTAAGAATTGCCAGTGCTTGGCGGCCAAATTTCGCCGCAAGCGTATACAATGCCGCCGCTTCCATTTCAACAGCTAGGACACCATACTGAGCCCATTTTTCATGCTGTGCATATTCATTATAGAAAACGTCTTCTGTAAATACATTCCCGACTTTCAAATCAAGTCCTTTTTTAAGTCCCGCATTATACGATTTCAAAAGAAGATCGAAGTCGGCAGTCGGTGCATAGCTGATACCATTGAATATGATTTCGTTCATTTTAGAATCTGTCGAAGCACTTTGTGCAAGAATAACATCACGTACATGAACATCTTTCTGAATCGCACCACAAGTACCGACACGGATTAGTTTCTGAACATCATATTCTTGCATCAATTCTGTTACATAAATAGAAATTGATGGAACACCCATGCCTGTCCCTTGAACTGAAATGCGTTTACCTTTGTATGTTCCTGTATAGCCGAACATATTCCGAACTTCGTTGTATTGGATTACATCTTCTAAAAATGTTTCAGCGATGTATTTTGCGCGAAGTGGATCGCCCGGAAGCAAAATCGTATCCGCAATGTCACCTTTTTTTGCATTGATATGTATACTCATACTGAATAGCCTCGCTTTCAAATTTTCTTTTTCAATCATACATTCAACCTACCCATTATGCAATGAAGATGCAGGCGCTACTTACAAAAATCGCTCTTCATATAACAAAAACAACTCGTCGAAAATGACAGATGGCATTTTTAAATCGGCCTTTTCTTCGACATAACGCGATAAAGGGTCGAAAGCTTTTTCTTCTTTTGGAAAACTAGAATCCTTAAACATATATTCCGCAAACGTTGATTTTAAATCATCTATCGTCCCACCGCGGAAGGATAGGGCGAATCGATAAAAAGATCGATCCATCCGTTCGTCTCCCTTCTCAGCTTTCATCATTTAGAATAGTTTCGAATACTCTCCGAAACCTTCTTCTTCAAGTTGTTCTACGGATACAAAGCGAAGTGCTGCGGAATTGATGCAATAACGCAGTCCACCTTCACCAGGTCCATCTGGAAATACATGACCAAGATGCGAATCCGCCGTTTTACTGCGCACTTCTACACGTTTCATACCATGAGTTATGTCTGTTTTCTCTATTACTTCAACTGACTCAATCGGTTTCATAAAGCTTGGCCATCCGCAACCTGCATTATATTTATCTTTTGAGCTGAATAGCGGTTTACCTGAAATAATATCGACATAAATTCCATCTTCATAATGGTTGTCAAATTCATTTCGAAACGGTGGTTCAGTCCCATTCTCCTGCGTGACGTGGTACTGTATTTCGGTTAATTTTTTTTTCAATTCTTCTGTCATGTTTCTTCACCCCAATTGTCAGATTTGAACCGTTCACGGCCTGAGCCAGTTGCATATCTATTATAATGTGCTGGGTTTTTCATGTAATAATCTTGATGGCCTTCTTCAGCTGCGTAAAAGGGCTTCGCAGGTAGAATGTCCGTTGCGATGGGTTTGTCGAACTTCCCAGAAGCGTCTAGTTCGGTCTTTGTTTGCTCAGCGAGTTGTAGTTGTTCGGGTGTATGATAAAAAATGGCTGTCTGATAGGATTCACCCCGGTCAAAAAACTGGCCACCCGAATCGGTTGGGTCAATCTGTCTCCAAAAGATGTCGATCAGTTCACGATATGAAATGATTTCATCATCAAACGTAATTTGAATTGCTTCACGGTGTCCCGTCGCATTCGTACAGACAAGTTCATAGGACGGGTTTTCGACATCGCCGCCCGTATAGCCGGAAATGACTGAATGGACCCCATCATATCGATCGAACGGTTTCACCATGCACCAAAAACAGCCTCCCGCAAATGTTGCCAATGATTTCGCCATTGTACCCCCCCTATTCTTTCGGAATAATAATTTCCAAGATAATCTCATCATCCGCCAAATTGAATGTCTTCGCTCTCACTTCTAAATCACCAGATAACGGGATTGCTGAGAGATCGATGAACAGTTCTTCTTCCTTAGGACGAACAATCATCCAAGGGGGAAGCTTCACAGAATCCCTTAGTACTTTTAATACAGTCGAAGGTGGGATATTTAATTGTCCGATTTCCATCGACGATTGTTTTAATATTAGATTGCCGTCCTCCCTAACGATTGGGTCAAAATGCATAATAACAGGCAATGTATAGGAAAATACCGTCATTTCTGAAAACAAGACCACATCATCTTCAACTTTCATCGTTACTGGAAGCGGCTCGCCTTTTACAGCTTTTCGTATAAACGTATTTGCAATGCCTTCAAAATCTTCTTTCGTCGCCCTCACTGTTAAAATATGGTCAGTTGGATTCGAGACTTCCATTTCAGGAAGTGGGACCGATTCGGCGGAAGATCCAATCAGTACTATAACAGCTGCAAATGCTGCCGCAATAAGTCCTGCAAGTACAAAAAAACTAATTTTCCATCGATTCACGCGATCAGCTCCTACATATCCAATTCCCCGTCCGATAATTTTTGCAAGCCGCATTCTTTCAGCTTTTCAAGGTAACGTTCCGCCATTGTGTCATAGCCCTTTGCATTCGGATGAAAGAAATCTGTGTGGTACACCATGTTCGTATTTGAATTGAACAGGTCTATAACAGGCACAAAGCATGACCTTCCGTCCATGATTGCACGAACTTCAATCGCTTCATTCCAATCAGCAATAATATCTTCAAATTCATTCGTTTCATCCGTCACAATTGAAAATGGATTATAAAGACCTGCTACAATAATAATCGCATCGCCATTCAAATCTCGGATGATACTGAATAATTCATCGAGCCTATTTTCAAACTTTCCAAGTTCAACGTAAAAGGGTTCAGTCTTCAAGTTGAATAGATTGGACTTAACAACTTTCATAATATCGTTTCCACCAATTGTCAAAAATATTAAGTCCGCCGTTTTCACAGATGATTGAACATCAGGTTCTTCTAGTTTGTCGATGAGCTGGTCGCTTCTTCGACCCCGCTTTGCCAAATTGGCCGCATCAACATCCTTAACCCCTTTCCATTCATCCATCTTGTCAGTTACACGCCCAAAATAACCTTCTTTTTTCAGTTCATCTCCGACACCTTGTGTCAGTGAATCCCCTAAACCAATTACATTGATATTTTTTGGAATGAAGTACCCTGGGATAGCCCACTCAGCAAATGCGATTTCTTGTCGCCCAGAAAATGCACCTGTTTTTTCGATTTGCGTTTGTTGACAACCGGACAAAAATAATGAGAAGGCGATCACAATTAGAAATACTCTTCTCATACGTAGAGTTCCCCTTTTCTTCAATAAAGAATCATTTATTAATCCGCATAATACATGAAACCTATCGCTCCTTCTCCAGTGTGTGTACTGATGATTGGAGCAGTAAATGTAAGTTTCACATCTTTGATGCCCGACTCTTGTATCATTTTCTTCAATGGTTCTCCCATTTTCAAACCATTAGCGTGTGAAATACCGACCCCACGAATAATCTTTCCAGCAGTCTCTTCTTTGAAAACTTTGAATAGATGAGCTACGACTTGTTTGTGACTGCGCGCTTTCGCGACGGGTGTATAAACGCCATCCTGCAAAGTCGCAATCGGTTTTATATTCAACAAGGAACCAATCATTGCTTTCCCTTTTCCGATACGGCCGCCTTTTACCAGGTTATCGAGTGAATCGACAACAACGAAAAGCGATGTATTTTTACGGATTGTGTTCAACCGTTCAACAATCTGAGTAACGGACTTCCCTTGTTCGGCCAATTCCGCAGCTTCCATTACTTGAAACATCAACGCATGTGAGATGAACATCGAATCGATGACAGTCACTTTGGTATCCGTCATTTCGGCGGCTGCCTGGGCAGATTTCACAGTACCGCTCATGCCGCCAGTCATATGTATGGAGATGATTTCACTGCCATCCTCACCCAGTTTGTCATATAACTCCTTGAAAACACCTGCCGCTGGTTGAGAGCTTTTCGGCAGTTGTGCAGAACTTCTCATCAATGTTAGAAATTCTTCTGGCTCTATATCAACACCATCGATATATGTTTTCCCATCAATTTGGATGGTTAGTGGAACAACATGTAAGCCATATTTTAGAATGTCCTCTTCTTTTAAATCAGCTGTTGAATCCGTGACGATATGGACTTTTTTCATAATGCGCACTCCCCTCGAGTAGTAGCAGTTGTCAATATAATTTAGTGAAATAAAGAGTTCCTTCACTTATACATAGGGACTTTATTATTCCTTTTCATATACAAGAAATGAATACGGAATTTCATCTTCTGTAATCTGATCTTGCGAAGTCGATATGAGTTTCCATTCAGGGCCATATGAAGGGAAAAAGGTATCCCCTTCGTACTGTTTTTGAATGTACGTAATGTAGAGGCGATCCGCTATTCCAAGTGACGCACGGAATATTTCCGCACCACCGATAATCATCACTTCTTCTGCATACTCTTCTGCCCTTGCAATCGCATCAGTTAGGTTGTGTACGACAACAGCACCTTCAGCTGTATACGCTTCATTTCGTGTGACGATGATGCTAAGCCGCCCAGGTAAAGGTCTACCGATTGACTCAAACGTTTTACGTCCCATTACCATTGCTTTTCCCATCGACATCTTTTTAAAATAAGCAAGGTCAGCTGGAATATGCCAAGGCAAATCGTTATTCATACCAATGACCCGGTTCGGATCATGAGCTACAAGCAGTGAAATCATGGAAATCCACCTTTCTTTAGACAGCAATTGGTGCTTTGATTTTTGGATGTGGTTCATAATTTTCAAGTTCGATGTCTTGCGTTTCTAATTCGAAAATCGTTTTGCCTTCGATATTCAACTTTAATGTCGGTAACGTTCGCGGTTCCCGAGACAATTGCTCATTTACTTGATTGACATGATTCGCGTAAATATGCGCGTCCCCAAGCGTATGGACGAATTCGCCAACACCAAGATGGCATTCATGCGCAATCAAATGAACTAGAAGTGCATAGGATGCAATATTGAATGGTACGCCAAGGAATATGTCCGCACTTCGTTGATAAAGTTGGCATGACAGTTTCCCGTCTGCTACATAAAATTGGAACAATGCATGACACGGCGGCAATGCCATATCTTCCACTTCAGAAGGATTCCATGCAGTAACAATATGCCTACGAGAATCCGGATTATTTTTGATACCTTCAATTAAATTGGCAATTTGATCAATCGTTTGTTCTCCATTTGACCATGATCGCCACTGTTTACCATATACCGGTCCAAGGTCGGCATATTTGGCAGCAAATTCTTCATCTTCCACTACACGTTTTTTGAATGCATCCATTTCAACTTTATAGACAGCTGCAAACTCTGGGTCCTTTGAAGCGCGACGACCGAAGTCGACCATATCTGGACCACTGTATTCGGAACTCGTCACCCATTGTTCAAAAGCCCATTCATCCCAGATTGGATTTCGATCTTCAATAAGCGTTTTGACATTCGTATCGCCTTTTAAGAACCATAATAATTCCGATGAAATAAGACGGAAAGCCGTTTTTTTCGTTGTCATGAGGGGAAATCCTTCGTTTAAATCGAAGCGCATCTGATAACCAAAGACACTCATTGTCCCTGTCCCTGTGCGGTCTTCTTTCTTTTCACCTGTTTCAAGAACGTGTTTACATAATTCTAAATACTGTTTCATTAAAAAGCCTCCTTGCATTAGTGTTCAGTATATCAAATATGATCTAGCTATCATAATAAAAAAGCACATCTCTGGCATGGCTATTTAGAATAGCCATGCCAGAGATGTGCTTTTCGTCCTTGATAATGAGAAGACTTTTGGATTTTTCCATTGTTCATCAAAATGATATCCTATTTTCTAAAGTAAACTTCTTGGACAAACTAAACCCCCTTTACCGTTTGACAACTCAAACGGTAAAGGGGGTTTAATAATCACATTACGAGGCCAAGCTATCTATACTTTAATAATAACCTAATCCCCTGCCTTTTTCAGTCATTTCATGAGCAAGGCGAATAATTGAAACTGCTAATTCCGCGTATGTCGCTTCTCTATCAGGATTAAATTGATTTTGTTCAGCCTTTAATAACCCCAATGAGTTTGCCAAGGCAACATGACCAATGTATTCTTTTTGAACATTATTTGCATCCGCAAAGCCAAGTTTGTAGATACTACTATCTTTAGCAGCCTGTTCAAGTCCAAGAACGCGTATATACCAAGACGCTAATTCTTCTCTTTTAATCGGAGAATCGAAATCAAAGGTCTGACTATCCGGTTTAATGATATCCATTTCAACTGCACGTTCAATCGATTGATATAACGGGTGTTTCGGGTCTATATTCTTAAAAGTTTGGTTCTTGTTTTCATTTCTAGAATAATAATCACCGTTATAAATATAAGTGAGTGAATTCATGATAATTTTAATAGCTTCCCCTTTTGATACAGGGGCATCTCCATTAAAGTTTTTAGCATTCTTAATGTCTAAAACTTTAGCATTAAGCAGATAATTAAGTTCCTCTTCTGCCCAAGGGTGTGAAATAACAGATGTATTTTTCTCGCCAAACAGGCTATTCCATTCTCCCGTGGTGGCATTTAAATAACTAAACGGATTTTCGTTAAATACAGGTAAATATACTAGATCATAATGATTTTTGTTTTCATTTTTCTCTTGTTTCATATAAGTAAGTTTTAAACTAAGTGCCTCTTTCAAGAGAGCCTTTGCTTTTTTCTCAGAAATTACTTTATCAATTGATGGCCATTGTTCGATATTTTGATAATTGACATTCATGCTATTTAAAGAGCCATCAGCACCTATGCCAACATTAATTTGATCACCCATCACAATAACACCATTCTCAATCCTTGGGAAATTAAATTGGTAGGTACCTTGGTTCTCTTCAAAATAGGGTTCTTCAATAGGTATAGCATAGTTGTGTAGATAGGATGGAACCCATTCTTTCATATATTTTACAGCTTGAGCGAGAGCTTCTTTACTAGAAAGGGTGTTCGTTTTTTTAGGTTTATCTCCAATTTCCGCTAAAATTTGGCTGGTAATATCATTATATTGAATAACCTCACCTGTAGTTTTACTTATCTCCATATTTGTTCCGTGTCCGCTACTTCCAAAGTTATACATGTACTGAATACTAATTACTGCCTGTCCATTATAGTTTTCCACTTCATCAATAGATTGAATGCTTAATTTAACTTTATCAGAATTAATTTTGAGGAATTTCTCTGCAATTTTCTTTGCATCTTCCAAAGTAATTCCATTCTGTTTTGGCGGCAGTGGATTAGCTACAATCTTTTCAATCTTTGTTTCCTTTGGGAAATCTGCTGAGTAACCGTTTGCAGTTAGCCACTTACCTGAAGGCGCATGTACTCCATGCAATTTTGTGGTTGGTTGGTAAACGAGTTGAACACTGCGATCACCGGTTTGATAATCATGATTAATTTGATATTGCAAATCGACTGAAAGATTTCCTTTTACTTTCTCTAACATTTCATTTTTATCTTTTAATTGTTTCAAGTCATCAAAAGTAGACGAATCCAACTTCGCAGAATCCCTATAAAAATTGACAACTTCGCCATTTCCTAGAACAGACACTTCTATTCTTTGATCAGAAATGGATACTTGATTTTTTGTACGTAAAAACGAGAATGAGTATCGAATTGGTTCTGTTAATATTCGCCTTGGATAATAGTTGAAGGGATCTGTTTCTAACTGATACTCCTCTCCATCAACAAATTTCTTAACAAAATCAACTGCTATCTTTCTAGCCTCTTCCTTTGAGGTCTTTGCTGGAAATAACGCTTCTGATTCATTGGACGGTTGATAGTAAAATTGCTCAATTTCTAGATCCTTTCCAACAAATACAACATTACCGTATAACCGCTTACCATTAATTGTCTTAGTGAACATTAGATCATAACGTAACTTTTCGTCATTAGGATAATAGTGACTACCACCCATTTGAAAATCACTTTTCGTTAAGAAGTCAAACCGATTAGGAAACAACTCATTAAACCTCTTAATTAAATCTTCTTTTGTGAAAACTGTCTCTGTAGAAGCGACTTGGATTTGTACTTTTTCAGGCTGGCCATTCACCGTGGTTGAAGCACTGGCAACAGACGCAAACATTCCAAAAGATAAAGCAGAAGAACTTAACACGATACCAATTTTCTTTAAATTAACCAAAATATCCCTCCTGGAGTTAGTAGTATCCAAATTATAGACCAAATACCATCAATTGTTAATAAAAGATTTCTTTATCTTATTTACTTTTAATAAAAATCTCTCTCTATACACGGCTTGTATTTAAATGTTGCACTCCTTCCTTTCCATTGCCGATTTTAAACAAATCTTTAGACTTTATGATTGCCCTAGAGAAATTATTCCTATTTTTCCCACCTAATTGCTTTTGAAACAAATACAGTATGTATCAAACCACTTATCAGTTTTTTTATGTACTGTTATTGGTAATTAAATCTCAACCAGTAACCAGAATCCAAAGAAAATTTCTAGCATCCATCGCTACAATACAATATCTTTGTACCTATCTTCTTGTATTAAGTGGCTTTAGTGACTTCCGTTTTGCACCTAAATATGATTAAATGAGAATATAACCATTATTTTCAGCTTCTCCTAGTAATAGGGGTAGATTTCGGAAGTTCTGTGATTGTTACTTCTCTTTTCCCTTGAAAACTAGTTTTCTTCTATCTAGTTAACACTGTAGGTACCTGGAGTTTCAGTAAATTGAGCAAGTGCCTGCGTGCAAAGTTATAATGACAAGTCAACAAAAACCGTAAACGTACTAATTAATCTACTCAGACTACTATAGGTTGAAGGGGGAAAATCTCAATGATTAATGAAACTAAATTACAAAAAGAAGCCATGCATGTACTCAAGCTGACAAGTAGAACCTTTTATATTCCAATTAAACTGCTCAATCCAACATTAAGAAAGACGGTCGGCTCTGCCTATTTATGTATGCGTGCAATTGATGAAATTGAAGATCACGAGGACTTACAACCTGAAACTAAACAGCACTTGTTGCGCTCGACTAGCAAACTTTTGCAAACAGATTTTGATCATGTAGCCTATCAACAACTCTTAAAGCCCTACGAGAATATTTTACCAGAGGTTACGTTAAGACTTGGCGACTGGCTTTCCGTATGCCCGGAAAGTATTATTAACAAAGTTAAAGAATCAACAAGTATTATGGCAGATGGCATGGCCCGTTGGGTAGAAAAAGACTGGGTAGTAAAAACGAAAGAAGATTTAGATGAGTATACATACTATGTCGCGGGCTTAGTGGGTATTATGTTATCTGATATATGGGAATTGTATGACGGAACGATAACGGATCGGGAATTAGCGATTGGTTACGGTCGAGGCTTACAAGCAGTCAATATGTTACGAAATCAGGATGAAGATGCTGATCGCGGCGTTCGTTTTATCCCCGATGGTTGGGACCGAAACGATATGTTTGCGTATGCAACAACGAATTTGAATAAAGCGGATGAATATTTAAAATCCATTGACACTAAAAATATTCAATTGTTCTGTAAAATCCCACTTGCCTTGGCAAAGAGAACACTCGCAACCTTAAAAAATGGCAAGGAAAAAATGTCACGTGCTGAAGTGGAATCCACAGTAGATGCAATAATTAATGAGAAGATACACTAAAAAGTGCCTGGCGCGACTACAATTCTGAATTGTAGTCGTACCAGGCACTTTATTTTTGCCAATCACTTCGCTACTATAGCAACGTTTTAACAACCTTGCTGATCAAAGCGCCTTCAGTTTTGCCTTTTAGTTCAGTCATCGCCAGACCCATTACCTTGCCCATATCTTGCTTACCGGAAAAACCATTCGATTCGATAATGCTTTTTATTATTGTTGTGACTTCATCTTCGTTAAGTTGCTTTGGTAGATATACCGTCAACAACTTAACGCGGTTTTCAAGATCCGTTATCATCTCAACCTTGTTAGATTGTTTTGCGTACATCAGAGACTCTTGCGTTTGTTTAATTTCCGTTTGGATAATCTGCATAACTTCCGCATCGCTCAGTTCTACACCATCATTTTTATCAATTTCTTTTTTTTGAATCGTGCTTAAGACCAAACGAATGCTTGTTAATTCTTCTTTGTTTTTTGCTTTCATTGCTACCTTCATCGAATCCTTAAGTTGTTGTTTCAATGTCATTTAAAAAACTCCCTTTTCTACTTCATCTTTTCCTGCCTTTAATTATATCCTACATTTATAACTTTTTTGCAAATAACGATTCAATAAGAATGAAAAACTGTCGGAAAAACGCATAAAAATCTGATTCACATTACATTTTCACCTAATTGAAGAACATTTTATCAGCAGTGTCGCATAGTAGCTACAGTTAACCCACCACTAATTAGGATAAAATCCGGAACTCAAAACTTTTTTCGCTGTCATGTTTCCTAAACCTCATTTCCCTTCTATAATTAATGTTAAATGACTTATTCATTTTTTTGAACATAGCTATAGTTAAGGGGACTTCAACTTAATACAAAGACAAGCAATTCACACAATCAAATAAGCATACAAAAAACCAGACATTTCGCCAATTTGCCTGGTCTGCTTTCTATTATTATACAATTGAAGTATATTTTCAAAACAGTGTCGTGTACCTAAAATCATTTTAACATCTTACATGCTTGCGTTTGAAACCCATCTTTCCTTTATCGACTTCTTTTTGAATGCTTTCGTAAGCGTTTAGTAAACTGCTTTTTTTCTTGTCCCGTTTGACTTCTACTATACCTACTGCCATTGTAGTCTCGACCGCCTTTTCATGGAGCGGCAAATAGGAAATCCCCACGGTGTATAGAAAATTATTCATAGCAGATTTCGTTCGTTCTGGCGAATTGTGAATCGTATTTTTCACCATGTCAAGCATATTGGAAATCTTATTTTCTAAAAATTCACCGTCTGGTCGATTCCCTAAAAGCCAACAGTAGCAACTCCATCCCGCTGACATTCTCAGTTCTTCACCGCTTGCGATCCATTTATCAGCAACTTCTTGTGCAATATCTGATTCTGATAAAGTTACGGCAACTACATAATCGGACAGCATATAAAAATACGCAGCATCCATCCAACGATCATAATCCGACTCAGTCATGGCTTTTGGGTCTGCAATAATACCTGCAAAGTACATGGCATCGTAGTTCCCTGTGGCATAAAGCTCTTCAGCTAAAGGCTGATTTATTTTTATTTTCTTTACGATTGGTTTCATAGCGCCTGTACCCGCGCCAAAAAGTGGCTCATGCGCACCATTGGATATGTACATTTTCTTAGTTCGTTCCTTGCCAAGGGCTTCAAGCTCCTGCATAACCATTTCTAAATTCATCGTTTAGCACTTCCTTCTTTTTGGAGTTTTCCCCCTACTATTTTGCCCATCACATACATCACCATTATCCTATAACAAACTACCATTTGTCAGCAAAACTACTGTCTAAGCGCATGAATGCTATTTAGGAATCCAGTTTTGACGTCCGAAATTTTTTTAAAAAAGGCAAAGTACATAAATAAACAAAAAAAAGAAATCAACCAGATTATACGGCTGAATTCTTACTTTTTTCTATCTATCCGGAATATGCTTCTTAAAAATTTTATGCGCAAGTACATGTTGATCACATTGAATATATATACCCCGAAAATCGAAACGAACGTTTTTGAGGGTATATATATTCAAGCCAATCAGTCAATTTTCACTAGTTTAAAGCAAAGGAAGATAATGGTTTCCAGATTTCAAAACTATAGGAATCCATCTTTGCAATCGTGTTCTCTGATATAAACTTACATAGTAATACCTATGATAGTAGCTGAAATTACAGAGGCTAGTGTTGCGCCTAACAATAGTTTTAAAGCAAATTTTGAAACATAATGTCCTTGTTTTTCACTAATTGACTTAATTGAACCCGCAATAATACCTACAGTCCCAAAGTTTGCAAAGCTAACCAAATAAACCGATACAATTGCTACTGTTTTATCAGAAAGTTTTGTTGAAATTTCACCAAAACTCAACATTGCAACAAATTCATTAGTAACAAGTTTAGTAGCCATAATGCCACCCGCTTGTACAGCTTCTGCCCATGGAATACCCATTAAGAATGCGATTGGTGCAAAGATATAGCCAATAACTGTTTGGAATGACATTTGAAATACACCTTGAAAAATCACATTAATCAATTCCATCAAAGCAATAAATCCTAAGAGCATAGCAGCAACGGTAACAACAAGTTTAAAACCATCCATTACGCTATCTCCAACCATTTGGAAGAAAGGAACTCTCTCAGTTTTATCAATTTTAATTAAATCCTCATCGTTATCTAAATCATAGGGATTAATAATATTAGCGATAATGAGTGCACTGAAAATATTCAAAACAACAGCTGTTACAACATATTTCGGCTCTAACATCGTCATATAAGCGCCAACCATCGCCATACTTACCGCACTCATTGCCGAAGTACAAATTGTGTACAGTCTTTTTGGAGATAAAAGCGGGATTTGTTTAATAATTGTCAAAAACACTTCAGGTTGTCCAAGAATAGCAGTAGATACTGCAAAATAGCTTTCAAGTCTACCCATTCCAGTTATTTTACTTAAAACTAAACCTAAGTATTTGATTACGAATGGTAATATTTTGACGTAATTTAGTATTCCTATTAGGACCGATAAGAAAACAAGAGGTAATAGCGCTACAAAGATAAACGATATTTCACCTTCATTCACGAGACTACCAAATACAAATTGAATTCCTGCATCAGCAATAGCCATAAGTTTTTCAAAAAACTTGCCTATACTGGTAATAGCAATTAGACCTATACTAGTATTCATCATGAAATAAACTAAAATTATTTGCACAGCTAACATAATCATAATACGTTTATATTTTATCTTTTTTCTATCATTACTAAATATAAACGCAATAATAAAAGCAAGTAAAATCCCTGTTATTAAGAATAAAAATTTCATGTAAATCGCCCCTTTAATGTTAGCGCTTTCAATTACCTGAAAATATTAGTTCCTTTTCATATTTTTGTAAATATGAAAAGGAACTGTATGAGTGAATTAATTTTAATGTGACTCAGCTTGTCTTAAATATAACTTTTATTGTTCGTTAGTTTTGCTGTTTAAATTAACAGCAATTTGGGCTCCAACTTTAGCATTGTGTTTTACTAATTCTATATTTACATCAAGGCTTTTACCATCTGTTAATTCTTTAATCTTCCCGAGCAAGAATGGTGTAGTATCTTTACCAATAATATTATTTTCTGCTGCTTCTTTGATTGCTTGGTCAATAATCCCATTGATATACGCTTCATCCATGGCGAATTCTTTAGGGATTGGGTTAGCAACTACTACCCCACCTTTAAGGTTTAATTCCCATTTAGTTTTCAATACATCAGCAATTACACCAATTGAATCAGTAGAGAAATTTAATTTATATTCACTATTTCTTGTATAAAATGCTGGTAGGCACTCCGTTTCGAAGCCAAGCACAGGAACCCCTTTTGTTTCAAGATATTCCAAAGTAAGAGGTAGATCTAAAATTGATTTAGCTCCTGCACAAATTACAGCTACGTCAGTTTGAGCTAATTCTTCAAGGTCAGCTGAAATATCCATTGTAGTTTCTGCACCTTTATGAACCCCACCAATACCGCCTGTTACAAAGATTTTGATATCTACTAATTCTGCGCAGATCATTGTTGTTGCAACAGTTGTTGCACCTAGTTTTTTTGTAGCAATAATTTGTGGTAAGTCGCGTCTTGACACTTTAGCAACATCTGAACTCTTACCAAATAACTCCAGCTCATCATCTGTTAAACCAATTTTGATTTTCCCATCAATAATAGCAATTGTTGCCGGGACAGCCCCGTTATCACGAACAATTTGTTCAACCTCACGTGCCATTTTCACGTTTTGAGGATAAGGCATACCGTGAGAAATAATTGTAGACTCTAATGCCACAATTGCTTTCCCTTCCTCTTTTGCCTGTTGTACTTCTTTTGATAATTCAATATAATTTTTCATTTTATATTTCCTCCATATCTATTTTAAATTGATTTTGTGATAATTCTTGTCTAACTGTATGCTTTGACAAAATTGTTTTCTGAGCATTGACCAAACCGGATTTAATAATGTAATCAAAGTCTTTCTTTTGTAACCAGGAATAAATTACTCCCGAACAAAATGAATCACCTGCACCTGTAACATCTACAACCATTGACTCTTCGATAGCTGGGAAATAACGAATTTCGCCCCCCTCACTACCTGTAAATACACCTTTTGATCCGTTAGTTACAATAACATTTTTAACTCCTAGCTCTAACCATTTATCAACTGCTCTTTCCCAATCCTTATCATCATTAATTTTGATATTCATAAATGTTTCCGTTTCATCTTTATTTACGATTAGCCAACTTACCGCACTCAATGTTTTGGGAAGCCGGTTCATTTTTGGAGACGAAACAGGGATGATAACTAATGGGATATTATGCTTAGTTGTGAAAGAACAAAGAAATTCAACCGATTCAACAGGACAATTCAAATCAACTACAATACATTTAGCACTTCTAAGAATAGTACTGTTTTTTTTCAATAACTCAGGGGTAATTTCCTCAAAAATATCCATATCTGCAAATGCAATTGATAAATCACCATTCCTATCTAATACTGCTGTATAGGAACCAGTTGATGAATTTTCAATTTGTGTAACATGCTCTAAATTCATAAAAGGAGACGATATGTCATAAATCTCTTTCCATTCTAAATCGTTACCACTTGCTGAAATTAATGCAACTTGCTCACCCAGTCTACCTAGATTTTCAGCAATGTTTCTTGCTACTCCTCCAATCGTTCGAGAAGATATCACTGGATTAGACGTTTCATTAGTAAGTTCAAATTTTGCATAGAGTTTTCTGTCTACATTAGCCCCTCCCACACAAATAATAGGTGGGTTTTCATTTAAAACATAAGCGTTACCGGAAATAAGTGGATTCTCATTAATCATCCCTAAAATTAAATCCTCATTTTCATTAGCGATTTTATTACACCTCCTTTATTTCCTCAGAAACAAAAGTTTACTTCGTGAACATATGTTTAGTATACGACTTATTTAAAAATTGTCAACATAAAAATACCTCACCCTTTTTGTCATATTGGATGAGGTATTTTCTATAACGATTACATTTCAAATGCTTTAAATTTTTATTTTCAATCTATGATTTATCCTTTTTTAAGACTGTAGGTAAAATTATACCCATAATAATGATTACTATACCTACAATTTGTAGTGGAGTAACGATTTCACTTAATAAAATAACCGATACCAACACCGCAATCGGCAATTCAAAGGCACTCAATATTGACGACATACCCAATCCAACTTTAGGAACTGCGATAGTAAATAAATAAACCGGAATAATCATACCGAATAATCCTAATGCCAAACCATATACCCAAAGTCCTTCACCAAACAGGGTTCCATTCCAAATGATTTCTGGGGACTGAAAAACAGCTGTTGTCATAAAAGCAAAAAAGGAAACCAATAGTAACCGGTTAGAGGTGTTCATACTCTTAATTGGCTTGCTATTAACAAATAAAAATAAAGAAAAACAAAGAGCTGCAGTTAATCCCCATAACCAGCCTTGAATAGGTATTTCGGATAAATCCACATCAATCAAACCAGCAGCCGGTATTGTTCCTGCGAACAAAACGATTAACGAAATAAACTCGATTCGACTTGGTAGTTGCCGTTTTGCTATACAAGAAATCAACATACCTATCCACGTAAATTGAAACAGAAGGACCACCGCTAAAGAAGCGGGTAAATAGATTAAAGAGCGACCATAAAAAATATTGGTCAATCCAGTTAATCCTCCCGCCAAAATAAGGATTCTAACTCCTTTAAAGCTTATTTTTGTTCTATTTGTTAGAAAGAAAATACATACCGCTATACAAAATCCAATAAAAAATTGGCTTGTAATTGCTTCTGAGACCGAAAAACCACTTTGTATTGCGAGTTTAATGATAGTTGATACTAAACCATAACTACTAGCTGCTAAAACTACTAACAAAGGGTATAACCACATTTTCATTGTTTTATTTCCTCCAATGGTTTTGTATAATTATGGATGAAGTGCATTTACCAAACGATAATAATGGTGTATGATTGTCGTATTAGGTTTCCTTTATATTGGATTTGGACAAGACTACCAATTCCTAAATAAAGGATTTTTTCATGCCCGAAAGCCTAATTTCCGGGTTGTTAACGGGATTCTTAACATCCATGAATTGTTTATTAGTCATTCCAATTAATTATTATAAACAATAGTTTATATTGTAAACTATTGTTTAACTAAAAGCGAGGTTGTTCCAATGAATAAAGAACATCAAATTTTACATCATATTAGAATAAACCCTTTCATTTCACAGCAAGAACTATCAAATAAGGTTGGTTTATCACGTTCGGCCGTAGCTAACTATATTGCTACCCTGACAAAACGCGGCGAAATCAAAGGGCGTGCCTATATTCTCCAAGAAGAATCGTCAATCGTGTGTATCGGAGGAGCAAATACAGATCGAAAAGCACGATCAAATCAAAAAGTACATTTGTATTCATCTAATCCTGTAGAAACAACTGAAGTTTGTGGTGGTGTGGCACGAAACTTTGCTGAAAATTTAAGTCGGCTTGGGTATAACACTTCACTTATGACTTGTGTAGGAGACGACAAGGAAGGTAACTGGATACTGAGGGAAACGAAAAGCCAAGGAGTTGACGTCAGTCAAGTATGGATATTGCAGACAGAGCGGACAGGAACTTATACCACTTTATTGGATGTTAATGGTGAAATGATTGTCTCCATGGCCGATATGAACATCTACGAAAAAATAACTATTCCTATGATTGAAGAGAAATGGTCCTATATAGTTGCCTCACAAGCCGTTTTTTTGGATACAAATATCTCAAAGGATTGCATAAGTTATATAATTAATCGCTGCAAAGATGAAAATATTCCCTTATACATTGATCCGATTTCTTCGGCCAAGGCTCAAAAACTTCCTTTTCAACTTGAAGGAGTAGAACTATTACTACTCAATCAAGAAGAAGCAGAAATGCTCGCTGAAGCGAAAATCTCTTCGTTTGAGGATTGTCAAACTGTCTGTGAAAGCATTAGACAGCGCGGTGTTCAAAAAGTTATTATCACGCTTCATGATCAAGGAGTTTATTATTCTTCCCCACATGAGTCTGGAAATTTATCCCCTTTCAAGACTGAAGTTGTTGATGTCACAGGGGCTAGTGATGCATTCTCTTCATGCGCAATATATGGGCTCATGAACGAAGAATCGCTATTGCGAGCTTGTCAATTGGGGCTTGCTGGTTCTGCACTTACCCAGCAAACTGAGGAATCTGTCTCTACACTTTTAAAACCCGAAAAAATTCATGAAATAGTAGATGAGTTTTTACGGTAATCCACTATTCTACTTTCACCAAGAGACGAAATTTTAATACGAGGTTCAACATTATAATGATAAATCATTCTTGTACACACAAAAAAGATCAGACATTTGCGTAGATGTCTGATCTTCATTGTAGTTGGCATTGTTTTTTCATTTAACAATAGATATTGAGCGCATTTCCCGAGCCTCAGAGTTTTACCGAAACAAGCGATCCACTGCACTCGTCACCGTGAGACTTCCTTCGACTAATGCTTTCTCAAGTTCCACTACTTCTTCTTTCTTACCGGGCTCAGCAAAAAAGGTGTCAATAAGGCGATCATTAATCATGGAACGGAACCAATCTTTCGTCTGTGACTGCCTTCGTCCATCCCAGAACCCTCCATCGTCCATTGACTTTTTAAACGATACTATCATTGCCCAAACTTCTTCGAGCCCCGTATTTTTGATTGATGATACAGGTAGTGCTGTTGATGTCCAACCGGGTGAAGCAGGCTGTAGGAAGTGAAGAAGCTGGCGATATTCTCGAACCGTCTTCTTCGCTAGCCTCAAATTATCTCCGTCAGCTTTGTGAACTACAACTCCATCTGCCAGCTCCATAATCCCTTTTTTCATCCCTTGCAATTCATCTCCGGCGCCAGTTAGCACGAGCAGCATGAAATAATCGACCATTCCACGGACAACTGTTTCACTTTGCCCGACTCCTACCGTTTCAATCAAAATAACGTCATAACCAGCCGCTTCACAAAGTAACATCGTCTCACGCGATTTTTTGTGAACGCCGCCGAGTGTACCTGCTGACGGTGAAGGGCGAATGAACGCGTTCGGATGCCTTGCAAGTTCTTCCATCCGCGTTTTATCGCCAAGTATGCTACCGCCCGTTAAAGTCGAGCTTGGATCTATAGCGAGCACCGCCACTTTATGACCGGAATTAGCTAGCATTAGGCCAAATGCTTCGATGAACGTGCTTTTCCCCGCACCTGGAACACCTGTGATGCCAATCCGAATACTGTTGCCTGTTTTCGGAAGCAGGTTGAGCAAGAGCTGTTGCCCCGCGACTTTATCATCTAGAATAATGCTCTCGAGAAGCGTAATCCCCTTGGCAAGATGAAGTCGAGATCCACCCGCAATATTCTCCGACAACTCTTCAACCGGGATTTCGCGACCTTTTTTCACAAAACGTTTCCGCGCCGTTGCTGCCATGCCATCATGTGTAGACGTAATCCCCCCCATCACATTCAGCGCACTGTCATCAGTTAAACGGTTGTTGTCTTTCAATCCGCCACTTCCTCGTAGCCAAGCCTGCGATAGATTTCTTCAATTACTTTTTGCGCGGCAACTGGAATGACGGTTCCCGGACCGAAAATTGCGGCCGCCCCATTTTCACGCAAGAATGCGTAATCTTGTGCAGGTATTACCCCGCCGACAACAATCAGAATATCTTCTCGCCCTATTTTGGCGAGTTCTTCACGTAGCGTCGGTACAAGCGTCTTATGCCCTGCTGCAAGTGAACTGACACCGATAACGTGGACATCATTTTCAGCGGCTTGTAGAGCCGTTTCTTCGGGCGTTTGGAATAATGGTCCGATGTCAACATCAAAACCAAGATCCGCAAATGAGGAAGCGATTACTTTCGCACCGCGATCATGGCCATCTTGTCCCATTTTCGCGATAAGGATACGTGGACGACGGCCTTCATTCCCTAGGAAATCTTCCGCCATCATTTTCACTTCTTCAATTTCTTCTGTGTTCGAGAAATTCGAACTGTATACGCCACTCACGGAACGAATCACCGCCTTATGTCTACCTGACACACTCTCAATCGCATCTGAAATTTCACCGATTGTTGCGCGTGCACGTGCTGCATTAACGGCACACGCCAGAAGATTACCGTCACCACTGCGTGCAATTTCGGTTAACTCCGCAAGGATAGTCGTTACTTCTACTTCATCTCGGTCTGCTTTCATCTGGTTGATTCGATCGATTTGTTTCTGGCGTACCAGCGAATTGTCGATGTCCAAAATATCGATTGGATCCTCGGTATCCAGACGGTATTTATTCACGCCAATTATTGATTCTGCACGCGAGTCGATTTGAGCCTGACGTTTTGCTGCCGCTTCTTCGATTTTCATTTTCGGAAGGCCTGTTTCAATCGCTTTCGCCATCCCTCCGAGTTCCTCGATTTCTGTGATTAATTCCCAAGCTTTATCCATCAACTCATCTGTCAATTTTTCAACGTAGTATGAGCCTCCCCATGGATCAATCACTTTGGTCATCATCGTCTCTTCTTGCAGGAATAATTGCGTATTGCGCGCAATACGTGCAGAGAAATCTGTAGGCAATGCAATTGCTTCGTCAAGCGCATTTGTATGGAGCGATTGCGTATGCCCCATCGCTGCAGCATTTGCTTCTATTAATGTTCGCGTTATATTGTTGAACGGATCTTGTTCTGTCAAACTCCAGCCTGACGTTTGCGAATGTGTCCGAAGCGCAAGTGACTTCGGATTTTTCGGTTCAAACGTCTGCATCATTTGCGCCCACATTTTCCGTGCCGCGCGCATTTTGGCTACTTCCATGAAGTAATTCATGCCAACTGCCCAGAAAAACGATAGTCTAGGTGCGAATGAATCGATATCAATGCCCGCTTTCAAACCTGTCCGTACATATTCAAGTCCATCCGCAAGCGTATAAGCAAGCTCGATATCGGCCGTTGCGCCCGCCTCTTGCATATGATAGCCAGAAATAGAAATCGAGTTAAATTTAGGCATTTTAGTGGAGGTGAAATCAAAAATATCCGCAATGATTTTCATTGACATTTCAGGAGGGAAAATATACGTATTTCTCACCATATATTCTTTCAATATATCATTTTGGATTGTCCCTGCAAGCTTTTCAGGTGACACACCTTGTTCCTCAGCCGCAACGATGTAAAACGCCATAATCGGTAAAACTGCACCATTCATCGTCATAGATACTGACATCTGATCAAGTGGAATACCGTCAAACAGAATTTTCATATCTTCGACTGAATCAATAGCTACGCCTGCTTTTCCGACATCCCCAGTCACACGCGGATGATCGGAGTCATAGCCGCGGTGAGTCGCAAGATCGAATGCGACAGATAATCCTTTTTGCCCCATTGCCAAATTTCGGCGATAAAATGCGTTACTTTCCTCCGCAGTTGAAAATCCGGCGTATTGACGGACTGTCCACGGTCTAGAAACGAACATCGTTGGATAGGGACCCCTTGTATTTGGTGCGATGCCAGGTAAATCAGTCAAATGGGCGAGGTTCTCCGTATCTTTATCGGTATAAAGCGTTTTAACGTCGATTCCTTCATTCGTTCTAAAAAGGTTTCCTGACTGGTTTGCTGTTTCTTTCGCATTGCCAGCAATTTGCTGCAAGTCTACTTTGTTGAAATCAGGCTTGTCCATTGATCGCAGCCCCTTCCAATTTATCGTTGATAGTTTTCAGTTTTCCCACTTTATCTTGCCCTGCGAAAACAAAGCCATTTAAACCAGCATTAAGCCACGTTTCTGACAGAGCAGAGTCATACTTTCCAGCTGCATCCAAGATAAGTTCTGCAGGACGTCCTGCCAGTAATTGTTCCATGACAGTTTCAGTTAGGGTAGATGTTGCACAGACAATTGCATAGTCAGGCTTTTCATCCGCGAGCCATGAAATAGCTTGTTGTGCATTATCGAATGTGGGACTCCATTCAGCACGCATACCGCCTGTCGCTAAAAAGCCGCTGACAAAATCTGCACGTGGTTTAAAGTCTTTTAACTCACCGAACGTCAATAATGCAATTCGTGTCGTGCTATCTTTTTGCTGAGAAGCTAGTTTTTCGAAAGGTTCTGCAAGACGTCCTTCAATCTGTACGCCCTCCCAATCAGTAAAGTTCGTATCTGTCAATTCAGCGTAAACATTTGTACCAATCAACGACTGCTTCCCTTTCGAGACGTCGCTCCTGCGTTGCTCAAGTAATTTCCCGAACTGGTCGGTGATAATGAATGCATCATAGCCGCCTATAGACTGGATGTCCAAAAAGAGTGTCCATGCGTTATCAACAAGTTCAGACGTCAACGTTTCCATGAAATAAGAACCGCCTGCAGGGTCGATTACTTTATCAGCATGGGTTTCTTCTTTAATAACGAGTTGAATATTACGTGCCATACGTACAGAACTGCTTGTCGGCCCAGTAATGATATTGTGCGGGTGTACGGTAATGACATCAGCACCGCCAAGAACCGCGGCAAATGTCTCATTTCCAGCCCGCAATACGTTGACATATGGATCTAGTTTCGAGTAAGAACGCAACGATGTCGTCGCAATGATTGGCACATAAGGTGCTTCAGCTACCCCATAAGCAGAACTAAATGCTTGCCACAAAATACGGAACGCACGGAATTTTGAGATTTCCATAAAGAAATGCGTATCTACTGCAAATCGAACAAAAAAGTCATTGGTAAAATCGCTAAAGTTGTCCACTTTTGAAGCTTGATTCGCTGCATCCGCGAGGACTAATGCAAGTTCAGTCACTGCATCCGCGCCTTTGTGATGTGCATCCCATATATCTGCACTGGCTGTCCGAACGTTTGTGTATCCTGCGGGAACGGTCCAACCGGAAACTGAAATCGCACCGTTAACGGATGAACGATCCATTTCTGGGACAAGAGAAAACGCTTTCAGAAATGAGTTATCTTGCTTCATATTTGTAATGAAAATCGGATATTGCTTCATAAGCTGGGCGATTTCAGCGAGAGAAGGCTCATCCCAGTGAAGTGGTTTTGTCCCATCGCAAACAATCGCTTCATTACCACGCTCAATCGAATTCTTTAATTCAGCGACGAACTGTTGTCCATCGGCAGCATATGGTTGCTGTGCAACAATCCATCCTGTCTTTTTTTTTGCCGCACGAATTGGCTGTGCACGTTTCGCAAGGCTTTCCTGCGTATATAATGGCTGAAGGTCAATCCCTTCAATTGTTTTCGTGATAAGCGAATCAAATGGCTTGCCTTTCAATGACTGGACAGCGGCTTCTTTCCACTGTTCGAAACCAGCTTTTTCGAATGTTGTTGTTTGCATAGTATGTATAGTCATATT
>CAZWAW010000037.1:0-25637 GCA_964632025.1 uncultured Sporosarcina sp.
TTGCTTTGATTTCAGTACCTTGTAGAACAATACCTGCCTCAATTGTTTCTTCTATTGCAAAATCATGATTCGCCTTTTTATTGACGGCGACTACCTTCCCCTGGCCTTTCGCCATTTCTTTCACCCCTTAATCAATTGCGCCTCGGCGTAATTGCGTCCAAATTTTGAATTGCGCTTATGCCTGCAGGACGCAGGTATGCAACCTTTGCCGCAGGAAGCGGCGCTCTTAGGTTGCCTTTCCACTCAATTCAAAATTTGTGACATCCGCCGGAGGCTTAACTTGAATCAGCGGGTAGCCTGAACCCCCACTGTTTTTTGCACATTTTAGCATTCACGCCGCCACTTATTGAAGTGGAGAACGTCTGCTGAATCAAGTTAAAACTCAGGAGCGGCCTAAACCGCTCCGGCTTTACTTTTTCTTTTTAGGCCTAGGTTTAAGCTTACTACCCGCTTTTTTCGCCGCGCCTTCATAGAACTTTTTCTTTTTATTGTATGTGCCGGATTTCTTTTGATCTTTTGACTTGTCGCCGGGCTTATTGTCGCCTTCTTTTTTCTTAGCATAAATAACTTTCGGCGTTTCTTTACGAGTGCGACGGAAGTTTTGTTTCATCCCAACGATTTCAAAATCGATAGTCGATTCTTCAGGTTTCACAGCAATAACTTTGACAGTTACTTCGTCGCCAAGTCTATATTGCTTGCCAGCACGTTCGCCAATCATCATCATTTGTCTGTCGTCAAATCGATAATAATCATCTGTCATGTGGCTAACATGGACAAGTCCTTCGATTGTATTTTCCAGTTCAACAAACAAACCAAAGTTTGTAACTGATGAAATAACACCCTCGAATTCTTCGCCAATTTTGTCGAGCATGAATTGAGATTTTTTCAGTGACTCTGTATCTCGTTCTGCTTCAACCGCACGGCGTTCTCGTTCCGATGTATGCTCTGCAATATCGGATAAGTTCGCACTCCAATGTGCAAGCGTCTGTGCCGAAGTGTCTTTTTCGATTAGATATGTCCGGATTAGCCGGTGGACAATCAAATCTGGGAAGCGACGGATTGGTGCCGTGAAATGTGTATAAAATTCGGTAGATAATCCAAAGTGACCCAGGCTTTCATCGAAATACTTCGCCTGTTGCATTGAACGAAGGAGCATTGTCGATATAACCGTTTCTTCAGGAAGACCCTCAATTGATTCAACAATTTCCTGTAGCGCTTTTGGATGAACTTTATTGCCCGTTCCTTTGACAACAACGCCGAAGTTCGTTAGGAATTCGAAGAACCGTTGTAATTTCTCAGCTTTTGGATCTTCGTGAATCCGGTAAATGAACGGTAGTTCAAGCCTGTGGAAATGTTCCGCAATCGTTTCGTTCGCAGCAAGCATGAATTCTTCTATGAGGCGTTCTGATACAGTACGCTCCATAATGACAACATCCGTTGGCCATCCTTTTTCATCAACAAGGATTTTCGATTCCTTGAAATTGAAATCAATGGCTCCACGATCTTCTCTCTTCTGTTTCAAAATAACTGCGAGGTCTGCCATATGATTAATCATAGGAACAACATGTGCATATCGAGTTGAAAGTTCTTCATCTTTTTCTTCGATGATTTTATAAACTTCATTATAAGTCATACGTTCTTTCGAGCGAATAACACTCTCGAATATATCGTGCTCGACGACTTTCCCGTTGCGGTCTATCGTCATTGTACAAGACAACGTAAGTCTATCTACACCCGGGTTTAATGAACAAATTCCGTTCGATAATCTATGCGGCAACATCGGAATAACTCTGTCCGTCAAGTAAACGCTAGTTCCGCGATCATAAGCGTCATCACCCATTGGAGAGTTTTCCGTCACGTAATAACTGACATCTGAAATATGAACAGATAATATATAGCCACCATTGTCATTTTTCACGACTGAAATGGCATCATCAAGGTCTTTCGCGTCTGCACCATCAATTGTAATCGAAAGTTCTTCACGAAGGTCACGACGGTTGATCAAATCTCTTTCCTGAACTTCATCAGGAATTTTATTGGCCTGGTCTAGTACTGCTTGCGGAAAATCAATTTCAATTCCATGCTTATGGATAATAGACAAGATATCCACACCTGGATCATTTCTATGTCCAAGGATTTGTGTGACCATGCCTGTTGCTGACTTCCCATCAATAGGCCATTCCGTTATTTCAACAACGACTTTATGTCCGTCGACTGCATCGAGCGAGTTGCCTTTGCCTATGAAAACATCCATAGGTAGTTTTTTATCATCAGGAACAACGAAACCGAAGCCTTTATTGTTCTGGTACATGCCAACTACCTTTGTCGTTTTACGTTCTACGACACGTGTAATTGCCCCTTCACGTCTACCGCCTGATGTGGCGTTAACGACACGTATGAGGACAGTATCCCCGTTCATCGCGCCATTCACTTCATGTGGTGGGATGAATACATCATCCATTCCTTCTTCTTCCGGTGCCACAAAACCAAAGCCTTTTGCATGCCCGATGAATTTTCCGCGAAGGAGATTCATGCCTTCAGGTACACCATAGCGGTTCGATTTCGAGCGAATAATCTGCCCTTTTTGTTCAAGGTCAACAAGCATTTTCACAAGTTCCTTAAACTCCGCCGCCTGTTCAAATCCCATTACTTCCTGGATTTCCTGTACAGTTAACGGCTTATACGATTCTTCTTTCATTAGAGACAGCAACTTTTGCTGAATGTCTTGCTCTAAGCTATCCAATTGCATCACTCCTTATAAGTATATAGTATGGTCATTGGTCTTATCTTTCACTCATTCCAGTCCAATGATTCCAGGAATTTCAAAATATCTTCATGAAGTGTCACTTTTTCGGGTCCAAGCGTAATAACATGTCCCGATTGTTCATACCATTTAATGTGTTTGATGTCTGATTCGGTATTGTCATAAATAACGTTTGCAGAATCGGTATCGATAACATCATCATATGTAGCTTGCACAACCAATAGTGGTGCATAAATGTGGTCGATATGATCGCGTACATCATAGACGAGTGAGCGAAGTTCTTCAAGAGAAGGCATCTTTTGCGCACGTAATGCCTCTATATCTCTTTCGATTTCTTCCTCGCCTTTCCCTTCAAACTTCTTATACTCTCGTGCATATTTAAGGACACCTTCATACATAAGGTCAGTTGTTTTCATCGACATCGGCGCACACATTGTAACTATGCCCTTCACTGGCTTGTTATACCCCAATTTGAGCGAAAATACGCCACCAAGAGACAATCCAGCAACTGCAATCTCATCATAGCCAGCTTCCTTTAATTGATTATACCCCGTAAGAACATCTTCCCACCACTCTGCGGGACCCGTGTGGATCAATTCTTCAGGGGGAACGCCGTGGCCTTTGTAATGAGGTGCAAGCGATGTGTAGCCCTTCTTTTCAAGAAAACGTCCCAACATCCGGACATCCGCAGAGGTACCGGTAAATCCGTGGAGCAGTAAAACTGCACGTTTCCCTCTTTCGAAAAAAAATGGTTTCGGTTGTGCAACTCTCATTTCAATCATCCCTTCGAATAAAAAACGCCCGACCAGTCGGAAGGTCAGGCGATAATGGTCTATTTAAGATTATACTTTCATAATGACGATTGCCAATACGATAAACAAAACGGCAAGTACAACTGTAACCCGTTGAAGTACAAGGTCAAGTCCTCGTGCTTTTTGTTTCCCGAAAAGTTGTTCGGCTCCGCCAGAGATGGCTCCTGATAGACCTGCGCTTTTCCCAGATTGCAATAATACGACTACGATCAATGATAGTGCTACGATTACGAGCAGTGTCATCAGCAAAGTATGCATTTTGTTCCACCTCCCGATTCGAACTTCACAACAGTTCTATTTTACCAAAAACGGACTGGTGTTACAACCTATTGTTCTAATTTTAAGACAGAAGTCTTCATAGTCACCCAGTGAGTTTCCACCTAATCTCCCAAAAGCCAAAGAAAAACCCGCCTAAGCGGGTTTTATCAATCATTATTTCTTCAAGTTATAAAACGTCTTAACACCAAGATACTCAGCAGTATCATCTAACTGATCTTCAATACGAAGCAATTGGTTGTATTTCGCAACACGGTCCGTACGAGATGGTGCACCCGTTTTGATTTGACCAGCGTTTGTTGCAACTGCGATATCAGCAATTGTCGTATCTTCCGATTCACCTGAACGATGGGAAATTACAGCCGTATAGCCAGCACGTTTCGCCATTTCAATCGCATCAAACGTTTCCGTCAATGTACCGATTTGGTTCACTTTGATAAGGATTGAGTTACCAATACCTTCTTCAATACCGCGTGCCAGTTTTTCTGTGTTCGTAACGAACAAGTCATCTCCGACAAGTTGAATTTTTTTGCCTAGACGATCCGTCAAAAGTTTATGACCCGCCCAGTCATTTTCATCCAAGCCATCTTCGATAGAGATGATTGGATACTTAGCGCAAAGCTCTTCGTACCAATCAACCATTTCTGCCGATGTTTTCACGATACCTTCACCAGCAAGATTGTACGTGCCATCTTCTTTATTGAAAAATTCAGATGCTGCAACGTCCATTGCAAGAAGAACTTCCTCGCCTGGTTTGTATCCCGCTTTTTCGATTGCTTCAAGGATAATAGACAACGCTTCTTCATTAGAAGATAGGTTCGGAGCGAATCCGCCTTCATCACCCACTGATGTATTCAAGCCTTTTGCTTTTAATACAGCTTTCAGGCTATGGAAAATTTCTGCGCCCATACGAAGGCCTTCGTGGAATGAAGTAGCGCCGACTGGCATTACCATAAACTCTTGAATATCAACGTTGTTATCTGCGTGCTCGCCGCCGTTTAAAATATTCATCATTGGCACTGGCAATTGTTTTGCATTAATGCCGCCTAGATATTGATAAAGGGGAATATCAAGATAATCAGAAGCAGCATGTGCAACAGCTATCGATACGCCAAGAATTGCATTTGCGCCCAAGTTCCCTTTGTTAGTAGTTCCATCAAGTTCAATCAGCGCTTTGTCGATTGTCACTTGATCAAGAACTGAATACGCATCTTCCAATTCTTCCGAAATGACTTCATTAACATGGTCAACCGCTTGAAGAACACCCTTGCCGAAGTAGCGATCTGGATCACCATCACGTAATTCTACTGCTTCATATTCCCCTGTCGAAGCGCCAGATGGAACGATTGCCCGACCAAATGCACCGCTTTGGGTAAATACTTCAACTTCTACTGTTGGATTCCCACGTGAATCGAGTACTTCTCTAGCTTGGATAAGTGTAATGATTGGCATGTCATTCTCCCCTTTTTAAAATAATGGTGTGCCGGTCATTTCTGCCGGTTGTTCTACTTGTAACAATTTTAGCATTGTTGGTGCCAAGTCTGCGAGTTTACCGCCTTCACGCAGAACTATTTCTGACTTCGTAACAATAACCGGAACCGGATTCGTCGTGTGTGCCGTCATCGGAGCCCCGTCTTGTGTCGTTACTTCATCAGCATTCCCATGGTCAGCGGTTACGATTGCCGTACCGCCTTTAGCATGGATTGCATCGATGATTTTGCCGAGGCATTCATCGACCGTTTCAATCGCCTTGATGGTTGGTTCCAGCATTCCACTATGCCCGACCATGTCAGGATTTGCGAAATTGAGAATAATGGCATCAAAACGATTCGCTTCAATTCCTTCAATAAGCGCTTCCGTCACTTCGTAAGCACTCATCTCCGGTTGCAAGTCATACGTTGCAACTTTCGGTGAGGCTATCAAAATACGTTCTTCGCCGTCGAATCTATCTTCTCTTCCGCCACTCATGAAAAATGTGACATGCGGATACTTCTCAGTTTCTGCAATGCGCAGTTGTGTCAATCCATTACGAGAAATGACTTCACCAAGTGTATTTTCTAGATTTTGACTACTATAGACGACATCTGCAACAACTTCGTCACTATAATGCGTGAACGTTACAAATTTCAAGTCCGTAAATTTCTTCGTTTCCTTCTCTAATTCATCAAAAGAAATGTCCGTAAATGCACGTGACAGTTGAATCGCACGGTCCGGTCGGAAATTAAAGAACACAACCGCATCGCCGTCCTCGACAGTTGCAACTGGTTTACCTAGTTCTTCGATCACAAATGGCACAACGAATTCATCATGAATGCCTTGTTTATACGACGCTAGTACGCCTGCTGTTGGCGTTGTAGCCGTTAAAGCAGTGCCTTCTACAATCGCACGGTAGGCCTTCTCAATACGATCCCAGCGCTTATCACGATCCATCGCGTAATAGCGACCCGAAATACTTGCAAACTTACCTACGCCTAGCTCTTGCATAAACGTTTCAGTCTTTTCGATGTAATCAAGTGCAGACTGCGGACTTACATCACGGCCGTCAAGGAAGGCATGGACGAACACCTTATCAAGCCCGTTCAACTTCGCTAGGCGAAGGAGTGCGAATAAATGCTCATAATGGCTATGTACACCACCGTCGGATAGTAGCCCCATCAGATGGAGTGCAGAGCCGTTTTCCTTCGCGTGTTCAACTGCCCGCAGAAGTGTTTCGTTATCAAAAAAGTCTGCTTCCCTGATTGATTTATTAATACGGGTCAAGCTTTGATAGACGACGCGACCAGCTCCAATATTCAGATGCCCAACTTCAGAGTTCCCCATCTGCCCTTCAGGAAGACCTACCGCTTCCCCACAAGCTGTCAGCGTTGAATGTGGGAAGTTGTTCCATAAAAGATCGTAATTCGGCTTGTTCGCCTGCGCAACTGCATTTCCTAGCTTGTCATCACGAAGGCCAAAACCATCCAAAATGATAAGTGCTACTGGACTTTTACTCATGTGCTCCAGCCTCTAGCAATTTCAAGAATGATGCAGGTTCCAAGCTTGCGCCGCCGACAAGTGCGCCATCGATATGTTCCATTGTGAGAAGCTCTTCAATATTATCCGGTTTAACGCTACCGCCATACTGAATACGGATTTGGTCAGCGACTGTTTCATTGTATAATTCGCCAATTGTCATACGGATTGCACCACATACTTCATTCGCATCTTGTGCAGTTGCCGTTTTCCCTGTACCGATAGCCCAAATTGGCTCATAAGCAATGACTGCTTGTGCTGCTAAATCAGCGCTGATGCCTTCAAATGCTTTTTTCACTTGTCCTGCTACTAAATCGACTGTTTTACCACTTTCGCGATCTTCAAGTGATTCTCCCACACAGACGATTGGCGTTAGCTTGTAGTCGAATGCAGCATGGACTTTTTTATTGACCGATTCATCTGTTTCGTTGAAGTATTGACGACGCTCAGAATGACCCAGGACAACATAGCCGACGCCGATTTCTGACAGCATCGCTGGACTGATTTCGCCCGTGAAAGCTCCCTCTTTTACGTCGTGCATCGTTTGTGCGCCAATACCGACTGCTGAACCTTGTGTGATTTGTACAAGTTCCGAAAGGTATAAAGCAGGTGGACAGATAACTGCTTCCAATTTTTCTGAAACTGGTGCTTTTTCTTGCACTTCTAGCGCGAAGCTTTTCGCTTCTTCAAGAGACTTGTACATTTTCCAGTTACCCGCAATTATTCTTTTTCGCAAAACGTTTCCCCCCGATCAATTATCGTTCAGTGCAGTGAGACCCGGTAAGTCTTTCCCCTCCATGAATTCAAGAGAAGCGCCTCCACCAGTGGAAATATGATCCATTTTATCTGCTACACCGAACTTTTCAACAGCAGCGGCTGAATCGCCCCCACCAATAACCGTATACGCTTTTGTTTCAGCCATCGCTTTTGCAATGCGTTGTGTGCCGCCCGCGAATGACTCCATTTCAAACACACCCATCGGCCCGTTCCAAATGATCAATTTCGACTCTTTAATAACGTCTGCGTAAAGTTCAGCTGTTTTAGGTCCAATATCAAGACCCATCCATCCTTCTGGTATGGAATCGATCGCAACCACTTTCGTATTCGCTTCGTTTGAAAATGTATCCGCCACGACCACGTCCATTGGCAAATACAAGTTAACGCCTTTATCTTTAGCCTTCTCAATAAATGATTTCGCTAGGTCGATTTTATCTTCCTCTAGAAGCGAATTTCCTATTTCATGGCCTTGTGCTTTTGTAAATGTATAGGATAATCCGCCGCCGATAATCAAGTTATCCACTTTGTCTAATAAATGATCGATGACGCCAATTTTGTCTTTCACTTTGGCTCCGCCAATAATCGCTGTGAACGGACGATCAGGCTCTGATAATGCCTTACCGAGAATGTCCAATTCTTTTTCAAGTAGGAGGCCAGATACAGCTGGAATATGTTGCGCGATACCTGCAGTAGATGAATGCGCACGGTGTGCAGCGCCGAATGCGTCATTGACAAAAAGATCAGCGAGTTCCGCAAATTGCTTCGCGAGTTCTGCATCATTCTTTTCTTCCCCAGCATGAAACCTAACATTTTCAAGCAGAACGATATCGCCGTCTTTCATTGTCGAAATGGCTTCTTCCACTTCTTTCCCAATGGATGAATCGAGCTTTGTTACCGGCTTGCCAATCAATTCCGCAAGTTTTTCTCCTGCAGCAGTAAGCCGCATATCTTCATTCACTTCGCCTTTTGGACGTCCTAAATGACTTGCGAGAATAACTTTCGCACCCTGAGCTACCATATAATTGATAGTCGGAATTGCTGCACGGATCCTTGTATCATCCGTTACATTGCCATCTTCCATTGGTACATTGAAATCCACCCGGCAAAAAACGCGTTTCCCTTCAAGCTGCATATCTTTCATCGTCTTTTTCGACACCATGAAAACGCCCACCTCCACGTATACTAAAAAAAAATGAGGAACGGGGTAACCCCCGCTCCTCTTACCCAACTATATTATAAGGGGTCTTATCGTTTGTGGCTATATTTAACTGAATTATAGACCTTTACTGTGCATATAAAGCGCCAAGTCTACACAACGTGCAGAATAAGCTGATTCATTGTCATACCAAGTAATTACTTTCACCATGTTGTTTTCAAGGACCATCGTTGAAAGACCATCCACAGTAGAAGATGAAGTATTTCCGTTATAATCTTTAGATACTAGTGGAAGTTCATTATAAGCCAAGAAACCTTTCAGCTCATTTTCAGACGCGTTTTTCAATGCATTGTTCACATCAGCAATTGTCACATCTTTCTCAAGTTCAGCGACAAAGTCAACGAGTGAAACGTTTGGTGTCGGAACGCGGACAGCCATACCGTCAAGTTTACCTTTCAATTCAGGAATAACTTTCGTTACAGCTGAAGCTGCGCCAGTCGTAGTTGGAATCATGTTTTCTCCAGCTGCACGAGCACGTCTGTAATCCGAATGCGGTAAATCCAAAATGCGTTGGTCATTTGTGTACGAGTGAATTGTTGTCATTAGACCGCGTTTTATGCCAAATTCATTGTGAAGTACTTTTACAACTGGAGCAAGACAGTTTGTCGTACATGATGCATTCGATACGATAGTATCTGTTTCCGAGTTATACGTTTCATGGTTGACACCCATAACAAGTGTTGTGATATCACCTTTAGCAGGTGAAGACAAGATAACTCTTTTTGCACCCGCTTCAAGGTGTTTGCTAAGTCCTGCTCTGTCCGTAAATACGCCTGTCGAATCGACGACAACGTCAACCCCAAGTTCTCCCCATGGTAGTGCCGCTGGATCTTTTTCTGCATACACTTTTATTTCTTTACCATTGACAATCAATGTGTCATTGTCTGAACTAACATCAGCATCAAATATGCCATGTACAGAATCATATTTCAGTAAATGTGCAAGCATTGCTGCATTCGTCAAATCGTTCACTGCTACAATTTCAATTTCCTCTTGTTTCAAAGCCTCACGAAATACTTTACGTCCAATACGTCCAAAACCGTTAATTGCAATTTTCAATGTCATAATATATTCCTCCAAGTTGTTTTTAGTTTTTTTAAGAAAAGCGCAAGGCGCCGTCCAGACGCGAAAGGCATAAGGCGGACCGACGAAGTGGCGTTCTTTGCCGCGCAGCCAGGCTGACTTATGACCCGAGCGTTTGGCGCCTGGAGCCTAGACACTGTTCTTTATATGAAAAATTTCTAATAGCTATACAAAGCCCATCTAAACTTATTCCCTGAAAAGACCCGTCTTAGTCATTTATGCGTTTATTTATTGACGAGTATTTTCAGCATTTCAGTTGCGGCACCTTCATCAGTTACTAAAACCGTTTGTTTCGGTGCACTTGCCATATAAGCCAAGATAGCTTCAGCTTTACTGCTTCCGCCCGCGACTGAAATGATAAGCGGAATCTTCTCGAGATGGCCAGTCTGGATACCAATCGTCCGTAACCTATGGACAACGTTTCCATCCTGGTCAAAATAATAACCGAATGCTTCGCCTTTAGCTCCATTGTCATTGATCATATCCTGCTCTTCTGTAGGCGTATTTCTCATAATTGCCATTGTTTGCGCGTCGCCTACTCCATGTAGAACACAATCTGTTGTGTCGTAAAGTTCGAGCATTTTCAAGACAGAAGGTTCTTTTCGGAACGCTTCATGGGCTTCTTCGCTTAACGACTCTGGGTAATAAAATGTACTATACGTACCTCCGCATGCCGAGGCAAAAGAGGCAGCAATGACATTCGCTTGCAATCCAATATCATCCCCTACACCGCCTCTTGCAGCGATGAATAACAGATTATTGGCACCGCTAAACTTTTCGATATGAAGTGGAATCGATGCAATTGTACTTCCTCCGGTGACGGCTACTACTTTGCCCTCGCCAATTTTAGCAGAAAATTGCTTCGCCGCTTCCATACCCAATAAGTTTTTCGAAGCGATATCGGTATCGCAGTTACCCGCAACAACTTTGACTGATTGAATGCCAAGGGATTCCATTAGTCTCTTCGCAATAGACGTACGGCCTGACCAGTCTTCCATTGAAGACTCTAATGCAAGTAACACGGTCGATCCTTCGGTGTTGATTGAAGCGCCGTCTTTTGCGACATTAATCAAATTCTGACCTCTTAGCATATCCATCATGGTGCGCGTTTCCCTCTCTGATAAACCAGCCATCTGGCCGAGCGGACGCCTCCCAATTGGACCAGCCATTTTTACGAGCTTTAATATCCGGTATCTTTGCTGCATTAACTCCACCATTTCTGGTACGAGTTTACTCTGTGCATCCATCAAAACGTCCAATGGTTGCCCTCCTCTTAACTAAAGGGACAACCAACGTCCCTACCGATTGAATAACGTCCCACATAAAGCAAAAAAATATTTCTAACTTCAGTATAGCTCTTTCCATTCGATTTTACAATCAATAAAGCATTAATTATCAGAATAAATCAATGATATCAGCGTAGCCAATTGACCCGTAAAGCATTACATCGCCATTGTTTTCGATAACAGGAATCAAAAACATATATTTCTCATGACTTGCATCATCCGTTTCAATATCTACTGTCGTCCACGTAAGCGGAAAATCTTCTTGGACAAGTTTCATCATTAATTCAGCTTCATCACAAAGATGACAGCCTGGTTTTGTATAAAATGTCACATGCACTCTAATGCACCTCATCACTTTAATAATACCTTCAGTATAAATGAATAGCAGGCGGCATGCACAGGATGTTGCCTGTATATGCCGCCTGTTATCATTATTCTTTACCAGCTTCGGCCTGCTCCGCCTCCACCGCCAGAACCACCGCCACCGAAACCTCCAAAACCGCCACCTGAACTACCGCCGCCATTTCTGCCACCAAAAGAACCAGGGAAGAAAATTGGCCCAGCACCGCGTCGACCACCCGAACCGCCGCCTCCTCGACCTCCCCGATTACTTACAACACGGAAGATGATGTAAATAATGATGAATAGGATGACAGGGAACGGAATACCGAAACCCGAATCACTTGAGTCGGAATTTATCGTTGTGACGGGTACAACCGCGCCATCCCATCCATATTCAGCTGCGATTTCATTGTAGAAAGATTTATAAGCTTCCATGATTGCCATGTCGGGTTGTTCTTCCTTTAAATAAGGAACAGCTACTTCATCCATTATACGGCCGACTTTTCCGTCTGGAAGTGCACCCTCTAAACCGTATCCGACCGATAGTTCGAAATGTCGTTTACCATCGGAATTTTTCTCGGTTGTCACAACTAGTAAAGCTCCGTTATTTTTTTCCTTATTGCCTAATTTAAATTCCCTGAGCTTCTCTACCGCATATTCCTCAACCGGCTCATCACCTATGCTTGGGATGATCAATACCGCGAGTTCCGCTGTAGTGGCATTATTTAATTGAATCCCATATTGCTCAAGTTCCGCTTTCTGTTCAGCGGACAACACATTCGCCGAATCTTGAACGACCGGAACAGCAGCATCAGCCGAAAATACTGCTGAGTTTAACGATGTAAAAACAATCAGACATGCCGTCACCAGTATGCGGACAGCTTTTTTAATCATTTCTTGTCATCTCCAAAATCGACATTCGGTACTTCATTTGCCGCTGCGTCGGCTTTAAAGTATTCTTTTTCATCATATCCGAAAATAGATGCAACAATTTTTCCAGGGAATCGTTTTACTTGCCTATTGTAATTGGCAACTACGTCGTTATAGTCCTTACGTGCAACGCCTAGTCTATTTTCAGTTCCAGAAAGTTCATCCATCAATTGTCTGAAGTTCTCATTCGCCTTCAAATCCGGATAATTTTCAACGACTACGAGAAGACGGCTAAGCGCTCCGGATAAGTCAGCGTTTGCATCCGCTTGTTCTACAGGCCCTTTTGCACCGGCCAGCCTCGCACGAGAATCCGCAATATCACTGATAATCCCTTTTTCATGGCTAGCAAAACCTTTCACCGTATTCACCAAGTTCGGTATCAGATCAAGTCTCCGTTGTAGTTGATTTTCCACTTGTGCATACGCCTGGTCCACATCTTCTTCTAAATTAACGAATTTGTTATAGCTTGGAACTAGTATCATAGCCAAAACTGCTAGTATGATCACAATTACGGCAATCGGTCCTAAAACCTTTTTCATGTTAACACTCCTCACACGTTATTTATTTTCATTTACCCTCTCGAACACCGTGTTGAAACTTTTTCTACAGTAGTATATACAGTATGACGATTGAAAAGGTTTCATTTATACTGCGGCAACGTTTTTTTAGCCACCAAAAAACCGGCCTCCCATAGTGGAAAGCCGGCTTTCGTACAACTTATTTAGATTCAGGTTTAGTTTTAGCTCCGTCTTTCATATCACTGCGTGTAATAATATGGTCAATTAGACCATACTCTTTCGCACGTTCAGCTGTCATGAAATTGTCGCGGTCCGTATCTCTCGCAATTACTTCAACCGATTGGCCAGTACGCTCAGCAAGAATCAAGTTTAGTTTTTCCCGAGTGAAAAGGATATGTTTGGCAGCAATTTCAATTTCCGTTGCTTGCCCTTGTGCTCCACCTAAAGGCTGATGAATCATCACTTCTGCGTTAGGAAGCGCATAACGTTTCCCTTTAGTACCCGCTGCTAGAAGGAACGATCCCATAGATGCAGCCATCCCCATACAAATTGTTTGGATCTCAGGTTTGATGAATTGCATTGTGTCAAAAATCGCCATTCCAGCAGTGACGCTTCCCCCGGGGCTATTAATGTAGATGGAAATATCTTTATCTGGATCTTCTGCTTCCAAAAATAGGAGTTGAGCAACGATAGAGTTCGCAACGTCGTCATTGATTCCACTTCCAAGCATGATAATACGGTCTTTCAATAGACGTGAATAGATGTCGTAAGCACGCTCACCGCGGCTCGTCTGTTCAATTACTGTAGGTATTAGATTCATTCCATTTCCTCCTTCAAGCTGGATAGTGTTGTCTACCTATTGAAACGTAACTTCGTTTCAACTGTAACTTTATCATACATAGTATGGTCAACGAAGGTCAAATATAACGCTTTCAAAATAAGCATTGCATTCATTGAGCTACACTAGTATAATAAGTCTAGTCTGCTGCAAAAGTTAGCCGATTAGTAACGCCCTCGTGGTGCAACGGATAGCACGTGAGCCTCCGAAGCTTAAGATGTGAGTTCGATTCTCGCCGAGGGCATATCCCAGTATAAGGTTTATACTGCAAAATATTCATCTGCTTTTAACAAGCAGATGAATATTTTTTTGTTGTCGTATTTTTTTAAGGGTGTTGCGATAGTTTACGGACTATCCATGAATTAACACCTTATTGCCATGACTATTTTTCGCTTCGCCATGACTTCGGGCCGCTCCCCCATGAATTCACACCTTATTGCCATGACTAACCGTTCTTGCCATCACTTCACATCCAATCTCCATAAAAAAACCGCTACCACTTGTCATTTGACAGTGCTAACGGTTGTTATTTCATTTAATTGTCATTTTCAACAAGGTCTGCGAGTGAGTCTAGAGCCTGTTCCTCGTCACTTCCCTCTGCGATCAATGTGATTGTTGTGCCGCGCGCAATGGCTAAGCTCATGATCCCCATTATACTTTTAGCGTTTACTTGGCGTTCTTCTTTCTTCAAAAACACATCGGACAAGAACCTATTTGCTTCTTGGACAAAAAGTGCTGCTTGCCTTGCTTGCAATCCTGATTTCAACTTCACTTCAACTATTCGTTCTGCCATGACAGTGCCAGCTCCTCTCTTGGTTCGACAGCGGATTCACCGACTACCGATTCCCCCATTGCGAAGATTTTCCGCAATTTCTTCAATTTTTCTTAAGCGATGGTTCACACCGGATTTACTTACCATTCCGCCCGAAACCAGTTCTCCCAGTTCCTTCAACGTAATATCCTGATTGTCTACCCGAAGCCTTGCGATTTCTTGTAATCTATCAGGTAATTCAGCAAGTCCAATCGTACTTTCAATAAACTTTATATTTTCAACTTGGCGCTGTGCTGCACCAATTGTTTTATTCATATTCGCGGTTTCACAATTCACAAGTCTGTTCACACTATTTCGCATATCGCGTATGATTCGGACATCTTCAAACTTCATTAAGCTCACATGTGCGCCGACAATACTAAGAAAATCCGATATTTTTTCAGCTTCCTTCAAATAAGCAATATACCCTTTTTTCCGCTCGATCGACTTCGCATTCAAATGGTATTTGTTCATCAGATCGACTAAGTCTTCACTATGTTCTTTATATATTGAAAAGATTTCAAGGTGATAGGAAGATGTTTCCGGGTTATTCACGGAACCCCCTGCCAGAAAAGCACCCCGTAAATAAGCGCGTTGGCAGCATCTCTTTTTTACCAATTCCTTTGAAATCTCATTTTTAAATTGAAATGTACCTGTCAGAATTAGTAGTTCTTCCAAAAGTGCTTTTGCTCCGCCCCTAATTCGGCAAATGTAAACGTTATTTTTTTTCAAGCGCATCTTTTTTCGAACAAGCAACTCTACTTTATAAGGATACAACCGTTTTAAATTCGTATAAAGGCGCCTTGCAATCGCAGCATTTTCAGTTTGCACGTCCAGACTTAACTGTTTGTTAGAAAAGGAAAGTGCACCATTCATCCTAATGAACGCCGCTACCTCTGCCTTCGTACAACAGTCATCCGCCTCTATCTGTGTCATTTCCTTTTTTGTTTCTGAAGCAAAAGACATGATTCTTCCCCTTTCTCGGCGACGATCACGTCTGTTCCGTTTCGATTCCATTCTCCATATAATCTATGAGCCATTTAGCTACTTTCTCGGAGTCATGTATGATAGTTCCATTTAATAATAAGCAAATGTCTTTCACTACGATATTTGGTACAAGTTGTTGAAGCGTTTCCAAATCGTTTTCGACAGGCCAAGGCGGCCCCGTCCATTCTTTACCACCCTGCAACGAAGAAAATTCTGTACCGTTCAATAAAACCGTATCGATAAAGGATTCACCCGCATGATCATACAATGCCTGCACATGCTCCGAGGCTGTATAGCGATGTGTTTCTCCTGCTTGCGTCGTCAAGTTGTTAATATACACCTTTTTCGCCTTACATGACAAGACCGCTTTACGAATTGACGGGACAAGCAATGCCGGCAAGATGCTCGTATATAAGCTGCCTGGACCAATAATGATCAGGTCGGCAGAATTGATGGCTTCTATCGTTTCAGGTAACGGTTCAACTTCTTGTGGCGATAAATACACTTTGCGTATTTTACGTCCGTAAACCGGAATTTTCGATTCACCAGTCACGATTGTACCGTCTTCGAGTTCTGCATGCAATGTGATGCGCTGATTAGCGGCTGGTAATACTTTCCCTTTGATGTTCAACACCCTGCTCATTTGTTCGACCGCACGTGCGAAATCACCGGTGATATCCGTCATAGCAGCCAGCATAAGATTGCCGAGTGAATGACCTTTCAAATCCTCCGAAGTAGCAAAACGATATTCAAACATCTCTTCGATTAGTGGCTCAACATCTGAAAGCGCTGCCATCACTTTGCGTATATCGCCCGGAGGCGGAATGTCATATTCATCAAGAAGTCTGCCTGAACTGCCACCATCATCAGCTACCGTGACTACTGCAGTCAAATCGACAGGATATTTTTTCAGTCCACGCAGTAACGTAGATAAGCCTGTCCCGCCGCCTAACACAACGACTTTCTTCAAGTTCCCGGATTTCAGCATAGCGTCAATCCTTTCTTTTTTCAATGTCCCTATGGGTTATTAGCGTCCGGTACTCGTCTTTGAACCGGCTTCCGAAAAATTCAGCAAGCGTTACAGAGCGATGTTGACCTCCTGTACAGCCGAATGCAATCACAACTTGTGATTTTCCTTCATTTTTATATTGTGGAATTAAGAACTTGAATAAGTCCGTTAATTTTTCAATAAGGATTTGTGTATCATTCCATTTCAGGACATAGTCATAGACTTCTTTGTTGAGTCCCGTTTTCGGTTTCAAATCCTCAATATAAAAAGGATTTGGTAGGAAACGAACGTCAAATACGACATCTGCATCAATCGGCATACCATGCTTAAAACCGAAAGAAAGGAAGTTCAGCGTAAAACCAAGATCATCCTTAGAGGAAAACTCAGCCATTATTTTTTCTCTCAATGCCCTTGGTTTTAATTTTGAAGTGTTAAAAATCGAGCGTGCACGGCCTTTCATCTCGGACAATAACAAGCGCTCTTTCTTAATTCCCGCTAAAGGCAATCCGCCCGCGGACAGTGGATGTGACCTTCGCGATTCCTTATAGCGTCGAACAAGCGTCTCATCGTCTGCATCAAGAAATAATATTCGTGACGATACACCCTTCATATGCAATAAATCGTCCAGTGCCCCAATAAGCGAATCAAATAGGTCACCTCCACGCGTATCCATTACAGCGGCTATCCGGTTCATTTTATTTTCCGATTTCATCATCAAATTCAGAAACATAACTAATAGCTCCGGAGGTAAATTATCGATGCAATAAAACCCAAGATCTTCAAAGCTCTGCACTGCAACCGTCTTACCTGCACCTGACATCCCTGTAATAATCACAATTTCAATATCACTGCTCTGCTTCCCTATTTCAGTCATTGTCCATCACCTTCCACTGAATATTGGATTTCCTCTTTCAATAATTTAAATTCTTCGGTGTAAAAAAACGTTCCATACTGTATCCCACTCTGGGAAACTGCAAACAGTAAATTGGTCCGATCCCCTTCCGCCATCGGAAGGGTCTCTAGGCTTTCAACAGGATGCCATTCCAGCACTCCCTCAACTGTCGTTTCAAACGGTTTACCTTTTAAGTCAAATGCAACGAATGTGTGGAGCATCCATTCATTTTTTACATTCTCTCCAGTTTCATCCATAATCATCATTGTGTAGACGCCTTTTAGCAGCGGTTTAATCGGTACAGCGCCGGTTTCTTCAGTGAATTCTCTGACGGCCGTTTCGTAAATCGACTCACCCGAATCCATCTTTCCACCAGGTGCTACATACCAGCCACGACGAGGTTTTTTTAACAATAATACATGATTATCTTTTACAACAAGTAAATTTACGATTCTCTGCATTTGTCTAACCCCACTTTTCATGAACGCATAGTATCATTATACATCGAACCATTGTAAAACGACAAAAAAAAAGGCAACCCACCGGATTAAACCGATAAATTGCCTTTCAAAATTCACTTTATCAAAAGGGGGGTCAATTGATACTTTTACTATACCCTTTAGACATTGCATTTCTGTTACAGCCACATTAAGGTTTCATTAAAATCTTTTAAGCTTTTGCGCCTAATTTCTCCATCAGTTCCTCAACGTATTTCTGTACAGCCTGCGCAGCAATACTACCGTCTCCAGTAGCCGTTACAACTTGACGCAACAATTTCTCACGTACATCACCTGCAGCATAAATACCGGGTACAGATGTTTCCATGATTTCGTTTGTTGTAACGTAACCATTTTCGTCAAGAATTCCAAGTTTAGCAAAAGGAGCTGTTAATGGGTCCATTCCGATGTAAACGAACATGCCATCCGCTTCAAATACCTTTTCAGAACCGTCGACAGTTGAAACAAGTGTCACGGAACCAACTTTTCCTTCTCTAGCATTTACTTCTTTCACAGATGAATTCCAGATGAATTCAATCTTGTCGTTTGCAAATGCACGGTCTTGAAGGATTTTTTGTGCACGTAATTCACCACGGCGATGAACAATCGTCACCTTATCTGCAAAACGCGTCAAATAAGTTCCTTCTTCTACTGCAGAGTCGCCACCGCCTACAACAACGAGTTCTTTCTTACGGAAGAATGCCCCATCACAAACCGCACAATAGCTTACGCCTCGGCCTGTAAGTTCAGCTTCTCCGGGAATACCCATTTTTTTGTATTCAGCACCTGTCGTAATAATAATCGCACGGGCTTTATACTCTTTGTCACCGACGACGATCGTCTTATAGCTTTCTCCATCAATGACATCTGTCACATCACCATAAGCATATTCAGCGCCAAACTTACGCGCGTGATCAAACATTTTTGTAGAAAGGTCCGGACCTAATATATGCTCGAATCCTGGGTAGTTTTCAATTTCTTCCGTGTTAGCCATTTGACCACCTGGAATTCCCCGTTCAAGCATTAACGTTGAAAGGTTCCCACGAGATGTATAGACAGCAGCCGTCATCCCCGCAGGGCCAGCACCAATAATAATGACATCATAGATTTTTTCAGTTGTCATGTGAATTTCCTCCTCTACAACATTTACACACCAAATCGTATAGGATACCTAAGTACCATTCAACTTTTCTGCTTATAAAGAACGCAGCTTAAGTGCGACATTTCCTGTGACAACCCTTAAGCATCGAATTGCGGCAAGTACTCAATCAATTCTCCAACGTATTTCGTAAGCGTCGGGACTGATACACCAAATTCCTTTGCAATCGCTGTTTTTGTCACATCCGGATAACGAGATGACTGGAACATATAATCTGTCGCGGCTGCAAGTGCCGCTGGATTTCTAAACAAATAAGAACGACTTAATGCAGTCTCGCATAGGGTGAACCACATTTGAAACAGATGGGATGCTTGTTTATCAAGCGGACAATATTTGTTGTACAGTAAGTCCGTCGTTTCAAGTGCCCGCATAAATGACTTATCAAAGTTAGTTTCCGGCATGAACTCATAATCGAGACCACTTGCCAGAAAAAGTCGCTCATAGTCACTCAATTTTTCGATTTCAATATAAGATGGATGCGAGATGATTTCCTGCTTATGACCTGATTTTCCAAGTAGATAAAAACCAAACATCCTTTCACTTCTGTAGGTGTTGGTGATTTTACTCAGTAAAAACTCCCTATCCTGCTCGAGTGAGTCAGACGTAATAATCTCCTGGACATCTTTCCACGGCTCGTAACCAGCCTTCGAAGGATCTAGTTCAATCAGCTTTGCATATGCGTCCCGTGCCACTTTTTCATGCCCAGAGAAATAAGCAGAATGGGACAGCCAGAAGTAATAACCTGTATCCCCTTCAAATCCTCTTTTTTGAAGACTTCTGAGCCAATTAAAGGCTTCTTTATGTCTGCCTATAAGCGCAAATGTTGCGCCAAGTTTATAGCGATTTTCAAATTGATACGGCTTAATTTTCACAAGTAAAGCAAGTAGGGACTCCAATTCCTCTTCCTTTTTTTCGTAATAATAAAAGACAGCCAGATTACAAAGTGCATGGATATTTCCTTTATTGCGATTTAACACATCATGAAGTAACTTACTTGCCCGTTCGTTTTCCCCGATATAAAAATAAGCGAGCGCTAAATTGTTGTAAGCCGCCCAAAACTCCGGGTAATCGACAATAATCGACTCAAGCAATTTCACAGCCGCCTTGAAATCACCCGACTCCATAAGGCGGCGTGCCTTTTCCTGTAAAAAGTACACTTCACCATCCGGCATTTCATCGTCATTAAATGACTCTTCCTGTTCTGCGAAATCAATGATTTCCATTGAATCATCAGCAAACGGACCATCGGGATCAATTAAAATATATTTTTCCGCATACATCTTCGCATCCCGTAGCATACCGAGATGGGCGTGCACTTCCGCCAAATAGAATATAATTTCCTCTTCCGTAGGTGCGAGTGAGTTTGCAGTCATTAGCAGTTCATGCGCTTCCTCGAAACGTCCCTCTTCCATGACGAGCACGCCATATTCCATGAGGATTTTCCAATCTTCCGGGCTTAGCTCTGACGCTCTTTTCAAATACCGCTGCGCATCTTCAAAACGATCGCGTTGCATCGCCTGAATCGCTTTATTATAATAAAATTCACCGTCTGGAATGAACGAAATAATTTTTTCATCTTGCTTCTTACGTAGTTTATCCAATCATATTCCCCCGAAAAAATAAGAAGGAACGCAAAGTACGTTCCTTCTCGTATTGTCCCCCATTATACCATAAGATACATCGGCACTATCCGTTTTCATTTTTTTGTTGTCGCTGGATCATCTGCTCTTGCGTAAAGATGATCTTAACCGGATTGCCACCAGCAAACACACCCGGTGGGATATCGCGGTTTACGAGAGAAGCGGCGGAAACAATCGCCCCATCGCCAATTTCGACTCCTGGGAGAATTGTCGTATTCGCTCCAATTAATACGTTCTTTCCAATAATGACATCTCCTATACGATACTCATCTATCAAGTATTCATGCGCAAGGATCGTCGTATTGAAGCCAATGATTGAATTATCACCAACTTTTATCCGCTCCGGGAACATGACATCAGGCATCACCATTAGGGCGAAAGACGTCTTATTCCCAACTTCCATTTTCAAAAACCTACGGAACAAAAAGTTCTTCATCGGGATGAAAGGTGTATACCTCGATAGTTGGATAACAGCAAAGTTTTTTGCCACTTTCAAAAACGGAACCGTCTTGTAAATATGCCAAAGTGAATTTGCTCCACCTTGTGCGGGGTGTCTTTCAGTACGTCTCAACCTTTTTCGCCTTTAACCAATTGAAGTAAATCCGAAATATGCTGCAACATATAATCTGGGTTGAATGTTTGTAAAAAGGCTTCCCCTTTTGCGGACCACGCAACACCCGCTGTACGAACACCCGCATTTTTTCCACCTTCTATATCATGGTAGTTATCCCCGACCATAAGAGCTTCATCTGCGGTAGCTCCCAAACGTTCGAGCGCTAGTAAAATCGGTTCTGGGTCAGGCTTCGTTTTCGTTACATCGTCCATTGCTATGACTTCCTCAAAGACCCCTTCTACATCAAGAAGACCCAAGCCCCTCATAACCATATCTTTTCTCTTTGTTGAAACAATCGCCATTTTCATACCCGCTGCCTTTAACAACCTCATCGTTTCGGACACACCGTCGAACTCGCTAGAAAGTTCATCATGCATCGATTTATTCCACGCTCTGTATTCTTCAATCAGTTGCTCCGTCTTTTCAGGGTCAATTGAATCGAATGTTTCGTGTAATGTCGGCCCTAGAAACGGTAGTATATCGATTCGTTCATATTTTCCTGGGTAATGATTACCAAGGACGTGTTGAAATGTCCCGATGATCAATTCATTCGTATCCAGTAATGTTCCGTCAAAATCAAATAGTAGTGTAGTAATTGGTTTAGCCATCTGCAACCGGAACCTCCTTCTTTTTCTGTTGTTCAGCCCGTTTCCAGACATACGCGACAATGATCGTCAGCACGAAGGCTGTTACGACCCGGATAATTAGTAATGGCAGAATAGGAATGCCAAGTGGGATAAAGATCAGTGTATCTTCTATAACTGCGTGACAGGCAACAAGGAAGATGAATGCCAGTGTTGCATCCTTCTTGCTCACACCATCCTCTTGTACAGCCTGAATCATAACGCCGGCTCCATAAGCGAGGCCGATAACTAGACCTGCGACAAGTGTTGTTGAAGCATTCGGTTGTACACCAATCACTTTCGTAAATGGTGCCACTTTCTCTGAAAACTTCTGCAAATAATGACGATCCTTCAATAACTGGACAAAAATCATTAGTGGGATGACGATAATGGCAAGTTGCAAGACCCCGAATGATGCTTTCTGTACACCAAGCAATCCAATTTCCAACCATCCATCTGGTACAGCCGTAATTTGCGGAGCCATACCGTATCGCGCCGTCTCCCCTCCGCCTTTCCATAACAAGTTGATGACGATACCTGACATAATAGCTAGCCCATACCGAACAACAATTACGATCCATAGCTTCACACCGACTTTCAGTGCAACACCTGTTTCAATGAATATATTATGCGAAAATGACAACATGACAGCAATGATGAATACTTCCTTCACAGTCATTTCCAACGATAAAATACCAGCGATTGCAGCATACAAGTTGAGCATATTACCAAGTACCAATGGAATCGCGGCTTCTCCACTAAGTCCGAATATCCCCATAAACGGTGTAACAAGTTTAATAAGCCATGGCAATACGGGTGTATGCTGTAAAATAACAACGAGTACCGTGATCGGAAAGATGATTTTCCCCAATGTCCACGTTGTCCGAAGTCCTGCCTTTAATCCATTTTGAAGCGTCCCCATTCCCCAAACCCCTTTTTATTGATCTTGATACTTCACATTTACTTTTTGAACATATCTTCTCACTATGAAAACTACAATCGCAACAATGATTGTGATAACCGATACTAGCTGCGCCGCCCGAAGTTCACCGATGACATATAAACTGTCCGTTCGCATCCCTTCGATGAAGAAGCGTCCAGCAGAATACCAGACAAGGTAAAATAGAAACATTTCGCCACGCTTCAAGTTCACTTTGCGCAACAAGATAATGATAATAAGGCCTACAATATTCCACATGGATTCATAAAGGAATGTCGGATGATACGTCACGCCTTCAATCGTCATCTGGTTCATTATCCAATCAGGAATAATCGTCGTTTCAAGGAACTTTTCTGAAACAGGGCCTCCGTGCGCTTCCTGGTTCATGAAATTGCCCCAACGACCGATGATTTGGCCAATCAGCAGTCCAGCTGCTGCAATATCAACCACTTTCCAGAATGAAATACCTCTCTTTTTCGTGAAGAAGTATGTCGTAATGAAGGCACCTATTAATGCCCCGTGGATAGCAATTCCACCTTGCCAAATTTGAATAATTTGTCCCGGATGTTCTTTATAATAATCCCACGAGAAAATAACATAGTAAATTCGCGCACTAACAATCGCGATTGGAACAGCCCAAATGAGCAGATCCGTCAAAAAATCCGGATGCATTCCGCGCTTCACCATTTCTTTTTGAACAACAATGAATGCGAGTACAATCCCTAACGCTATTAAGATCCCATACCACCTGACTTCCAGCGGTCCGAGCGAAAATGCAATCGGGTTTATGGCCAGTAGATTAAACATGTATCAACCTTTCCTTTCTCCATCAATCATTTACTTTCGATTCACTTTAATTTCGGCAGCAAGTTTTTTTGTAAACTCCTCTGCGGCATTAACACCAAGCTTTTTCATACGATAATCCATAGCTGCAACTTCAATAATGACAGATAAGTTACGCCCTGGCCTTACCGGAACAGTTAGCTTCGTCAATTCCGAATCCATAATTTTTAACTTTTCTTCATCAATACCAAGTCGGTCATAAATCTTATCCTGATCCCAAAATTCAAGATCGATGATAATTAAAATTCGTTTATCACTCTTCACTGCGCTGGCTCCGAACAATGTCATCATATCAACAATCCCGACTCCACGGATTTCAAGCATATGTTCAAGTAATTTTGGTGCATTTCCGATCAACACATTTTTAGCTACCTGTCTAATTTCTACAAGGTCGTCAGCTATCAGTCGATGACCCCTTTTCACAAGTTCGAGGGCTGTTTCACTTTTCCCTACACCACTTTTGCCTGTAATCAGTATGCCAATTCCATAAACGTCTACAAGCACCCCGTGGAGGGCAGTCATTGGTGCTAGTCTACCGCTGAGATAATTCGCCAACATACCCGAAAATCGTGTCGTTGGAACATCCGTTTTCAAAACAGGAATGCCTTTACTCTCAGCAGCCTCAATCAATTCAATCGGTACTTCCATTTCATGTGCCACAATGATGGCCGGCGTAGTTTCTGAACAGAGCCTTTTCATCCGATCTATCCGTTCAATTTCGTTTAAATTCGCGAAAAATGATAGTTCTGTTTTGCCCAAAAGTTGAACGCGATCCGCCAGATAATAATCGAAATAACCAGCCATTTCAAGTCCAGGTCTTGAAATATCACTCGTATGTATTTGACGCTCAATGCCGGCTTCCCCTGCGCATAGTTCAAGAAAAAGCTTTTCTTGTACATCCTTTACTGTTACATAAGACATTAACTCGCCCCTTTTCTATATATTCAAACGTCTATACCCTATTTTACCATGCTCATTTTCAAATGAAATGATTAAGTGCCGAAACTGTCCACTTCTAAACTCTTATCCCCTATATAAAGGATAAGGAGGTGAAGATTTTGACGACACTACTGATTGACGCGGGGGGCGGTCCCGAGACTGCGGGAAAACCCTCACCAGACGGGCTATTGCGGGAATTTAGCTTTAACAGTGCTGTTGCAGATCTTGTAAAACATTATCTTATTGAAGAAGGCTTCACTGTCATTTTTGCACATAAAACACAAGAAGATGTATCACTTTTCACAAGGGTAAAGCTTGCTAATAGCCATAATGTTGATGCATTTGTCTCCATCCATACGAATGCGTTTGATAATGACTGGAACTGCGCTTAATGGAATCGAGACATTTGTTTACCCTACAGCCAGTAAAGTGCTATAGTACTGACCGCGGCGTGAAGAAAGCGAACTTCGCTGTCCTACGTGAAACTCGGATGCCAGCAATTCTTATTGAGTGTGGCTTCATGACAAATCGGGAAGAAGCTGCGTTATTAATGGAGAAAGCATATAGGTTGCAGCGTGCAAAGGCTATTGCTCACGCACTCTCAACTTGGATTTATCGGGGAAAAAAGTAAATGGATCTTCTGATAGGGAATATACAATTGTATTTCAATACGTCTGTTGATTAACCATTTATTGGCGTGAAATACTGGTGTGAAGGGCTTGATGACCTTCATTTTCCCTGGACCATTTCCAGTACGCTTTCGGCGAACTATTCATGACAGATTTACTGAGGGATCCTAGTGTGGCTAGAAGTGACTCCGTCACTTCTAG
>CAZWAW010000038.1:0-13822 GCA_964632025.1 uncultured Sporosarcina sp.
CGATCATATGACGAATGATATCTTCGTTGATGTTCGCGAGACGTGTAAATTCATCGATTGCTTTAGTTTCAGAATTCAACTTAATTAGTTGATAGAAACCTTCACGTAGATCGTCGATTTCGTAAGCAAGACGGCGCTTGCCCCACTCTTTCGACTCGATGTTTTCTGCACCATTAGAAAGAAGAACTTCGTCAAAACGTTCAATCAACGCTTTTTTCGCTTCATCTTCTACTGTTGGGCGGATAATGTACATAATTTCGTACTTTCTCATCTGTAGTCACCTCCTTATGGACTTGGGCCCTGCTGATTTCAGCGGGCAAGGAGTAAGTAATTATATTACTCACATCAGTACATTTTAGCACAGCTTCATTCATCTTTCAACTATTTTCTTGTATACTTTTGAATAGAGGTGATTTTCATTGAATGAATTTCCTGTACCTGACAAAATAATTGAGATTGATTTACCAAAAGTGGCTAAGCATAGCCTAACTTTAACTGCAAGTACTCTCTTTTTATTATGGATCCTTAAAATCATTATTGAAAGAGACTTTTCATTTTCAATCAATGTCTGGACAGTTGTTTTTTTCATTGTAGGCTATATCCTACTGATCATTCTTCATGAATTATTTCATCTTCTTGGTTTCCGTGTATTTGGAGGCGTTCCATGGAAAAAGATGATTGTTGGAGTCAATCTAAAAATGGGTATCGCGTATGCAACAACCGATCAACTTATGACAAACCGTGCTATTCGGAAAGCGTTACTGCTACCCTTTTGGATGACAGGTATTCTTCCAGCCTTAATTGGTCTTTATATTGGAAGTGGTTTGCTAGTGAGCCTGTCTGCTTTATTAATAGGTGGGGCTGCTGGCGACTTCGCTATGTTTAAAGAGTTGAATGAACTGCCCGACGATTGGGTTGTGAAAGATGATCCCGAGTTGCCGAAACTTTATGTCTATTCTCCTGATAAGATGAATGAATTGTAGATTTTAAAAAAGCGATTCCAGAATGTAACATTCTGGAATCGCTTTTTTTCATAAAATCCACCGGTGGCATAACTTAACCTGCGAGGAACTTCTGCTGAATCAAGTTAAACGTTAAAACGGAACAACATAACGTCGCCGTCTTTAACAATATATTCTTTTCCTTCAAGACGAACTTTTCCTGCCTCTTTAGCAGCAGCCATTGACCCTGTTGCAACAAGGTCATCATACGCGACTGTTTCAGCACGGATGAAACCGCGCTCGAAGTCAGTATGAATGATTCCAGCACATTGTGGTGCTTTCATCCCTTTACGGAATGTCCACGCACGAACTTCTTGTACACCTGCTGTAAAATACGTAGCAAAGCCAAGAAGCTTATAAGATGCTTTGATTAGTTGATCAAGACCTGATTCCTTGATACCCAACTCTTCAAGGAACATCGCCTTTTCATCATCTTCAAGTTCAGCCATTTCTTCTTCAATTTTTGCACAGACAACAATTACTTGCGCATTGTCTTTTTCCGCAAATGCACGGACCGCTTTAACATTTTCATTATTATCTGCATCTGCAACTTCATCTTCAGCAACGTTTGCTACATAGAGCATCGGTTTAATCGTCAGAAGGTTCATCCCTTTTGCAAGGATAAATTCCTCATCAGTGAACTCAACAGAACGAGCAGGTTTTTCGTTTTCGAATGCTTCTCTTAATTTAATCAAGATTGGCTCTTCTGCAATTGCCACTTTATCTTTCTGTTTCACCATTTTCGTAACACGTGCCAAGCGCTTTTCAACAGCTTCCATATCTGCAAGAATCAATTCAAGATTGATAATTTCAATATCATCAATTGGATCAACTTTACCGGCCACATGTGTAATGTTTTCGTCTACGAAGCAACGGACAACTTGACAGATTGCATCCACTTCGCGGATATGCATAAGGAATTTGTTCCCTAGTCCTTCCCCTTTGCTTGCTCCTTCAACGATTCCTGCAATATCTGTAAACTCGAATGCCGTGGGTACTGTTTTTTTAGGTACTACTAGTTCTGTAAGTTTATCTAGTCTTTCATCAGGTACTTCAACGATTCCAACGTTCGGATCAATTGTACAGAACGGATAATTTGCCGCCTCTGCCCCCGCTTTTGTAATTGCATTGAATAGTGTAGATTTACCTACGTTTGGTAGACCGACGATTCCAGCTGTTAATGCCATTCGTTCCACAACCTTTCATTGAGCTTTTTAAGCGGTACTTTCGCTTAAAGAAGCCTCCATTATATGTTCATTCATTCACTCATACATTCTATATGCAACTCTTCCATTATAAGGACAGCAGGCCCAGTTGTCCATCTACTAGTGGAACACAACTTAAGCTCACTGCATAACCTACATCACGCAAACCAGCACCTTGAATGTTTGAATAAATTATATTTCTGCTTTAACAAGTACTTTTTTCATCTTCTTGGCAAATTCATTACGTGGAATCATGACGCTGTGGCCGCATCCTTCACACTTTATTCGAACATCAGCCCCCATTCGAATGATTTTCCAAGAATTCGTACCGCACGGATGCTGCTTTTTCATTTCTACAATATCATTTAATCCAAATACTTTTCCTTCCATACAAATTACACACTCCTTCCCTTACTAAACAGTCTAGCTAGCAGTAAATGATTTTGTCACCAATCTTGGATAGGGAATTTCAATCCCTTGTTGCTCTAAGTACTTCTTCAACCCAATACTAATTGTTCTTGCACCATCAAAATGGCGCATCGGTTTCGTTTCCGCAATTATTCTGACAACAACTTCTGTTTCCGTAAAATCCTGTGCCCCTATCAACTTCGGAATTTTGATGAAATCGGCGTTACTTACCAACAGTGTTGATAAGTATTTCTCGATAACCTTCTCTGTCTTATCCACACCAATTTCAAATGGTATCGCCACATCCACTATGGCCAATGAATTTTCCATGGAATAGTTAGTAACTTGAATAATCGTTCCGTTTGGTAAAATAGAAACTTCTCCGGTGAAGCTTTTAATTTTCGTCGTTCGTAATCCTATTTCTTCTACGGTTCCTTCTACAATCCCTATCTTCACGTAATCTCCGACTGAGAATTGGTCTTCAAATATAATGAAAAAACCAGTGATAATATCTTTCACAAGACTCTGTGCACCAAATCCAACCGCAAGTCCAAGAACACCTGCCCCTGCCAGAAGCCCTTTCACGTCAATTGAGAACTCGGAAAGTACAGCAAGGATAGCTGAAAAATAAACAACATAAGCTAGTGTGTTTTGCAGTAGTTTTACCAACGTTTTCTCACGCCGCTCGGAATGTCGCAATGGGCCTTTCAGCTTCACTTTAAATATGCGACTAATAATAACCTTTCCCACAGTAACAACAATGACGGCAAGTAGAACGATGAAGACAATTCTTAGCGCTAACGTGCCAATACCAATCCAAACATCTTGATCAAATAAAAATTTCCCTACTTTTTCTACGTCCTTTGTCATATCTACAAAATCATTCGGTGCGGTTAACTCCACAATTCTCTTCCTCCCGTATAATTAATCAATTGCGAGCGTAGACTGGGTTATAAAAAAGAAATGGAGTTTTTTCATGCGAGCTATTCTTTCTACACCATACGATTACCGCATTCATCATAAGGAAACGGGTGCCGTTTGGAAACTCAGTTCATTATTCCTCCAGCACATCCCATTCGATACCCAAGACCTCATTTTTTTCTGCATCGGAACCGATCGATCTACCGGTGACTCACTAGGGCCGCTAACTGGTTCTTTCCTATCTGAGTCTCCCCTATTCCCGTTCACTGTAATCGGGACGTTGGAAAGTCCATTACACGCCTTAAATCTACAACAACATATAGATGAAACCAAACTCACTAATCCCTCTGCTTTCATCGTAGCAATTGATGCCTGCCTAGGACAAGTCAGTTCTATCGGTCAATTACTTTTTAATAGCGGACCTATACACCCCGGCAAAGCGGTTGGTAAAGATCTACCCCCTGTTGGTGATGTATCCATTAAAGGTATCGTCAATATCGCCGGGTTCATGGAACATGCCGTTTTGCAAAGTACTCGCCTCTACCTCCCATATGAAATGAGTCGTACTATCGCTCGGGCCTTACAACTCGCACATGGGCGTCGCAAATCAAAAGAAGTGAACGATAGTAACAGCAACTCCAACAACAAGGATACCTGGAATCAGATTGGCAACTCTCACTTTAGTCAAACCAATTAAATTTAAACCAATAGCCAAAATCATTAATCCGCCTGTCGCTGTCATTTCCGATATGAAAAAGTTCAGTAAATCATCTGGAACGAAGCGACTTATTTGAGTAGAAAATAAGGTGATGACCCCTTGATAAAGAAATACAGGAATTGCAGCAAATGCGACGCCTATGCCTAGTGTTGAGCTTAAAATGATGGCAGTAAAACCATCAATAATCCCTTTCATGACAAGAACATCATGATCATTTCTCAGCCCACTGTCGATAGCACCGATAATGGCCATCGATCCAACAACAAAAATCAACGTCGCTGTAACAAACCCTTGTGAGATGCCCGGACCTTTGTCACTTGCTGGTATCTTGCTCTCCATCCAGTGTCCTAAGTCATTCACTTTCTTATCAAGATCCATCCACTCACCAATGACTGCACCTACAACGATACTGATAATAACAATCAGTATTTGCGTACTTTCAAATGTCATTTGTATGCCAATAACAGCAACCGCAAGCCCAATTCCATACATGACAGTTTCTTTCATCCGCTCCGGTATGTTGTGCAAAAATCGGCCTATGAATGCACCTACAATTATTAAAAGAACGTTTACAACTGTTCCAAATAAAATCACTTTTTCACTTCCTCTCATTCAAATACGTCTCGGCGTATTCGCGTCCGGATCAAGTAAGGGAGTTAGCCTAAGTTCTACAATTCAGCAGGGGGTTGGATCTCTGCTGAATGAAGTTAAAAATAAAACCTATTTTGCACAGTTGGCAAAATAGGTGCATCCCTTATTCGTTCAATAATTCGAGAATACGTTCGAGATCATCTTCAGAGAAGAATTCAATTTCAATTTTCCCTTTGTTTTTTGTTTTCTTAATTGATACATTTGTCCCAAAATAATCACGCAGATTTGATTCCCGCTCAGCCAGGAATAGGTCTTTACGCTTTTTCGGTTTAGTTTCACGTGGAACATCCTCATTTATTGTTTGAACCAGCTTTTCTAATTGGCGGACGTTTAGTCCTTCTCTTAGTACCCGTTCCGCCACTAAAGAGATTTGTTCTTTCTTACGTAGACCAAGTAATGTCCGACCATGCCCCATTGAAATTTTACCTACAGTAATATAATTTCTTACTTTTTCAGGTAATGAAAGTAAACGGACATGATTTGCGATGTGGGGTCTGCTTTTACCGAGTCTAAATGCTAGCTGTTCTTGTGTAAGACCTAGATTTTCCATGAGGCTCTGATAGGCTTCTGCCTCTTCAATTGGTGTCAGGTCTTCCCGCTGTAAATTTTCAAGGATCGCAAATTCCATTGTTTCTTCGTCCGTCAAGATACGGACAACCGCTGGAACTTCAGTTAGGCCTGCTATTTGTGCTGCACGGAATCGTCTCTCACCTACAACAATTTCGTAGGCCGTCCCTATTTTCCGAAGAATAATTGGTTGAAGAATACCATGTTCTTTAATGGAAGCACTCAACTCTTGAATAGCATTTTCATCGAATATTTTCCTTGGTTGGTACGGATTGGCCTTAATACTTTTCACATGAATATGTTCGACAGCCTCTACTTTCGCCAGTGACTCTCCAGGAAATAAAGCATTTAATCCTTTTCCAAGGCCTTTAGCCATTACGAACCACTTCCTTTGCCAGATCTAGGTATACTTCTGCACCACGTGATCTTGAATCATAGATGATTATCGGCTCTCCATGACTCGGTGCCTCACTCAATCGTACATTTCGTGGAATAATCGTTTTGTATACCTTATCCTGAAAATACTTTTTAACTTCATCTATAACTTGAATCCCTAAATTTGTTCTTGCATCGAACATCGTAAGTAAGACGCCATCGATCATTAAGTCTTCATTTAAATGTTTTTGAACAAGTCGGATTGTACTTAGCAGTTGACTTAAACCTTCAAGCGCATAATACTCACACTGAACCGGGATGATAATTGAATCAGCAGCGGTCAGTGCATTTATTGTTAGTAAACCAAGTGAAGGTGGACAGTCGATAATGATGTAGTCATACAGATCTTTCGCTTCCTGAATGGCATGTTTCATCCGTACTTCTCTAGATATAGTTGAAACCAGCTCGATTTCTGCACCTGCTAGGGATATAGTTGCTGGTACGATATCAAGGTTTTCTACTTTCGTCGAACGAATAACATCTTTAATATTAACATCGTCTATTAAAATATCATAAATGCATTGTTGGACTTCCCCCTTGTTAACGCCTACCCCGCTCGTTGCATTCCCTTGCGGATCAGTATCAATCAAAAGAACTTTTTTGCCTATATGAGCAAGGCAAGCACTTAGATTTACGGATGTTGTCGTTTTCCCGACGCCTCCCTTTTGATTGGCTATCGCTATAATTCTGCCCACACCTGCACCTGCTTTCCTGCACTTTTATTATTCTTTTATTCTTTCAATTTTGTAACTTCTTCTAGTTTAACAAAAAAAACATTTTTTGTAGAGAAATATGTAGTAAAAAGACTCTTGCTTCACATAGCAAGAGTCTTTTGTTAAAGAAAGTATATGTTTTTTACCTAGAGCAGTGTCTAGACTCCAGCGATTTTCTTATTTCTTCTTTGGTATTTTAACAGTAATTATATAAAAATCATCTGAATCTTCTTCTTCTGTTTTTACATCTATCCCACTCTTAGTAACGAGAACGAGCGATTGCCTGATTGTATTAAGAGCAATTCGGACATCTTTACTTACAGACTTCCTTCGAGGTGCTGTCTTTTTATCTTTTGCATTCTCTGGTGGATGTAAAACTTGAAGGATTCTTGCTTCAAGTTGTTTGACATTCAACTGCTGTTCAATTACTTCTTTGAAAAGTTGTGACTGTAACTCGCTATCCTTTATTGGAATAAGCGCTCTTGCATGTCGCTCTGATATTTCTTTTGTTAATATTCCATTCTTGATTTCATCGGGTAATTTCAGTAAGCGCAATTTATTAGCAACAGTTGATTGACCTTTTCCTAGTCTTTGCGCTAACGCTTCTTGTGTTAAAGAATGAAGTTCAAGAAGCTTTTCATAGGCATATGCCTCTTCAATTGCAGTCAATTCTTCACGCTGCAAGTTTTCAATAAGTGCAATGGATGCAGTTTCTTTATCATCAAGGTTTCGAATGATCGCCGGTACTTCCGACCATCCCAATTTTTTCATTGCTCGATATCTACGCTCTCCAGCGATGATTTCATAATTTCCTTCACCAATTTTCCGAATGACGATTGGCTGAATGACACCATGCGTATGGATTGTCCTCGCAAGTTCTTCAATCTTATCTTCAGAAAATATTGTACGCGGTTGAAATTTATTTGGATTTATTAACTCGATTTTCACCTGTTCAATTACTTCGTGATGAACCTCTTCCACTACTAGTGGATCTAATTCTTTATCTCCACTCCCAAAAAATCGTGAAAACGGACTTTTCATTCCCGGCACCACCTTTTCAATACTGCTCCCTAATTCTACTAATTCGGCACGGCGATAGTGTATCCTCTTTACTCATTGTTCCACGTGAAACAGTTTACTGAATTGGTGTTTTATTCGGAATACCTGGTTTACGAGGATACTTTTTAGGAGTGATTTTCTCTTTATCAAAAACAAAGATATTTCGTTCACTATTTTCAATTGGCAAAATAAATGAGTATTGTTTTTTAATGGTAGCCCCGAGAACAGAAAGTGCTTTTTTTGCATCTAGAAGTTCGTCATCCCCGGCTGCTCCCTTCATCGCAATGAAGATTCCACCTTTTTTAGCTAGTGGTACACATAACTCCGCTAAGACAGAAAGACGTGCAACCGCGCGGGCAGTAACGATATCGAACTTTTCTCGGTACTTGGAATCTTGTCCGAAGTCCTCGGCTCTCGCATGAACGAAGTGCACATTTTCAAGCTGAAGTTCTTCAGCTAATACTTTCAGAAAACCAATTCTTTTATTTAATGAATCCACAATCGTCACGTCTAAGTTCGGAAAACAAATTTTCAATGGAATACTTGGAAATCCAGCTCCCGCTCCTACGTCACAAATTGTTTTTGGCTCATTCAAGTTAATATAAAAAGCTGCGGATATAGAATCATAGAAATGTTTCAAATAAACTGAAGGCGCGTCTGTAATCGCCGTCAAGTTCATCTTTTCATTCCACTCTACCAAAAGTTTAAAATACTGGTTAAACTGAGCTATTTGCGTTTCACTCAATTCAATACCTTGTTCTTTTAAAGCCTGTATAAATTGTTCAACATTCATCAATATTCCCCCTTAAGAAAAGCGTAAGCGCCTGTTCAGAGGCGACAGGCATAAGACGGGCTGACGGAGCGGCGTTCTTTGCCGTATAGTCGGCATGGCTTATGACCCGAGCCTCTAGGTGCTGGAGCCTAGACAATAAGAAAAGCGTAAGCGGCTTGAATTAAGTAATCTAATCCAAGCCTGTATTAGCTAATTTAACCCGAAATTTTGGCGATTCTACCCTGTTCGATATAGACAAGAAGAATTGAAATATCGGCTGGATTAACTCCGGATATGCGAGATGCTTGTGCAATGGATAATGGTCTTACTTCACTTAGTACACTTTTAGCTTCCGTCGCAATACCAGATATTGCATTATAGTCGATATTATCGGGTATTTTTTTGTTTTCTAGTTTTTTCATTTTATCTACTTGTTGCAGTGATTTTTCAATATAACCTTCGTATTTAATGAAGATTTCAACTTGCTCTTCTACTTCTTTTGATTTCTTTTCTTCTGGTGGAACCATTCGTTCTATCTGGTTATATTTTATTTCAGGACGCTTTAGAAGATCTGCTGCTTTCATCGGTTCTCTAAGTTCTGAACCATCCGTTTCACGTATTATATCCTGAACACTACTAGTAGGTTTAATCGTCACTTTTCGCAATCTGTTAATTTCTTCTTCAATCTGCTGTTTCTTAACAAGATAGGCTTCGTGTCGTTCTTCACTAATCAGTCCAATTTGGTACCCTATTTCAGTCAGACGCATATCCGCATTGTCATGACGCAACAACAGTCGGTATTCTGCACGTGATGTCAGAAGTCGATATGGCTCGCTTGTCCCTTTTGTAACAAGATCGTCAATAAGAACACCGATATATGCATCAGCACGCCCTAGGACACATTCTTCTTTCCCCAGAGCACGAGAAGCTGCATTAATGCCTGCCATGATTCCTTGGCCTGCCGCCTCTTCGTAGCCAGATGTACCGTTAAGCTGGCCAGCTGTATATAGATTACGAATTCTTTTCGTTTCAAGTGTAGGCCATAGTTGTGTAGGGACGATTGCGTCATACTCAATTGCATAACCTGCACGCATCATTTCCGCATTTTCAAGTCCCGGTACGCTTGCAATCAATTGTTTTTGAACGTGTTCCGGCAAACTTGTCGATAATCCTTGGACATACACTTCTTGCGTATTACGGCCTTCTGGCTCTAGGAAAATCTGATGACGTGATTTATCGGCAAAACGCACAATTTTATCTTCAATTGATGGGCAATAACGCGGCCCTTTCCCTTTAATCATCCCGGAATACATCGGCGACAAGTGAAGGTTTTCATTAATAAGTTCATGTGTTCTTGGTGATGTATATGTCAGCCAACACGGTAGTTGATCAGTGATGAATTCAGTCGTTTCATAACTGAATGCCCACGCTGTATCATCTCCTGGTTGGATTTCAGTTTTGCTATAATCAATCGTTCTGCTATTCACACGTGGTGGTGTCCCTGTTTTGAATCTCACCATGTCAAAACCAAGTTCGCGAATATTGTCTGCAAGTTTAATTGAAGGCATTTGGTTATTCGGACCGCTCGAATATTTCAGGTCACCGATAATAACTTCACCACGCAGGAATGTACCCGTTGTAATGATGACTGTCTTCGCACGGTAAATTGCGCCGACTTGTGTAAGTACCCCTTTTATTTCATCGTCTTCCACGATTAGTTCTTCTACAACGCCTTGATGAAGTAGTAGATTTTCCTGTTCTTCTAGAAGACGTTTCATTTCTGATTGATAAAGAACTTTATCAGCTTGCGCACGAAGCGCTCGCACTGCAGGTCCTTTACCTGTATTCAACATTCGCATTTGGATATGTGTTTTGTCGATTACTTTCCCCATTGCACCGCCTAGTGCATCAATTTCACGTACAACAATCCCTTTAGCGGGACCACCGAGTGACGGATTACATGGCATAAAAGCGATCATATCGAGGTTCATTGTAAGTACGAGCGTTGTTGCACCCATTTTGGCAGCGGAAAGTGCCGCCTCAACTCCCGCATGGCCGGCTCCAATAACAATAACGTCGAACGTGCCTGCTTCAAATTTTGGCATGTTCTTTTCCTTCTTTCTATAAAGTAATTCAAGAAGCTCAATGAAAAGTAGGGTCAAGGTACTGCGCTCGGCAGATCCCCCTTTCCATTCATTCTTTTTGAACACTCATCTTATTTTATTTTCCGAGGCAGAATTGAGAAAATAGCTCATTAAGTAGACCGTCTTGGACCGTGTCCCCAATAATTTCACCGAGAATTTCCCACGTTCGTGTAACGTCAATCTGGATCATATCGACTGGAACACCCGCTTCAGCAGCTGCGAGCGCGTCTTCAATTGTGGCACGCGCATTGTGCAACAGTGCGATATGTCGTGCATTTGAAACATATGTGAAATCGCCTGATTCAAGATTTCCTTCGAAAAAGAGTCCGGCAATTGCTTCTTCCAGTTCATCTACCCCTTCGTCTGTCACAAGAGAGGTCGTGACAACTTTGCCCATTCCAGCATGTTCTATCACTTTTTGCATGTCAATTTTTTGTGGAAGGTCGGTTTTATTGATAACAAAAATTGTATCCATTCCCGATACCACTTCAAATAATCGTTCGTCTTCTATCGACAACTCTTCAGAACTGTTAAGAACGAGTAGAATTAAATCCGCTTCCTTCAACACTTTCCTCGACTTCTCGACACCGATTCGTTCCACAATATCTTCTGTTTCCCTGATTCCAGCTGTATCGACGAGACGAAGCGGAACACCTCGTACATTGACGTACTCTTCAATAATATCACGCGTCGTCCCCGCAATGTCGGTTACAATTGCTTTATTTTCTTGAATGATGCTGTTTAGCAAGGAAGATTTCCCTACATTGGGCCTCCCAATAATAACTGTGGACAGGCCTTCTCGAAGAATTTTCCCTTGAGACGAAGTTTGCAACAATTTATCGATTTCATTTCTCACCCACGTACTTTTTTCAATCATCAGCGGGATTGTCATTTCTTCGACGTCATCGTATTCCGGATAATCGATATTTACTTCAACTTGCGCTAGCGTTTCAATAAGCGCTTGTCGTAATCCACCGATCAACCGAGAAAGTTTTCCTTCCATCTGATTGAGTGCAACATTCATGGCACGGTCTGTCTTCGCACGAATAAGATCCATGACCGCTTCGGCTTGAGACAAATCAATTCGCCCATTAAGGAATGCACGTTTTGTGAATTCACCGGGTTCTGCAAGACGCGCCCCTTGCTTTAACACTAATTGAAGAACACGAGTGACGGCAACAATTCCCCCATGACAGTTTACTTCTACGACGTCTTCACGTGTAAATGTTTTTGGTGCTTTCATAAGAGAAACCATTACTTCTTCGACAATTTCATCAGTTGATGGATCTATTAAATGACCATAATGGATTGTATGTGATTGTTCTTCATTTAGCCTCTTACCAGACGGTGAACGGAAAATACGATCCGCTATTTGGACAGCTTCGTCCCCACTTAACCTGACGATGGCAATTGCACCTTCCCCCATTGGAGTCGAGATGGCAGCTATTGTATCAAAATGCACGTTTTTCACCTTCCTGACTTGGTTACTCACATGTGGATAACCTATTTCGGACACGACTATCTAACATAATATATTATCACAAATCCTCCCATCCTCCTAGTGTCGCAATTTAAATAATGTGGATAAGTTAAGTCATCTTTACAATTAATACAAAAAAAGTCCCGCAGAGACAGGGTTCGTCTTTGCGGGACTTTTTTTTACCTAACGGATTCAATGACTAGATACCTGAATGGATCAGTTCCCTCTGAATACGTTTCAATATCCAATCGTCGTGATAAAGCATTATGAATGACTTTTCTTTCATAGGAAGCCATCGGTTCTAACTGGATTTTTTTTCCGGTACGAACTGCTTTATCAGCCATTCGTACAGCTAATTGTTCCAATGATTGTTCACGGCGCTCCCTGTAATCACCAATATCTATCCGAACGACCTTGAATTGACTGGCCAATTTGTTCGTTACAAGCTGCGATAATTGCTGGAGAGCATTTAGCGTTTGTCCACGTTTCCCAATCAGTAATGCAGCTTTCGCACTTTCCATTTGAAAAGTAACATATTTACCGTTAGTTTCATGGCTAATTTGAATGTCATCGATACCCATTCCAATTGCAATCATTTTTAAATAGTGTTCCGTTTCTTCAATTGCGGTTTCATCAGATAATCCTTCGATTTGGACTTTCTCTTTCTCCACAAGAGGTTCAATAGATTCATCAATAACTTCAATCTCAAATTGCTGTATTTCCATTACAGGTTCTGCTTCTTCAGGCGCCGATACCTTTTCAGGGACGGAAGGTTCTTCAAAATTTACAATAGTTACGGTTACTTCAGCTTCTTTTGCACCGAAACCTAGAAATCCTTTTCTCCCGTGATTGATCACTTCGACTTCTACTTCATCACGCGTAACGCCAAGTGCTGTCAATGCTGATGAAATCGCTAATTCAACCGTGGTTCCCCTTCGCGTCGTCCTTGTCATTTCCGTTTCCCTCCCACTTTTACAAGTTCCACTTCCTTTTTCTTAAATGGCTTGTAAATGAAGATATTTTGGATAATTGAAATGATATTACCGATAACCCAGTAAAGTGAAAGTGCTGCCGGTAAGAATGAACCGAAGATCATAATCATGAACGGCATGATGTACATCATTACTTTCATTTGTGGGTTGTCCATTGCAGGACCTGTACGTAGAACAATAAACTGCATAGCCCCTGCCAAAACTGCAAGTGTAATACTAGGCGCTGCAAGTTCAAACCATAAGAAATCTCCGATATCGTATGTGACATTCATTCGGCTGATGGCATGATAGAAACCAAATAGAATTGGCATTTGGATTAAGACTGGTAAGCAGCCTGCCGCCGGATTGATTTTTCGCTCTGACATAATTTTTTGCATTTCTTCACGATACTTTTGTTGTGTAACTGCGTCTTTTGATTTGTATTTCTCTTTGAGCGCCTTCAGTTCAGGCTGGATTTCCTGCATCCGTTTTGAACTTTGTGTCTGCTTAATCATTAATGGAAGCAAGACAAGTCGAATTATAATTGTAACTGCAACAATACCGTACCCGTATGTGCCAAGTATGTCTTTAAATGTCGTTATTAGAGAAACTAACGGCCAGACGACAAATTTGTTCCAAAATCCTTCACTATCCTCGTAAATTGGTTGTTGGAACTCCGAACATCCCGCAAGAAATACCGACAATGCTGTCAGTATGAGGATTAATGCTAATTTCTTTTTCAAATCAGTTCCCCCAAATCTTATCTTATTCAAATAA
>CAZWAW010000038.1:13922-25573 GCA_964632025.1 uncultured Sporosarcina sp.
ATTCCCTTCAAAATCTGTGACATCCGCCGGAGGCTTTAACTTCATTCGGCAGGGGTTTCGACCCCTGCCGAGTGAAGTTAAAAGGCCCTATCGACCGATACTAACAGTTTATCATGTTCATTTACATCCTTCTACTTCTTTAAGACGCGAGAAATACGTAACACGTGTTGCAAGTTCTTCTTCGTTTCGTGGAAATCGAGTTTGGCCGCCTGATGTCTGGCGATGATGACATAATCCATATCGTTGCGCAGCTCGTCTTTCATTTCAAGGAAGGACTGTCGTAAATACCGTTTGATCCTATTTCGGACGACTGCATTGCCTACTTTTTTACTGACGGAAAGACCAATCCTGAATTCTGGTTGATCTTCCTTCCTATAGGAATACACAACAAATTGTCGATTAGCAAACGACTTCCCTTTTTTGAATACTTCTTGGAATTCCTCATTTTTCTTTATCCGTTGACGTCTGTTCATCTCATACACCTGCTCCGTCATCTATGATTATAGTTCTTCATTAATAAACAAGAAAAAAGACCACTGAAATGTCAGTGGCCTTATGCTGATAGGACTTTTCTTCCTTTACGACGACGAGCTGCTAGAATTCTGCGTCCGCTTTTCGTGCTCATTCTTTCACGGAAGCCGTGAACTTTACTACGTTTACGTTTATTTGGTTGGTAAGTACGTTTCATCTTTTAAGACACCTCCTGCATTGATTGTCTATTTATTACTGTGACAGTCTTGAATAGTATATCGGATTTCCAGGGTAAAAGTCAACCCTTTCCTATTCGTCAGTAATTTAGGCCATTTAGTTTCCCTAATTTCGTCCTAATAAATTATCCACAGTGCCTCCCACCTTTTTTCAATAATCATGTGGATAGTATTTTACGGACTTTTTTTATGCACACTGCTTATCGACATCTTCCTCACATACTAAGACCTGTGGATAAAGAATTCATCCACAACTGTTCGCGCTGTGGATAAGGTTCAAGACTCCTTGTAATCCACAATATTTCCTGTTACAATGAGATGAATTTGTTATGCACATAATTTTATAGCAATTTTGTTATCCACAGTTGTTAATACATTGTGGATACTTTTTTCAACACTTTTGCATAATTGTTATCCACACAACGAAAAACTGTGTATAATACATATCCTCGGGTTTTTTATTTTCACTGTAAAGGAGGCACACGTTTGGAACACTTAGAAGAATTATGGATTGAAGTTTTATCGAAGGTTGAGCAGAAAATTTCAAGGCCCAGTTTTGAAACTTGGTTAAAGTCGACAAAACTGATGTCTTACGGCGAAGAGAATGTCACAATCGCCGCACCGAACTCATTTGCAAAAGACTGGCTTGAAAACCACTATGTACATCTTATTACTGGAATTCTATCCGAATTGACCGGCGAAGACCGAATCATTCAGTTTGTTGTACCTAAAAACATGGAAGAAAATGATTTCATGCTACCTAAACCGACTGTTAAACCTATAGAAAAAGTTCCATTGACGTCGGCACCTGGCATGCTTAATCTAAAATATACGTTCGACACGTTCGTCATTGGTTCAGGAAATCGTTTTGCCCATGCAGCGTCACTTGCCGTTGCTGAAGCACCAGCGAAAGCCTATAATCCATTGTTTATCTATGGGGGCGTAGGGCTTGGAAAGACACACTTAATGCATGCAATTGGACATTATGTACTCGAACAGAACCCATCAGCAAAAGTTATGTATCTTTCATCTGAGAAGTTTACAAATGAATTCATTAACTCTATTCGCGATAATAAAGCTGTCGAGTTCCGAAATCGTTATCGGAATGTAGACGTGCTCTTAATAGATGATATTCAATTCCTTGCGGGAAAAGAACAAACACAAGAAGAGTTTTTCCATACATTCAACACACTCCACGAAGAATCGAAACAGATTGTTATTTCAAGTGACCGACCTCCAAAAGAGATTCCAACCCTTGAAGATAGACTTAGATCCCGTTTTGAATGGGGTTTGATCACAGACATAGCACCTCCGGACTTGGAAACACGTATTGCAATTTTGCGTAAAAAAGCTAAGGCAGACGGGCTTGTTGATATCCCAAATGAAGTCATGCTTTACATTGCCAATCAAATTGACTCAAACATACGTGAACTAGAAGGGGCTCTTATACGCGTTGTTGCCTATTCATCACTTGTTAATTCAGATATCAATACAGATCTTGCTGCGGAAGCCTTGAAAGATATCATTCCAAATTCAAGACCGCGCACTGTAACGATTCTTGATATCCAAAAAGCAGTTGGAGAGCACTTTGACATACGTCTAGAGGATTTCACTGCGAAGAAAAGAACCAGGGCCATTGCATTTCCTCGACAAATTGCCATGTTCCTATCTAGAGAACTCACGGATTTCTCCCTACCTAAGATTGGATCTGAGTTTGGTGGACGAGATCATTCGACTGTCATTCACGCACACGAGAAGATTAGACAAATGTTAAAAGACGATCAAGCTTTGCAACAAGACGTTCAAGATATTCGTAATGTCCTTGGTAGAGGATGACCTGTGCATAACATCTAATAAGTGGTGCACACCTACGAACAGGTTATACACATGTGGAAAACGTTTGGGCGTCAAGGGAAAATAGACTTACCCACATATCCACAGCCCCTACTACTATTACTACTATTTTATTAATAACTAATACTATATATATTAAGCGAGGGTATAGAATGAAATTTGAAATTATGAGAGATAAGTTGCTTGATGGATTAAGCGACGTTATGAAAGCCATCAGCCAAAAAGTTGCGATTCCAATTTTGACAGGAATAAAGATTGAAGTGGACGAAAAAGGAATGACGTTAACAGGAAGTGATTCAGATATTACTATCTGTACATTCATACCTGCAGAAGATAATGGAGAACAGATTATTCGAGTCGTAGAAAAAGGAAGCATTGTGCTGCAAGCTAAAGTTTTTAGCGAAATTGTACGAAAACTACCTACGAATGAAGTAATAATTGAAGTTGCAAACGGACTTCAAACACATATTCAATCCGGTAAATCTGAATTCCATCTAATTGGATTAGACCCAGAAGATTACCCGGTTCTGCCAGAAGTAAAAGATGATTATCTATTTTCATTGCCAGCAGATCTGATGAAATCGATTATTCGCGAAACAGTCTTTGCTGTATCTCAACAAGAAACTAGACCGGTATTAACAGGCGTACTTTGGGAAGCAAAAGATGGTGGGCTTGCTTGTATCGCAACTGATAGCCATAGATTGGCAAGAAGATTGACGATACCTGAAGAGATGCCAGAAGTTCCATTTAGTGTCGTTATCCCTGGGAAAAGTCTTCAAGAACTAAACAAGATCTTGCCTGATAATGGTGAACTTGTGGATATTGTCATTGCAGATCAACAAGTGTTATTCAAAACACGTGGTGTATTATTTTACTCACGCCTATTGGAGGGCAATTACCCAGATACTTCACGTCTCATTCCGTTAGAATATAAAACATCAGTAACTGTAAATGGCCGACTTCTTCTTCAGGCAATTGATAGAGCTTCGCTTCTAGCACGTGAAGAACGCAACAACATTGTCCGTTTCTCAGCCAATGAAGGAAAAGTCATTGAAATCTCTTCAAATTCACCTGATGTAGGTAAGGTTGAAGAATTGGTAGAAGCAATTGGTGTAACAGGAGAAGAGTTGAATATCTCCTTTAGTGCTAAATACATGATGGATGCATTGAAAGCAATTGATGGACAAGACATAACGATTCAATTTACGGGAGCTATGCGACCTTTCATCTTGAAATCCGTTGATGACGATTCAATCTTGCAACTTATTCTCCCAGTACGAACATACTGAATCTTGAAGGATAGTCACTTATTTGACTATCCTTTTTACTTACTGCTGAAAGTCAGCTAAAATAGAAAGACAGACTAACTTGCGAAAGGTTGAGACCCCATGGAAAATCTTACAATTGATACAGAGTTCATAACTCTAGGACAATTATTAAAAATGACGAATACAATTAGTTCAGGCGGTATGGCTAAATGGTTTCTAGATGAATACATCGTCTACGTTAACGGCGAGGAGGAACAGCGACGAGGTAAAAAACTTCGTGACGGAGATATTGTTAAAATTCCCAATGTCGGCACCTATAAAGTAACTGAACTAACAGACGGTCAAACGGATGTATATTGAACGACTTGCATTAACCGATTATCGAAATTATGATTCACTTGACCTTTCATTTTCCCCGCAAATCAATGTGTTAATTGGTGAAAATGCTCAGGGGAAAACAAACATCATGGAAGCAATTTATGTTCTTTCTATGGCAAAATCGCATAGAACTTCAAATGATCGTGAATTAATACGCTGGGACCGAGAATATGGTAAAATAGAAGGGGACATACAACGTAAATATGGACGACTGCCATTAGAGTTGGTCATTTCGAAAAAAGGCAAAAAAGCGCGTGTTAATCATCTTGAACAGAAACGCCTTAGCTTGTACATTGGCCAATTGAATGTCGTCATGTTTGCCCCAGAAGACTTAAATCTTGTAAAAGGCAGTCCCCAAGTAAGAAGACGGTTTCTAGATATGGAAATCGGTCAAATTTCACCAACTTATTTACATGACCTTTTAACATTTCAAAAAGTACTCAAACAGCGCAATGCTATTTTAAAAGACAATCGCGGAAAACTAAATCTTAACGATGTCATGTTTGATATATATACAGAGCAGTATATTCAAGTAGCTGTCCAAGTTATTCGTAAACGATTTTATTTCATGGAACTTTTACAAAAATGGGCAGAACCAATCCATAAAGGAATTTCTCGTGGTATTGAATCCCTTCAAGTTTCTTATGGGACACTAAAAGAACTTGATTCGGGACAGACTGTGGAACAGATGCAGTCGATACTCGGTCAGCGATTGCTGGAAGCGAGGCGCCGTGAACTAGATCGCGGCATGACCTTGATTGGACCACATAGAGACGATCTTCACTTTTTCGTCAACGGCTACGACATTCAAACGTATGGATCGCAGGGGCAGCAGCGGACAACGGCGCTGTCCCTTAAACTTGCGGAAATAGAACTTGTAAAGCAAGAAGTTGGGGAAGCGCCTGTCCTTCTGCTGGATGATGTCCTGTCTGAACTTGATGATTACCGACAATCCCATCTCTTGAACACAATTCAAGGAGAAGTGCAGACAATTGTCACGACGACGAACGTAGCAGGGATTGACCATGAAACAATTCGTCAGGCAGACATATTCGAAGTTACGGCAGGCGAAGTCACTAAAAGAGGGGAATGACAATTGAGTCACCCCTTTATATAAACACCAGTAATACAAATGTTAGACGTTCGGAAAGGGAAGGTGAACAGTTTGGCAATGGAAGAGAAAGATATGCAGATGGCTTATGATGAAAATCAAATCCAAGTCTTAGAAGGATTGGAAGCTGTCCGCAAACGTCCAGGTATGTATATCGGGACAACAAGTTCTAGAGGACTTCACCATCTTGTATGGGAAATTGTAGATAATAGTATTGATGAGGCACTTGCAGGCCACTGTGACCATATCGAAGTGACGATAGAAAAGGATGATTGGATCCGAGTCGATGATAATGGCCGCGGTATTCCGGTAGGTACTCAGGAATCTACAGGCCGGCCTGCAGTCGAAGTTATTATGACTGTACTTCACGCCGGTGGTAAATTTGGCGGTGGAGGCTATAAGGTTTCGGGTGGTTTACACGGAGTTGGTGCATCTGTTGTGAACGCGCTGTCGGCAACGACAGAAGTGTATGTAAGACGCGACGGGGAAGTTCATTTCATCGAATTTGAACGTGGTGCTGTATCAAAAGAGCTTAGTGTAGTCGGCGAAACTGATGAAACTGGAACCAGAATCCGTTTCAAAGCAGACCCAGAGATTTTTACGGAAACAACAGTATATGAGTATGAGATTTTGGCAAACCGACTTCGTGAGCTTGCTTATCTGAACCGCGGTCTACGAATTACGATTACGGATGAGCGCGGGGAAGAAGAACGGAGCGACATCTATTACTACGAAGGCGGCATCAAGTCGTACGTTGAACATTTGAATAAAAACAAAGAGCCTATTCATGATGAACCCATATACATTGAAGGTGAAAAAGACGGGATTTCAATCGAAATCGCGATGCAATACAATAGCGGCTACGCAGAAAACCTGTTTTCATTTGCTAACAATATTAATACCTACGAGGGTGGTACGCATGAATCAGGCTTCAAGACGGCACTGACACGCGTTATTAACGATTACTCTCGCAAAAATGGCGTGCTAAAAGAAGCTGATCCGAACTTGTCTGGTGATGACGTGCGTGAAGGACTAACGGCCATCATTTCAATTAAACATCCGGATCCACAATTTGAGGGACAGACGAAAACAAAGCTTGGTAACTCTGAAGTTAGTACGATTACTAATTCATTGTTTTCAGAAGGATTCCAACGATTCCTGCTTGAAAATCCGACAACGTCGCGTCAAATTATTGATAAAAGCCTTATGGCAGCAAGGGCACGACTTGCTGCAAAAAACGCGCGTGAATTCACACGCCGAAAATCGGCGCTTGAAGTGTCGAGTCTTCCAGGGAAACTGGCAGACTGTTCATCACGTGATCCAGCTATAAGTGAACTGTATATTGTTGAAGGTGACTCGGCGGGCGGTTCAGCTAAAATGGGACGTGACCGTCACTTCCAAGCAATTCTTCCGCTTCGAGGAAAAATCTTGAACGTTGAAAAAGCACGTCTTGATCGTATTTTAGGTAACTTAGAAATACGTGCAATGATCACGGCTCTTGGTACTGGCATTGGAGAAGAGTTCAATCTTTCCAAGGCACGTTATCATAAACTCGTTATTATGACTGATGCTGATGTCGATGGTGCACATATTCGCACGCTTCTATTGACCTTCTTCTTCCGCTTTATGCGACCGCTTATTGAAGCAGGGTACGTTTATATCGCCCAGCCACCTCTTTATCGCGTGAAGCAAGGGAAAACCGAAGAGTATTGCTACACTGAGACGGAACTCCAAGCAATTCTTGAGCGGATCTCGCCTATACCAAAACCAGTTATCACCCGTTACAAAGGACTTGGAGAAATGGATGCAACGCAGTTATGGGATACAACAATGGATCCTGATCAGCGGACACTGCTTCAAGTTCACCTTGAAGATGCGTTTGACGCCGATTCAACATTCCAGCAGCTTATGGGAGATGAAGTCGAACCACGACGTAAATTTATCGAAGAAAATGCAATGTATGTGAAAAATATAGATACCTGAATGGTTAGTTGAAATGAAGAATGTCTCTATTGATTGAACAAACCAATACCTATAAAAACTGAGCGAATGCGCCTTTCAGTACCAGTCGCTGACACAGGGTAGCCAAAGCCATAGTAAATTCAATGGAGTTTTTTATTTCAACATAATCTAGTCAGGCAATTGAACTATCTTTTCCAAAGGATCTTTGAGTTGAAAGGAGTCTAACAACAATGGCAGATATGCCGCAACGTGGTGTTAAGGGGATTAATATTAGTACGGAAATGAAGACATCTTTTCTTGATTATGCAATGAGTGTCATCGTTTCGCGTGCGCTCCCCGATGTGAGGGATGGTTTAAAGCCGGTCCATCGCCGTATTCTGTATGCAATGCAGGATCTCGGAAATACCGCTGATAAACCGCATAAGAAATCCGCACGTATTGTCGGAGACGTCATCGGTAAGTATCATCCGCATGGTGATAGTGCTGTGTATGACACGATGGTTCGGATGGCCCAGGATTTCAATTACCGTTATATGCTCGTCGATGGTCATGGTAACTTTGGTTCTGTCGATGGCGATGGTGCAGCTGCGATGCGGTATACAGAATCTCGTATGTCGCGTATTGCAATGGAGCTACTTCGAGACATTAATAAAGACACTGTCGATTACCAAGACAACTATGACGGACAAGAGAGAGAACCAATTGTTCTCCCAAGTCGTTATCCGAACTTACTTGTCAACGGGACAACCGGTATTGCGGTCGGAATGGCAACAAATATACCTCCGCATCATCTAGGAGAAACAATTGATGCCGTCCTTGCGCTTGCTGAAAATCCTGCGATTACAACGGAAGAATTGATGGAAATTATCCCTGGCCCAGACTTTCCAACTGGCGGGATCATTCTTGGCCGTAGCGGAATTAGAAGAGCCTATGAAACTGGGCGGGGTTCAGTTATCATTCGCGGTAGAGTCGAAATTGAACAGCAATCGAATGGCAGGGAAACAATCCTTGTACATGAGCTGCCATTCCAGGTAAACAAGGCACGTCTGATTGAAAAAATTGCTGAGTTGGTACGTGATAAGAAAATCGATGGCATTACTGATTTGCGCGATGAATCGGATCGTACGGGAATGCGAATAGTAATGGAAGTGCGTCGCGATGCAAATGCCAATGTACTGTTAAACAATTTGTATAAGCAAACGGCATTGCAATCTAGTTTCGGCGTCAATATGTTGGCACTCGTTGATGGTCAACCAAAAATCCTCACTTTAAAGGAAATTTTGTACCATTACCTTGAACATCAAAAAGTTGTCATCCGCAGACGTACTCAGTACGACCTGAAAAAAGCAGAAGATCGCGCACACATTTTAGAAGGATTGCGCATCGCACTTGATAATATTGATAGAATCATCGCCCTTATTCGTTCATCTAAAACAACGGATGAAGCAAAAACAGGGTTGATGGATCAATTTAATTTATCTGATCGTCAAGCGCAGGCTATTCTTGATATGCGTCTTCAACGTTTGACAGGACTTGAGCGGGACAAAATTGAAAGTGAATACGAAGCGTTGCAACTTCTTATGTCTGAACTCCGTGCAATTCTTGCAGATGAATCAAAACTGCTTGAGATTATTCGTGAGGAATTGCTCGAAGTGAAAATTCGCTTTGAAGATAAACGTAGAACGGAAATTACACTGGGCGGCGCTGAAATGATCGAGGACGAAGATCTTATCCCCGTCGAAAACTCAGTTTTGACACTCACACATAATGGTTACATTAAACGTTTGCCTGCTAATACGTACCGTAGCCAGCGTCGTGGTGGTCGTGGTATACAAGGGATGGGTACGAATGACGACGACTTCGTTGAACATTTATTGAATACGTCGACGCATGATACCATCTTGTTCTTCACAAGCAGAGGACGGGTATTCCGTACAAAAGGCTACCAAGTACCTGAATTTAGCCGGACTGCAAAAGGTTTACCTATCATTAACCTGTTAGGTGTCGATAAAGATGAGAAAGTAACAGCCATGATTCCTGTAGATGTATTTGAGGATGACAAATACTTATTCTTCTCAACTCGTAACGGGATTGTTAAACGTACACCTGTTTCTGAATTTGCTAACATTCGTTCAAATGGATTGATAGCACTTACCCTTCGAGGCGACGATGAACTTATCGGTGTTAAAATGACCAAAGGTGATGAAAACATTTCTATTGGTACAAAGGATGGCATGTTAATCAAGTTCAATGAGACAGATATTCGTTCTATGGGGCGGATAGCAGGTGGAGTTCGTGGTATCCGTCTACGTGAAGGTGACATTGTTATTGGCATGGATACAGTGCATGAAGGCGCTGAAATTCTAGTTGTCACAGAAAAAGGGTTCGGAAAACGTACGCCTGAAGATGAATATCGTATTCAAACTCGTGGCGGTTACGGTCTGAAGACATTGAATGTGACAGAGCGCAATGGTCTTCTCGTTGCGATGAAGACAGTAGATGGCACTGAAGATTTAATGCTTATTACGATACATGGCATTTTGATTCGTATGGATATTGAAGATATTTCTGTTATTGGACGTAGTACGCAGGGAGTACGTTTAATCCGCCTAGGAGAAGATGAACTTGTCGCGACTGTCGCAAAAGTTGTGAAAGAGGAAGAAGAACTAGAACTAGACGACAATACTGTTGTCGAGCTTGAAGTCCCTTCTGAAAATAATGAAAACGTTGAGTCATCTTCTATTGAGGAAGACGACGAAGATACAGATACGGAGTCTTAAGTGAAAAGGTTATTGAAATGGTCGAAATGGCCATTTCAATAACCTTTTTTTATAGCTTAAGAAACAATAAAATCACGGACTGTGGGTAAGCTGCAACATAGAGTTTTCATGTTTAGACTCCAGCGCCTAGAGGCCCACAGGAAGTAGGTCACGTAGACATTGCGACACGACGTCGTTAACTTAGACTGCCTTTCTTTACTCGCCTTATGCCTGTCAGCCCTGAACAGGCGCTTTCGTTTTTGTTCCGCCTATTTATATAATCTCGTCGTTTAATTGAAATATTTAGAGTATGATAGAAAGAACTATAAGGTGAAGGTAGGTAATATTGATGACAGAAACCTATGTAAAAACAAGTGACCTGCGCCCAGGTATAATTACAAGTGAAGACATTTTCGTAAATACAATCTACCCAATCCTTAGAAAAGATACTGAGCTCTCATCGGAGCATATAAAGGTTTTGAATGCATTCAGTGTAAAAAAAGTTAAAGTCCAAGAACGACTCGTCGTTAAAAGAGAAGATGTATATGATGATAACGAGGGTCCAGTGAATCCAGATGACGTGCTTGCAAAAATACCTATAAAACAGGCAGATCTACAAACTCGATACAGCGACGCGGTTCATAGCTATAAAAAGGAGTTTCTCGGATGGCGTGCAGGTGTACGTCCGGATATAGCAAAAGTTCGTTCAATAGTGATACCTCTATTAGACGCGTTTATTGAACAGAAAAAGATGTTAGCATTATTAAACGAGTTTTCAAATGCCAAAGACTACACATACCATCATTCAATTGGTGTTGGGATACTGGCTGCTGCTATCAGTAGGCAGATTGGATTTCCAACAGGCCAGACTTTACAACTGGGACTTGCAGGTGTGCTCGCAGATTGTGGAATGGCTAAAATTGATGTGGCAATTACGGAAAAAGCAGCATTTTTAACAAAAGATCAATTCGACGAGGTAAAGCAACATACATTATATAGTTATCAAATGATTCAAGACACATCCCTTTTGCGACAAGAAATGAAGTTGGCAATCTTCCAGCATCATGAGCGTCTCGACGGTAGCGGTTATCCACGTAGAGAGAAATCAAATCAAATTTCCGTGTTTTCACAAGTCCTGGCAGTTGCAGATGTCTTCCATGCAATGACATCAGAACGGGTTCATCGTTCAAAGGAGTCTTCGTTTAAGGTAATTGAGATGATAAAGGAAGAAGAGTTTGGGAAATTTGATATTAAAGTTGTCCAAGCATTGCATGACCTTGTTGGTAATCTTTCCATTGGAACAAAGGTGTTACTGACAAATGGAGAAGTAGGGGAAGTTATATTCGTTCACCGTGACGCAAGATTACGTCCAATGGTAAAGAAGAGTGTGGATGGATCTATTTTGGATTTAACTAGGAATCGTCATCTTGCTATAGAAAAGATATTGGAGTAGAAGGATGTTTAATATGTAATGATGAAAAAAGGCTTGAGATAGTGCATCCCTGTGCGATTGAAATAAAAATGAAAACTATTTTAAAATAGGTCTTGCATTCTATAAGATAGACTGGTATATTTAATAAGTTGTCTTTGCGACATAATGAAAACAACGAAA
>CAZWAW010000039.1:0-25152 GCA_964632025.1 uncultured Sporosarcina sp.
CTGGTACATGTAATCGTTTCTTGTTGGGGGCTTCTGTTCACTCATCCATTAATTCTACAAAACGATGCCTTCGTTTTGCTGATTCCGCGTAGGCTGCCCTCCGAAAGTGAAGCACAGGATCATCCGAACATTGAAGACCATCAGTCACGACAGTTGGGTCGAATACATGATGCTCCGCATTATCAGATCGTCTTTCAAGTATGGAAAGTGTACCAATACAAATTTTTTCTCGGCTGTCTGGCCATTCTTGTGTAGAGTCATTAATAGAATCTCCTGGTTGTGCCAGTTGGATCATTAAATTGAAACGAATGGGTCCATTCTTCAAGCGATTCACTAGCTCATCCTCCATGGGATTTCCATTGTTAGACAGAGACGAGATACGGGAAGGGTTCTTACTGCTATCTGTAGGCTCCCATTCGAATTTCACGGCTTGGCGTTGTTTGTCTTCATTGATCAAATAATAAGCGTGAATGCTGTAGTAGCGTCCTGTTGCAAAGCTTTTCGGTGGTATACTATTTTTTAAGATTTTCGACGCTGCATGGAAATTCGGATTATTCTTTAGGGTGGAAAGTCTTTCGGTGAATGATAGTTTGTCACCCTTAACGGCTTGCAGTAATTGTATAAACTCCTCAGGCGTTTTCGTAATGAAAACCGGTACGGTGACCATTGTAAGATTGGTAACTGCCCCTTCAGGTAATTGAAATTGAACGGACATCCCTTTTACGGGTACAAATTGTTCAGAAGGGTCAGGATTTGGTGTACTATGTGAAAAACGTACGATTGCGGAAGTCTTATTTTGTAGTAGATGGGAAGCAGTTGTGTAAGGGGCGGCACAACCATTCGGAGAGAATGTTGCATCAAATCCAATTCCTTTTGCATGTGCCCTCCTATATGTAGGATATATCCCCGCTAGTTCTTCAATTGTATTAATTGCCTCCACGGATGTAAGGGGACAGTTTTGTTGAACATCAGACATGGGTAAATCACTCCTATTCTTGTAAGGAGTAGAATACCCGTTAATGGTTTTTTTAAGCAGGTTATAGCTAAATTGTTGTTCCTTCTGTTAACAGTAATACTCATCAATTAGTATCATGTACCCGTTTGTAAAGTAGGAGCGTTTAATGAGCTTGTTAGTATTGATAGGGGAGCGGGCGGATAGTTATTTAAATAGGTTATCTACTGTTTTTCTTGCTTTTAGTATGTACCTGATATACACTTAAATTAACAGTTTGTTAATTGTTAATTGAAAGTGTTTTTTTTGTTTTAAGCAAAGGAGATGAAATCGAATGTCTACATTTAAAACAGAAGAAGATGCACTACAAAATTATGATTCGAGTCAGTACAGAACGCCGGATGGCTATACAAGTGATATTGCGATATTTACGTTAATCCCAAATGAGGAATCGACTGTTGACAGTGGATCGACCTCAGCTCACTCATTAGCTTTGATGTTGATTAAGCGGGCAGCGTTCGATGCAGAAGGTGAACCTAACATCGAAGGCGGAAAATGGGCTTTACCAGGAGGGTTTATCCATCCAGAAGAAACAGCTTACGAAGCGGCTAAGCGGGAACTAAAAGAAGAAACAGGTGTAGACGGCATTCACATCGAACACTATGGTGTGTATGACAAATTAGGGAGAGATAAACGCGGATGGATACTATCTAATGCTCATTACGCAATTGTTCCTGAAGAAAACATTAAAAGTAGGGAAGCTGCTGATGATGCAGACGATGTTCAATTATTCACGATCGATGAAGTCTTTGCGTTAGAATTGGCTTTTGACCATTCTCAAGTGATTAAAGATGCTTTGGAAGCCGTTCGAAAAGATGTGTTTCAAACAACGGTGGTTAAAAACTTTTTAACGGAAGAATTCAAGTTGGAAGAGTTGCGCCAGGTGTTGCTTGCGATTATTAATGACCCTGTTGTGAGTAGTAAGCCTGGGTTCTTTAGGAAAGCACCACGTCTGCCTTTCATCGTAGAAGCGTTAGACGAAAATCAAGTTCCTAAAACAGCAGAACCGACAAGCACTACGAAACGACCAACAAAATTATACCGATTTGTAGATGTAGACATTACCCCTTCGATTTGGCGCTAAATGTGTGAATTTGTAATTCAATGAAATAGGGATGCCTTCTGTGGCAGGCGAGGGCACTGAAAAAGTTTTTTTATAGTTAGGACTAGTTGATTGTAGTGGAAAGCGTCCGCTCGGAACGGAAATCAACGGGATGTAAGGAAATCGGGCTTTTTCAGTGGCTTCGTAAGGTGTCCAAAATCTATCGTAAACAAAGGAACGGAAACTGTTTTTATTTTTTGTGCAACAATTAACAAATGTATAATCGTTAATTTAATGCGGAACCAAAGAAGTGTGGTGAAAATGATGAAAACTAAAATAGAGGAGGAAAAATAAATGACTAAAAAATATCAAGATGATGGGCTAGCACTACACACGGATTTGTACCAAATTAACATGGCGGAAACGTATTGGGAAGATAATATGCACAACAAACGAGCAGTGTTTGAACTCTATTTCCGCAAGTTGCCTTTTGAAACGGGTTACGGTATTTTTGCAGGACTGGAACGAATCATTGAATTTATTAAAGAGTACCGTTTTACGGATAGTGATCTTGCTTATTTACGTGAAGAATTGGGTTATGAAGAAGATTTCTTGGCCTATTTGCAAACCGTGCGCTTTAATGGAACGATTCGAGCAATGAAAGAGGGAGAATTGGTTTTCGCGAATGAACCGATTCTACAAGTCGAAGCAAGTTTGGCGGAGGCTCAATTGATAGAGACAGCTCTCTTGAATATTGTAAATTACCAAACACTCATTGCGACGAAAGCAGCACGTATCAAACAAGTGGTAGGAGAACAAACGGTAATGGAATTTGGAACGAGACGTGCACATGAGTTTGATGCGGCGGTATGGGGAACAAGAGCGGCGTATATTGCTGGATTTTCCGCAACGAGTAATGTGAGAGCGGGTAAGATGTTTGGCATCCCTGTGGCTGGAACACACGCGCATTCTATGGTTCAAGCGTATAAAGATGAATACAAAGCATTTCATAAATACGCTCGTCGTCATAAAGAATGTACGTTTTTAGTGGATACCTATGATACGCTGCGGTCTGGTGTGCCGATAGCGATTCAAGTAGCGAAAGAACTGGGAGACAGCATTCATTTTAATGCAATTCGTTTAGATAGTGGCGACTTGGCTTACTTATCAAAAGAAGCTCGAAAAATGTTGGATGAAGCAGGATTTAGCAAAACGAAAATCGTTGCTTCAAACGACTTAGATGAAAAAACCATTATGAACTTGAAGGCACAAGGAGCGAAAATTGATGCATGGGGTGTTGGAACAAAAGTGATTACCGCATTTGACCAACCTGCTCTGGGTGCTGTTTATAAATTGGTGGCGATTGAGGATGATAATGGGAAGATGGTTGACACCATTAAAATATCTGGGAATCCAGAGAAAGTAACAACACCTGGATTGAAAAGAGTATATCGTATTGTGAATAAGGTGAATAATCGTGCTGAAGGTGATTATATTGCTATGATGGATGAGAATCCGCAAGCGGAAGAAAAATTAAAAATGTTTCACCCGACTCATACGTTTATCTCGAAGTTTGTAACGAACTTTGAAGCGATCGAATTACACCAGGACATTTTTGTAGAGGGAGAGCTTGTGTATATGTCCCCATCCATACAGGAAATTCAAGCGTATGCTAAAAACAATTTAAACCTCCTGTGGGATGAATATAAGCGTACCTTGAATCCAGAACAGTATCCTGTGGATTTAAGTCAGAAATGTTGGGATAATAAAATGAGAAATATTCGTGAGGAACAAGAAAAAGTACAGGCGCTAAATAGCTAATGAAGGTTCAAGATAGAAGGAAATAGATACTAAATTTATACTTTGGAGGAATGACTTATGATGCAAAAGACAGAAAAACTAAAAGCACATCTTCAAGAGCTAAATCCCGGGAAAGACATTGAGAAAATGTTTGAAAAAGGCATGAAAATAGGTATTTACGGTTCTTCTTTCGACCCCGTGACCAACGTTCATTTGTGGACAGCCTCAACCGTGGCACATCGTAAAAAATTGGACTATGTTATTTTTCTCCCTTCATCGAACAAACGGTTAGATAAACAAGTGCAAACGCAAAACATGCATCGAGTGGAAATGGTAAAGCTAGCAATTGACAAGAATCCTAAATTCATCTTGGATGATTACGAACTAGATGTATTGCCAGGTAATCACTATACGTATTACACAATGGAGTATTTCAAAGAAGCGTTCCCTGATGCTGATTTTTATTTCATTATGGGTGCTGATTTGTTGGTGGATATCGGAAAGGGAGAATGGCGATTGGCGGAAGAGTTAATTAGTCGCAATAAATTTATCGTGATGGCTAGAAACGGGATTGACATTCTGAGCACGATTTCGAAATCACCTATTCTGCGAAATCATGATGATGGTAGATTCCAATTGATAGATAAAGGATTAGCGATGGAAATAAGTTCGACGTATATTCGACAAGAATTTGCAATGGGAGGAGAACCGCAGTATTTATTGCCAGGCTCCTGTTATGAATACATTAAAAATAATGGTCTTTATCAACAAGTCGTCCGCTAAAAAAATGAGGAGGATGGGTAAAAAAAGAGCGAGGAAGGGAGGGATTACGCTGGGAAAGAGAACGTTACAACAAGAAATTATACAGGAATTGTTTGTAAGTGTGTCATGCATGGGTCATTATAAAAACCGCTTAGGGCAAAATGCCTTAAGCGGTTTTCCAAATCTTAAACCCTAAACCGATTAACCGCCAAACTCAATTCCTCACTCAACTCAGTCAGCGTCTCCGCAGCATCTGTTACAGACTGAATCGCGCGAAGCTGTTCGTCTGTTGAAGCACTTACTTCTTCACAGGCTGCGGCTGTTTCTTGTGACGTTGCTGCCATCGTTTGGATTGTTTCAGCGACGTCATCTTTGTGAGTCGAGACTTTCTGAACTTCCTCATACACTGCGTCGATTGAGTCTTGCATATCAGACATCAATGTCGAGATTTCTCCGAAAGTGATTTCAGTGTCATGAACAACAGTACCCTGGCGCTGGAAGTTTTCACGTGTTTCGTTCATTTGCTCAGAGACAAGTCTAGACTCTGTTTGAAGTTCCTGGACGGTCACTTTTACTTCTTCTGTTGAACGGGCAGATTGTTCTGCCAGTTTTCGTACTTCATCCGCAACGACGGCGAATCCTTTACCGTGTTCGCCTGCGCGTGCGGCCTCGATGCTAGCATTTAGTGCAAGTAGATTCGTTTGTGATGAGATTTGGGTGATCGTTTCCATAACGCCTCCGATAGCTCTCACTTTATCTTCAAGCGTACCAATCACTTCGGACATAGATTGTAAATTGGTTTCCCAGTTGTTGAAGGACAGTTTCAACTCTTGCATTTGACCTTGACCACTGGTATTCATTTCACCGGCTTTGGTCGCGATGTCAGACATAACGCCAGCCTTGGTTGTGATTTCGTTAATTTGTTGGCCAAGAAGATAGGCTTTTTCCGTAACGATTTCCGCATCTTCTGCAGATTTCGATGCGCCATGTGCAATTTCAGTTACTGCGTGCGCAACTTCTTCGCCTGATGCATTCGTTTCTTCGGCAACTGCGCTTAAACTTTCAGAGCTTGCTCGGACGTTCGATGCAGAGCCATTGACGACTGTAATGATGGCATTCATATTGTCGATCATTATATTGAAGTTATCGCCAAGTTCCCCGATTTCATCATTTGTCTTAACGTCAGAACGAACGGTCAAATCACCTTGGGATACGGAACCCATTAATGAATTTAACTGGCCAAGTGGTCTAATGGTCCGGCTAATCATGAGATACAATGCAATGAAGATGACCAGTAGCGTGACAAGTGCAACAATAATCATTGAAGTGCGCAAGGTAGTAGCTGTTGCATTAATATTTTTTTCCTGATAGATGGCGGAAATTTTCCAACCTAAATCGGGTAATGTAGTGTGAACATTTACGTAGTCGACACCTTCATAGCCATAGTAGGAAATATTCTGGTCGTTACCGTTCTCATACATAGCTGCGATGAAGGGCATATCCATAAAGTTTTCTCCATTGCTGTATGGATGGGCGACGACTGTACCATCCGTATCCAACACCATTGGAAACCCACCGTAGCCGACATCACTCGCTGCGACTGTATTTGCTAATGCGGTAAGTTGAATGTCGAGACCAAGAACCCCAATGATTTTGCCGTTTGATAGGACGGCCTTTGAGACGGCAATGACCAATTCTCCAGTTGCCGAATCGGTGTAGGGTTTAGACCATTGAACAGTGTCTGGATGCGCAACCGCATTTTGATACCATTCACGTGTTGTTGGGTCAAAATCGGCTCCCAGATCAGCGTGTGGCATGATGATAATATCCTTAGTTGGAAGTGTAAAATAGACGGATGTTACATCTTCGTAGACGTTGAGGAAGTTCTCAAATTCCATTTCGAGTGCAGGGATGGAATCGTTGGTTGGATTGTCCTCGCTAGGAAGTACAAAATCGGTCACTGTTCGCGTCGTAGACAAGTGTGCGATACCTTTGCCGTATTGCCCGAGATAGTTTTCCATGGCAAAGCTGATTTCATTGATAAGTGCTGCGCTTGATTCGGTAGCACTTTTTGCGGTTGTATTCTTTACTTGTGTACTGCTGATGAATGTCATCGTGGCTATTCCGATTAGGAATAACACCATAACCGTCATGATGATTTTTGTTTTAATGGATTTAAACATATCTATCTAGCACCTTCTCTTTCACTCTTATAAAGTAGTAACACTATAAAAGTTTCGGTTTATAAATTCATATGTTTAGCTATCGATAAAAAATAGTATATTTCAGATTTTAGTAGATCTAGTTAAGTCGCGGGAAGCTTAGTTAGGAATGGATATCGTTTTGTGGGCAGTTCAATACTTTTTATTGCCAATTTGCTCAACTTCCTTTTGGGCTTGCCGATATAAATCATAATGAACGTTCTTATAGTACAGGGAGGTTTGGCGAATGGTAAGTCGTATGGGTGGCGGAGCCGTAGTGAATCAAGCGAATGTATTAGCAGAAAAAACGGTACCGGACACGGAAGTCTCGGTGGTGCAAGTACAAGCGATTCAGGAGAAAGTGCAGCAGAAAGCCGACAATGAACAACAGTTGCCGGCGGACAAGGCAAAGCAAATGACTGACAGCATGAACACGTTTTTAGAAAGTGCGAATACACAATTGCGATTCAAGTATCATGAGAAGCTCAACGAATACTATGTGACGATCGTCGATTCAAAAACAGACGAAGTCATACGGGAAATCCCGTCCAAAAAACTATTGGACATCCATGCGGCAATGCGCGAATTCGTCGGCTTGCTTGTCGATCGGAAAATTTAAGGAAGGCGTGAGATAATATGCGAGTTAGTGGGCTAGCTTCAGGTATGGATACGGAGTCAATGATTAAGGACATGATGAATGCACATCGTATCCCGCTCAATAAAATTACACAAAAGAAACAATACTTAGAATGGCAGCTGGATAATTACCGTACGACAAACCGTCAACTGTTTGATTTTAGTAAAAAGACGTTTGACACGATGATTCTGTCAACATCGTTTTCTGCGAAGACGGTGAATGTTTCTTCGCCTGATGATGTAGCTATTAGGAATATGGGGTCTACTAGTGATTTTTCTGGGTCTATTCAGATTCACCAATTGGCTAAGAATGCTACTGTGCAAAGTATAGAACCAAAAACTGTAGAGAATCAGTTAACTAAAGCGGCATCGGTGAATTCTACTTTAAAGGAATTAGGGATTACTGGTACTAAGATAACGATCAATGCAATTGATGCAAATGGTAAGGAGACAACAGATGCAATAGAATTGGAATTCAAAGAAACTGATACATTAAAATCGGTTTTAGATAGACTAAATAAAGAAACCGATGTAACTGCCTTTTATGATTCACATACTGGGAAAATTGCAATGACTGCAAAAAATAGTGGAGAAGGAAATATTAAAGTTATCGGCGATTTAGGTACATCTTTAGGTTTGAACACCGGAACTAATATTCCCGGCCAAAATGCCGATATCACTATTAATGGACTCAGAACACAACGGTCATCAAACACATTCCAACTGAATGGTTTTGAATTTTCGATAAAACAGATAACAGCACCGCTTAATGCTGATAACAGTGTCAATGCGAGTGGGAAAACAGTCTCATTCAGTTCCGCACCAGACACCGATAAAATCTTCGACTCCGTCACTAAATTCGTCGACGAGTACAACAAGCTGATCGAAGACTTGAACAAACAAATCCGTGAACCTAAATATCGTGATTTCCAGCCGCTATCCGCGGAGCAGAAGAAAGATATGAAGGAAGATGAGATTAAGCAATGGGAAGAAAAAGCGAAAAGTGGTACGCTTCGTAACGACTCTACCATTTCCAGTATGCTGACGCAGATGAGGACAGCGCTTATGGGGACTGTAGGTAGCGACACATTAAAAAAACTTGGTATTACGACGTCCAAAGACTATACAGCCAATGGTAAGCTTGTTATTAATGAAACAGAATTGAAAAAAGCAATCAGTGATGACCCGAATAAAGTTCATGAAATGTTCTCAAAAGATGGAGCTACTGTGGCTGAGCAAGGGTTTGCTCGTAAACTTCGAACTATTGTTGACAAGACCCAAACATCCATCGCTCAGCGCGCGGGAAAAGTCGGCGATGTTAACGACAAGTTTTTACTGGGTCGCTCACTAAAAGATATGAACAGCCAGATTGAACGTTTCGAAGTACGCTTGCAAAAAATGGAAAGCCGCTACTGGAAACAGTTCTCCGCAATGGAAACGGCGATCAATCGTGCAAACTCACAGTCGGCTAGTCTTATGAATGCATTTAGTAACAATTAACAACAGTGAACTAAAAGGAGATAGAATATAAATGGCTATTAACAATCCTTACGCAACATACCAAAATAACTCTGTAAATACATCAACGCCAGGTGAGCTGACACTTATGCTCTATAACGGCTGTTTGAAATTCATTCTACAAGCAAAAAGAGCGATGAATGACAACAATATTGAAGAAAAGAACAAGGCTATCCAAAAAGCGCAAGCAATCATTTCCGAACTCATGTTGACACTCGATAAGTCGTACCCAGTTTCACAAAATATGCTTGTCCTCTATGAGTTTGCAAACAGCAGATTGGTTGACGGCAATATTAAAAACGACAGTGCTCTGTTCGATGAAGCGTCTGCTATCATTACGGAGTTCCGCGATACATGGAAGCAGGTTATTCAGATTAACCGGCAGAAACAGTACGCGAACGTAGATGAAATATGATTCGGGCTGCACTGACAGCGTGGCGTGATGTGACGGAAAAGTTAGTGAGGTTGACGCAAGAAACCGCGGTAGATAGACGAGATGAGACGATTGCGGGCATCGAAGCACTTCTCGATGATCGTGATAAGCTGCAACCGCATATTGCCGCCCCGTTCACACCCGAAGAGGTAGTATTCGGTAAAAGCCTTGTCGCGACGGAAGCGGATGTCCAAAAGCAACTCGCTCAATTTACAAAATTGATTCGTACAGACATCGCTGAATCACAAGCAAAAAAAGACAATATGAAAAACTACGTCAATCCCTACAGCAATGTGGCTCGGGATGGTACATTTTACGATACAAAGCAATAAATACTTCCCGGCTAGAGATTATTTCTCTAGTCGGTTTTTTTCATTCTATATGAAAATATAGTCACTAGCTCCCATATGAATGATTATTCATTAATGGTATATTTTACACATAAAAGGAATTTGAGGGGGAATATAGATGTATAATGCGGACAACATACGGCAGAATGAATTTGCTAATAAGAACTTCATTTTATTTGTGACACTTGGTGGCTCTAGTTTCATCGGCTTGATTTTTTATTTTGTTACGGGACAAGGGATGCTGAAGACAGTGAGTATGGCAATACCGGTTGTGGTTACGCTATTGTTTTATGCATTGGCAAAAAAGGTCCCTATTTTTGAAAATATGTTTCCATGGATTGTCCTTGGCGTGACGGGATTTGCGGCGATTTTGAATGGGGTTATTGGAGAACCGTCTGTTGCAACAGCTGGAATCGCTTTTTTTATAGCTGGTATTGCAAGTGTTCATTTATCAATGTGGATCATGACCTATGGTTTTGTACTATCGCTAGCAGTTCTGGGCGTATTTTTAACGAACTACCCGTATCAGGAGCAAATTGCAGCGAGTAAAGGCAGTTTGGCGCTTGTGCTGATTTTGATGTCGGTGGGGCTGTTCATCCAAATAAAGCAGACGAAAAAGCTGGAAATCCAAGTCGATTTGTTTGCGACTGAACAGGCAGCACAAAGGCTTTTAGAAGAGAGCAAGCACCGTTCGCTGAATGAAGGGGTTGAGCAGGTTGCAGCCGATTTGACAGCGATTGGTGAGACGGCTGGACGTCATTTGGAAGCACAGAAAGAACTGCTGACAATTATGAACAGCGTTTCAGCAAGTGTTGAACAGGAAGCATCGCAAATTGCGAACATCGCAAAAAATGCACAACGCACGCAAGACGATGTAGCTGATATGCATAAGGAAACGCATCTTATGAATGAAGACACAGCTAGTCTGCGCGCTGAATCTGCTGACATGGTAGAAGTGATGCAAAACTTGCGTATGGGTATGCAGGAAGTGGAAACCTATCTCACTGATTTGAACGGATCATTTGATGCACTTACGGAGAATATCGAGAAGACGAATGCGCTTGCCAAGTCGATTGAGACGATTACGGGACAAACGAATCTTCTTGCATTGAACGCGTCGATTGAAGCAGCTCGAGCTGGGGAGCACGGCAAAGGTTTCGCGGTCGTTGCGGATGAAATTAGGAAACTTGCTGGACTGACAGCGGTGACGTTGGTTGAGATAAATGGCAATTTGGAAGATGTTAACACGATGAATGATCGCTCACGTGCTAATTTGACGAGCAGTACAGGAAAACTTAGTGCACAGGCGGCATTGTCGGTGGACGCTGAAATGAAGATCGGAATCATGCACAACACATTGAGTGATCTTCACCGGAAGTTTGGCATGTTTGACGACAAGATGGCTTCGATTACAAAGGAGACGACGGACATCGGGCGTATGACAAGCTCATTTGCTGATTTACTGACGGAATCGAGTGCCTCACTGGAAGAAGTGAATGCGACGATTCATGAAACGGTTGCAGACAATGAGCAAATTGTAACGACGCTGGACGGAACAATGCGACGGACGAAAAGCTTGGCTGAAGTTCGTTGAAAAATAAGTAGTCTGTTATAATGGTAGAAAAAGATTTTGGTGGAACGGAGTGGACAAGATGCTTTACAAACGGACTGAATATTTTAGGTATACGTTTGGGGAACCGCTTGAAGCTGAATTCCGGATTGTTGTTGAAAATGGAACGGATGTAGAATCGAGCCCGGGCGATTGTCATTTCATAGACATCAGTCCAGGTGGTGCAAAGCTTTTTACGAAGTTCGATATTCCTATTGAACGTGGAGCTGTCCGTTTGCATATCAAATTCACGCTCTATGAAAAATTAATCGACCTGCAAGGCGTAATTGTGTGGAAGAAGCCATATAGTGGGGGATACATGTACGGGTATGATTTTGATGAAAACCTAGAAATTGAACATTTAATCGTCGAAGAGCTTAAACTTCGTAGACGTTCCGAAATCGCTTCAGGACGCGCTACAAAGGACGAATAAAAGTATTTTTTGAACGAAATCGTCACAAAACGACAAAATATTTAATTTTCTAAATGTTTTTAGAAGGACTTTATGGGGAATGTGTAGAAGTGTACTGTATAGGTTAACTTAAAGGAGGAGTTCATATGTTAGACTTTAATATCCGCGGTGAAAATATTGAGGTAACTCCATCAATTCGTGAACACGTCGAGAAGAAGTTGCAAAAAATCGAAAGATACTTCGATGAAAGTGCGATGGCAACTGCAAATGTAAATATGAAAGTGTACAATGACAAACAGACTAAAGTTGAAGTTACAATTCCTATGAAAAACCTGACACTCCGTGCAGAGGAGCGTCATAACGATCTATATGCAGCGATCGACTTGATTGTCGACAAGCTAGAACGTCAAATCCGTAAATACAAAACAAAAGTAAACCGTAAGTTCCGCGAACGTGAAGGCGTTGCAGCATTCTTCGCATCGGTCAATAAAAGCGAAGAAAAAAGCAGCGAATCAGCTTTAGAAGATGACCAAGCATTTGCAATCGTCCGTACAAAAAATTTCGATCTAAAACCGATGGACCAAGAAGAAGCCATTCTTCAAATGAACATGCTTGGCCACGAATTTTTCATCTTCACAGATGCAGATTCTGACGGCACAAACATCGTTTATAAACGTAGCGATGGTAAATACGGCTTAATTGAAACAAGCTGAGTAAAATGAATGTATTCGAAAGACCTCTAAGCGGGATACTGCTTAGGGGTCTTATTTTAATTACTAACAGTCGGAGTGGCGCGTACAAAACCTATAATACCCACGTATGACGGTCCTACTATCACGCATTACTAAATTTCCTTAAACTGTTTTGGCTAGACCATTTGCACCGTGCAATTCACAGTGTTAAAATGAAGGGTGAACCTAATGAGGATGTGACCTAAATGCTTAGCGTATTGAATAAAATGTTTGATATGAATAAACGGGATTTGAAGCGTCTTGATAAGATTGCGGACAAGGTCGAAGCGCTCGCAACACAGATGGAACAGCTTACGGATGAACAGCTGACAGCGAAAACAGCCGAATTCAAAGAACGTTTCTTAAAAGGAGAAACGCTTGATGACCTTCAAGCTGAGGCGTTTGCAGTCGTTCGCGAAGCGTCGAAACGTGTTCTAGGCATGTATCCATTCCGTGTGCAAATTATTGGGGCTGCCGCTTTACACGAAGGTAATATCGCGGAGATGAAAACGGGTGAAGGGAAGACGCTGACGTCAACGCTTTCCGTTTATTTGAACGCGCTTGCGGGTCAAGGCGTACACGTTGTAACCGTGAACGAATACCTTGCGAGCCGTGATGCAACGGAAATGGCGCAACTTTATGAGTTTCTTGGATTCTCAGTCGGTCTGAACTTAAATAGTTTATCGAAAGAAGAGAAACGGGAAGCGTACAGTGCGGATATTACGTACAGCACGAACAACGAACTCGGTTTCGACTACTTGCGTGATAACATGGTGCTTTATAATGAACATAAAGTGCAGCGTCCGCTGTTCTACGCAGTTATAGATGAGGTTGACTCGATCTTAATCGACGAAGCGCGTACGCCACTAATCATTTCTGGACAAGCTGCAAAAGCGGCCGAATTGTATCGCTTGGCAAATAAATTTACACAATCACTCAAAAAAGAAGAAGATTATTCATATGATGAGTCGACGAAGGGTGTCGTGTTGACGGAAAGCGGTATCGAGAAATCGGAAGCTGCGTTCAGTATCGACAACTTATTCGATTTGCAGCACGTAACGCTTAACCATGCGATTAATCAGTCATTGAAAGCACATGCGAGTATGCATATCGATGTCGATTACGTTGTACAGGAAGGCGAAGTCGTCATTGTCGATTCATTTACAGGACGTCTTATGAAAGGTCGTCGCTACAGTGACGGACTTCACCAGGCGATTGAAGCAAAAGAAGGCCTAGAAGTTCAGAATGAAACGATGACACTTGCGACAATTACGTTCCAAAACTACTTCCGTATGTACGACAAACTGTCCGGTATGACGGGGACAGCGAAAACGGAAGAAGAAGAGTTCCGTAATATTTACAACATGAACGTCATTGCTATTCCGACGAATCGTCCACTGATCCGTGATGACCGTGCAGATCTTATTTACTCTTCAATGGAAGGTAAGTACAAGGCGGTTGCGGAAGATATCAAAGAACGGAATGATAAAGGGCAGCCTGTCCTTGTCGGTACGGTAGCGATTGAAACGTCTGAGATTATTTCAAAGCATTTGACAAAATACGGTGTGAAGCATAATGTTTTAAATGCGAAAAACCACAGTCGTGAAGCTGAAATTATTTTGGAAGCGGGTCATAAAGGCGCTGTTACAATCGCGACGAATATGGCTGGCCGTGGTACGGATATTAAACTTGAAGAAGGCGTGCAGGAACTTGGTGGTCTTGCGGTTCTTGGTACTGAACGACATGAGTCGCGTCGAATTGACAACCAGCTACGTGGACGTTCTGGTCGTCAAGGGGATCCGGGTGTTACGCAGTTCTATTTATCACTTGAAGATGAATTGATGCGCCGTTTTGGTTCGGACCAAATGAAGTCGATGATGACGAAACTTGGTATGGACGACACGACGCCAATCCAGTCGAAAATGGTGTCTCGTTCGGTTGAATCTGCCCAGAAACGGGTAGAGGGAAATAACTTTGATGCACGGAAACGTTTGCTGCAGTATGACGATGTATTACGTCTGCAGCGTGAAATCATCTACAAAGAACGGAATGAAATTCTGGAGTCAGAAAACATCCGTGGCGTGCTAGAGAAAATGCTGTCGAATGTACTTGCAAATGCTGTGGCAATTCATACGACGGAAGAGAAAGAAAGCGATTGGAATCTAAAAGGACTCGAAGATTTCTTAGGTGCTAACGTACTTCCAGACGGACGCGTAACAATTGCGGCTATGGAAGGGAAATCGATAGAGGAATTGACGTCGTTCATCCAAGAGGCAATCACTGAACGGTATGATGAGAAGGAAGCGGAAATGTCGGAAGAGCGCATGCGCGAATTCGAAAAAGTCGTTTTGCTTCGTGCTATTGACTCGAAATGGACGGATCATATTGACGCGATGGATCAATTGCGTCACGGTATCCATTTACGTGCCTATGGTCAAACAGATCCGCTTCGTGAGTACCAGGCGGAAGGATTTGCAATGTTTGAGGAAATGGTCGCATCGATTGAAGCCGATTCAGCGAAATATGTGATGAAAGCAGAAATCCGTAACAACCTTGAACGTGAAGAAGTTGTCAAAGCACAGGCCGTTAATCCGAAAGAGGATGGCGAGCAAGTGCGCAAGAAACCAGTGCGTCGCGCAGTTAACATCGGTCGTAATGATCCATGCCCATGCGGTAGCGAGAAGAAATATAAAAACTGCCATGGTAAAGCGTAAGCTGCCAGGCGACCCAAATTCAGGAGGAAATTATTATGATGGAATTATCCGATGTACGCAACGAGCTTGACAAATCAGCTAAGAAATTAGCGGACTTTAGGGGGTCTCTTTGACTTAGAAAACAAAGAGGCACGAATCCAAGAATTAGATGAAGCAATGCTGGAGCCAGGTTTCTGGGATAGCCAGGACGGCGCGCAAAAAGTAATCTCAGAGTCAAATGCGTTGAAAGACGTTGTCGGTGAGTATACAGAGTTGACTGATGAACAAGAAAATCTTGAAATGACGCTTGAATTATTACGCGAAGAAAACGATGCAGAGATGCAAGAAGATCTTGGCGTAGAAGTGAAGGGATTCAAGAAGAAGCTGGATGCATTCGAATTGCAAATGCTTCTGAGTGATGAATTCGATAGTAATAGTGCGGTTCTTGAACTTCATTCGGGTGCAGGCGGTACGGAATCTCAAGACTGGGCTTCTATGCTGCTTCGCATGTATACACGTTGGGCAGAACGCCGCGGCTTCAAGGTCGAAACACTCGACTATCAATCGGGAGATGAAGCTGGCGTAAAATCCGTGACGCTGTCGATTAAAGGCCATAACGCATATGGTTATTTAAAAGCGGAAAAAGGCGTTCACCGCCTCGTTCGGATTTCACCGTTTGACTCATCAGGCCGACGCCATACGTCATTCTCTTCAATTGAAGTAATGCCGGAATTTGAAGGCGAAGTTGAAATTGACCTTAAAATGGAAGATGTTAAAATCGATACGTACCGTTCAAGCGGTGCGGGTGGACAGCACGTCAATACGACAGATTCAGCAGTCCGTATGACGCATCTTCCAACTGGCGCAATTGTTACATGTCAAACAGAACGTTCACAAATAAAAAACCGAGATCGCGCAATCAATTTATTGAAAGCGAAGATTTACCAGATCAGAGTCGAAGAAGAGGAAGCACGTCTTCTTGAAATTCGGGGAGATCAAAAAGAAATCGGTTGGGGAAGCCAGATCCGTTCGTACGTTTTCCACCCGTATTCCATGGTGAAAGATCACCGGACGAGTGCGGAAACAGGAAACGTCAGTGCAGTAATGGACGGCGATATCGACCTGTTCATCAACGCTTACCTACGTTCACGTATTTCTTAATAAAATGAAATGAAATGGAGTGCACTTCGGTGCGCTTTTTCTTTTGCATGATTTTTTAATGAAAAAATTGGATAGTCCATAAAGAGGTTTTGGAAGCATGGATTATGTGTATATTAAGTAATGCAGACATAATAAAATGTGATTAGTCGTCTGGTTCGTCTAATAACGGAGTTCACAAATTTGAGACAAACTGTGGTGGAGGTTGATAGGACGGTATTTGTCGTCGATTTGATGAATTTAGGGTAATCCCTAGGTGATTTAAAAGCAGGTTGTTTTGGTATACTTAGGTATGTAGTACAATAATTTATAAATGGAGGTAAGAAAATGAAAATCAAGTTTTTAGCAATACTGTTCGCAGCTCTCCTTGTCCTCGGGGCATGTGGCGGCAACAAAGCAAAAGAAGAAGATAAAGGTACAACAACAGGTACTGAAACAGCAGCAGTGGACGCTGAAAAAGTGGTGCAAACGAGCTGTGTTACTTGTCACGGTGGTAACCTCGAAGGTAAAGGAGGCGCTCCTGCACTTGCTAAAGTTGGCGACCACATGTCTGAAACTGAGATCCATGACGTAATCGTCAACGGCCGCGGCGGTATGCCAGGGGGTATTATTAAAGGTGCAGATGCAGAAGCAGTTGCAAAATGGCTTGCTGAGAAAAAATAAATTTCACGATGAAACCGCTACTGGGCTATATGCCTGGGGCGGTTTTTTTGTTTATTGGAGGGGTGGGTTTGCCATTAGAGTTTGTCGAATTGCCATGCGAGTTTAACGTTACCATTACAGTCCACGCATTCTCCACACAGTTCGACGACACTTTTCGTCATTTGAAAAAATCATTCACTAATTGAAATGTTATTGTCAATAATAGAGGAATTCTCTCCTAAAGGTCGAATACAATCAAGTAAGTTAGTCTTTTGGTCTACTAATTCTGTCGTGAAATAGCACTATTGTCTATGTTTATCGACGTTATATTCAAGAATTATTTGAAACACAACTGTAATACTTAGAAAGGTGAATCATGTTATAATGGGGCTGTTGGAAAAAAAGAGAGACAAAAATATTCAGGTGGTTTTAGAATGATTGTGATGAAAAACGTCTACAAAAAGTATCCAAACGGCGTCGTTGCAGCAAATGGCATTAACATCGAAATCGACCGGGGAGAATTTGTTTATGTGGTCGGTCCGAGTGGTGCAGGTAAATCGACGTTCATTAAAATGATGTATCGTGAGGAAAGACCAACAAGTGGAGAGATTATTATTAATGGCATAAACCTTGCAACATTGCGTGACAAACGTGTACCGCAATTGCGCAGGCAGATTGGTGTCGTCTTTCAAGACTTTAAATTATTACCTAAATTGAATGTTTACGAGAATGTGGCGTTTGCGCTCGAAGTAATTGAAGCGCCGCCAGCAGAAATTCGGAAAAAAGTGAATGATGTTCTTGCCCTTGTCGGACTTACGCAAAAAGCGCGGATGTTCCCGAACGAATTATCAGGTGGAGAAGAGCAACGTGTTTCCATCGCGAGGTCAATCGTCAATGTACCCAAAGTGGTCATTGCGGATGAACCGACAGGAAATCTTGACCCTGAAACATCATGGGAGATCATGAGGATCTTCGAACAGATCAATGCTCGTGGAACGACGATTGTCATGGCCACCCATAATAGGGAAATTGTTAATACAATAAAACATCGTGTTATCGCTATAGAAGGCGGACTCATTACCCGTGACGAATACGGAGGTGAGTACTATGAAGGCTAGAACAGTCGGTCGGCATGTACGCGAAAGTTTCAAAAGTATACGCCGTAACAGCTGGATGACGTTTGCATCAGTCAGTGCTGTTACTGTCACTCTCCTGCTTGTCGGTGTGTTTATCGTGATCATGATGAACCTAAACCAACTTGCGCAAAGTATCGAGAATGACGTGGAAATCAAAGTTGTTGCAGATCCAGCAGCAGACGCGACGATAATTAAAGAGCTGGTAGAAAAAGTCCGTTCGACAGATGGAGTTCTCGAAGTGGTCTTTTCGTCGCGAGATGCAGAGCTTGACAAGATGATTAAATCATTTGGTGACGAACTTAGTTTATATAAACAGAGCAATCCGCTTGGCGATGCACTGTATGTAAAAGCGAAGGACCCACAACAGACTGCTACTATTGCAAAGAAAATTGATACATACGACTATACATATGAGGTCGTGTATGGCGAAGAAAAAGTAGAAAAACTCTTCAAAGTATTGAACATGAGCCGAAACGTCGGTCTGGTTCTGATATTGGCACTGTTATTTACGGCGATGTTCCTTATTTCGAACACAATCCGTATAACAATCGTAGCTAGACGAACTGAAATTGAAATTATGAAATTAGTCGGAGCGACGAATAACTTCGTGCGTATTCCGTTTTTATTGGAAGGAATGTGGCTTGGCATTTTGGGGGCAATCGCTCCAATGCTCATCATTTCTATATCCTATTACAAGCTATTTGAACTTTTGGAGCCGAAATTACATGGAGAACTGTTCCAATTACTTAACGTGACACCATTCATTTTCCAACTGAATGGACTGATTCTATTTATGGGGATCTTTATTGGTGTATGGGGCAGCTTTATGTCTGTGCGTAAATTTCTTAAAGTGTAAATGAGAGATAGAGTGTGAAAGGGGAACTGGGAAGTTGAATAGATACAAAAAGCTATTGTCAGGTACAATTGCAATCGTTTTCCTGTCCACTATTATTAGTGGGGCGGGCGTTTTAGCAAGTCCTTTGGATGACATGAAAAAAGAACAGAAATTACTTGATATGAAGAAAAGTGAATTGAATACAGGAATTAGTAAAAAGAATACTGAAATTCAAAGCAAAAAAACAACGATTGAAAAAATTACGGATCAAATTTTAGCACTTAACGCTAAAATAAACGAATCCAATGAACAGATTAACCGTGCTATCGAACAAATAAATCAAACAACTGACGAAATTGATGCGTTGCGCATTTCAATTGCTGATCTTGAAAAGAAAATTGAAGAGCGTGACGTGGTATTGCGTGAACGTGTTCGTGCTATGCAAATAAAAGGTGGACAAGTTAACTATCTGGACGTTCTTCTCGGAGCAAATAGTTTTGCAGATTTCATAGACCGTTTTTCGGCTGTTAATTCTTTAATGGATGCAGATCGGGGTATTATGGAGCAGCAAGCAAGTGATATTGCGCAACTTGAAGAAGAAAAAGCACTTGTCGAATCAAAACTTGCTAAGCAGGAAGCCGCTAAAAAAGAACTTCAAAACATGAAGGCGTCTCTTTTAGCGCAGAAAAAAGATAAGAATAAGTTAATCGATCAGCTAGAAGCTGAACAACAGAAATTAGCCAACGAAAAAGAAAAGCTGGAAGTTGATTTGCATGAAACATATGAAGTTAGTAAAGATCTTGAAGCGAAGATTCTAACGGAGCAAAAGCGTATTGCTGAAATAGCGCGTCAAGCTGAAATTGCACGTAAAGCAGAAGCGAAACGCAGGGCGGCTGAAGCTGCTGCAAAAGCAGCTAGTGGTGGCGGAAGTTCGTCATCTTATCTTCCGCCCGTATCAAACGGTACATGGACAAAACCGGCTTCGGGAACTTACACGTCGTCATTTGGTTGGAGAACGCATCCAATCTATGGGACTCAGAGGCAACACCGTGGAGCCGACATTGCGAATAGCATCGGAACGTCTGTTGTCTCGGCAGGGGACGGCGTTGTTTCCCATGCGGGTCCAATGGGGACTTACGGAAATGTTATCATGGTGACACATTCAATAGATGGACAGATTTTCACAACAGTCTATGCACATCTGTCTAGCATTAATACAAGCGCTGGTCAGCAAGTTGCAAAAGGCGAACTCATTGGGAAAATTGGAAATACAGGCGCATCGACCGGGCCTCACCTCCATTTTGAAATGCATATTGGAAACTGGTCAGCATCTGGACCAAGTGCCGTGAATCCGTTACGTTATGTTTCATTTTAACTAATTGTGTCCGCCTCAAGACTGGGGCGGATTTTTTTTGTTTATATAAACTGGAAAGATAGCTTTCGAGGCTATTTTTGGATACGATTATGGTATTAAGTGTTAAAGGGGGCATATGCGAATGCCAGTCACTTCATTTTTCACCATAGGAAGCCTCAGTGTACCTTCATCTTGGATTGCCCTCATGGCAGCATTTGTTGTTGCATATAGTGCAGTTCGGTTCCGATATGGGAAGAAGCATGCGGAAATCATAGGGGATGCTTTCTTTTACTTGGTGATTGTTTGGAAATTGAGTATAGTACTCACTGATTACGAATCGGTTCTTCGGTCACCTCTTGCGATTATTTATTTCCACGGTGGGGTCGTTGGTTTTTACTTGGGGCTGCTAGTTATTGCCGGGAAGATTTTATGGGACATGAAGAAGGGACGGCTTGGTGCTGAGGGATTTCGGGCACTGTTCACAGGTGCAGTTTTAGTTCAAGTTGTGTATCAGATGATGATGGTTTTATTGAATGAAGGCGAACTGATTGCACAAGTAGTGACAGTTGTTGTTTTCGGGTTATTCGCGGTGTTTTTCTGGATGAATAGTGGGAAAGCTGGTAATTGGCCGGTTCAACTTACGCTTGTGTTCATGGCGGTTCATATTTTTGTATCTGCTGCACAACCGGAGGAATTTATTCAGACACCGCTTATTTCGACTATAGTCATGGGATTGTTTTTTGTGATTGTGTTTATGCGGAAGGTAGATTGGAGGAACAACTATGAATAAGAAAACACTTGGATTCATCATAGCTGCATTGCTTATTGGGTCGATGGTGGTCATTATGGTGAAATCGAATTTGGATAAACCGAAAGAGATTGATGAATTTCTAATCGGTGCAGATTTTAGCGCATTAGACGAAGAGCCTGGTCTGGAAAAAGGTTCGATTCCACCTGACTTTGAATTGTCTACGCTGTCTGGAGATGTGGTGAAGCTATCGGATTTGAAGGGCAAAAAAGTAATTTTAAATTTCTGGGCGTCATGGTGTGGACCGTGTAAGGCGGAAATGCCGCATATGCAGAAATACTATACGAAATACAAGGATACCGATAATGTTGAAATTGTTGCGGTTAATTTGACGACGGCGGAGAGGCGGGGCATTAAGGGGATTGAGGAATTCATCGACATCTATGGATTGACGTTCCCGATACCGTTGGATAAAGAAGGTACCGTTATGGATGATTATCGGATTATCCCAATTCCAACAACGTTTATGATTGGCACGGACGGTAAGATTAGTCAGAAGATCGTCGGGCCGATGGATGGAAAGACATTGAGGGACCTTGTTAAGAATTTAGATTGAAGAAAGCCGGTTTTCTGCTGTCGTAATGTTCCTTTGTCGTTCATATAGTGGACGGAGGAGGGGACATTGCATTATGCAGAGAAGCCGGTTTATGTTATTCGTCGTACTGGCCGCTTTGGCGACGGTCGTCTTTCTTCTGTTGGATGGTTGTGCAGGAGAAGGAAGTGCCAAGAAGGAAGAAGGGACGCTAAGTGCGTCGTTTCCAGTCATCGATGAAGCGTTCAACGTTATCAAGAAACAAGGGGTATACCCGGTGGATAGGGACATGTTGATTGAAGGGGCACTGCGTGGAATGGCGGATGTCATCGGCGATCCGTATTCGACGTATCTGTCACAGGAAGAGGCGGCCGCCCATAAGGAATCGCTGGCAGGAGAGCGAATCGGGATCGGCGCTGAAATTACGCGCTCGAATGGGAAATACATCATCGTGGCTCCAGTGAAAGGTTCCCCAGCTGATAAAGCGGGTTTGCAGCCGTATGACGAAATCGTTCGTATTGACGGTGAGCGAATTGAAGGAGAATCACTACAAGACGTAGTACAGCGAATCCGCGGCAAGAAAGGGACGGCGGTTTCCATAACGATTTTCAGGCCGGATTTGGATAAGCATATCGAAGTGTCGGTCGTGCGAGACAGTATTCCTGTAAAAACTGTATCCGCTGCAATAATTGAAGAGCGTGGACAGAAGATCGGTTACATATCGATTACGATGTTCGGCAATGAAAGCCGCCAAGAGTGGCTGGACGCCACAAACAAGCTTGTTAAGGACGGTGCACAGTCATTAATTATCGATGTGCGCGGCAATCCTGGCGGTTACTTGCATACTGTTGGTGGTATCGTGGGTAGTTTGGTGAAGAAAGATACGGTTTTTGCCTATATGCAAGATGCGGCTGGAACGTTGGAACCGCTCGTTACGGAAAAGCTCGAGAAATTTCCGTATGATGAAAAGCTGAAGAAAATGCCGGTTGTTTTGCTGCAGGATAAAGGTAGTGCCTCTGCAAGTGAAGTGATGAGCGCTGCATTGAAAGATTTAAAAAGAGGCTACATTATCGGTGCAACGAGTTTCGGAAAAGGAACGGTTCAAGAAACATTGGACTTGTCAAACGGCGGAGAAATGAAATTGTCAACGCATAAATGGCTCACACCAAAAGAAAAGTGGATTCACGGAAAAGGTGTGAAAGAAGACCTTGAAGTTGTTCAAAGTGAATTGTTTGGTGAGCATATTCGACTCGTCACAGAGGTCTATACGGAAGGCGATTACCACGACGATATTGCTTATGGGCAAAAGTTGCTGACGGGCCTAGGTTATAGCGTTGCTCGTAACGACGGATTTTTTGATGAATCAACTTCCCGTGCAGTTAGTGCTTTTCGTGAAGACGCTGAAGTAGAAGTGGGACCGACTATGGATCGATTATTTTACTCAACGTTGAAACTTAAAGTGGAAGAGTTCCGAAATGACCGGAAAAATGACGATCAGCTGCAAATGGCAATTGGCTATATTCATCATATAGTGGCTGGAAAGTAAAAGTGGACTCCTGACGTTAGCCGTCGGGAGTTTTTTTGTTTGCTGGGTGGCAGAGGCATGACTTCGCTGGGTATGGCCGTGACTTCGGGGAGAATCGCCATGACAAAGTCGGGGTTTGTCCTTACTAACTTTGGTAGCCCGTGATTTTGCCGGAAATGCCCGTGACTATCGCCTACATCGCGCCAAAATTATAAGCGGTTTTTACCATTTAATGAATAATTCAATAACGTTTCACATAGAGCGGCATTCTTTTGTTACAATGTAGGGACATGATAGTGTATACGAAGAATGGATGGTGACGGTTCGTGTCCGAGAAAACGATGTTTGATATTTTAGAAGCGGTTGCGCTATTTTTCCTGAATCCATTATTGATAGCCGTTTTGTTTACAGCAGTTGGAGTTGGGTATTTCCGTGTAAAAAAAGAGCGTCGGAGTTTCAAAGTCCGTTTGTTGCCGGGGTTAACAGAATTGAAGCGGCTTTTGGCGGAGTCATGGGCATATGCGCTCGTTCTGTCCGTTTTGATTTCCGGGGCAGGTTTGCTAGCAGATCCAGGTTGGCTTGTGCTATTTTCTGCGGCGGCGCTTATTGCCCTTCTGACATTCTATTATAAAGTGACTTCACCGATTTATTTTGCGTCAGCGGCTTTTTTCGCTCTTTATTTTATAGAAAAGTATATGGGAGACTTCTCATTTCGCGGATGGACGCCTGGACAGGTGGATCTACTTGGCGATCTTGCGGTAACGATTCCAGTCATCGCGGGTTTATTCTTAATTGTAGAAGGGCTTCTTATTAGTCGTCATACGATCCGGTATGCGTCGCCGACCTTGATGCATACGAATCGTGGACTGCGAGCTGCAGCCTTCAAGACGAAGCGGCTATGGCTATTGCCAGTTGTATTCTTGGTGCCGGGAGATATGATTTCGGCTTTCGTACCCTACTGGCCGCAGTTCACATTTGGGGAGAGTGCATTCAGTTTTGTTCCGGTTCCTGTAATAATCGGGTTTTCACAAGTGGCGCGCTCTCTGTATCCAGATGTTTTATTCCCGAAAATTGGTCGCGCTGTCGTTTGGACAGGCGGTATTGTCGTTATCATTGGGCTTGCTGCACTATGGATGCCGATATTAGGATGGGCAGCTTTACTGTTAGGGGTAGTGTGTCGAGCAGCTATTTCCATTACGGCTTCGGTGCGTGACAGGCAAGGCGGATTCGCTGTTGCGCCGCGTACAGCGGGGGTTGTCATCGCAGGCGTAGTGCCAGGATCTCCAGGAGAAAAAATGGGGCTTCTGCCAGGTGAATATATCCGTTCTGTAAATGGTCTGCAGGTAAGCAACGAGAAAGAACTATATGACGCGATTCAGCTTAATGCTGCACATTGTCGCTTGCAAGTGATTGACCGCAACGGGGAAGTTCGGCTTATGCAACAGGTTATTTATCGACATGACCATCATCGCCTAGGACTTCTCGTCGTTCGGTAAACATCGAGTGAACGATTACTCTGGAAGGAATGTTGAAAATGGATTCATTCGAAACTAAACTGTTTCTTGCATTACTTTTGCCGGGGCTGCTTGTCGTATTGTTCACTCGTGTGACATTTCACCACGTCGTCGGCCTTATTTTGACAGTTGCATTGATTGCGGCTTCGGTATACGCGGGTTATACGCATAACTGGCTACTTTACGGGGCGGATGCGCTATCGCTCACAGTCGGATTCTGGTACGCATCACGTATGATGAAGATTGCAAGGCAGCATGAACAAGAGGAATGACGAATGGAGCCGCTCGCTGGTAAAGGAGCGGTTTTGTTGTGGGATGAAATAGGGGAGAACGGGTGAGCATATAGGGTGGTGGACCGATCATATATCGTACCATTCGAGCATATCCGGTGGTCAACCGATCATATATCGTGCCGAGCGAGCATATCCGTGGTCGAGCGATCATATATC
>CAZWAW010000040.1:0-1350 GCA_964632025.1 uncultured Sporosarcina sp.
TCAAATTCGGATGGGAACTGTTTAATTGGAGAATTGCAATAGGTTTAAACCGCTTGAAATGTGTGAATTCGCGATTTATTATACCCAAAGTCGTAAAATGTTTACGACCTGGTCCTATACGTGTAAAATGAGGACTGGTTAGTATAATCAGGAGGTAATACAATGGAACAAGTGCAATTTATGCGTAATTTAATTATCGAAACACCTTCAGTACCGGGCAACTTCGCGAAAGTCGCGTCAGCTATCGGACAATTAAATGGAGATATTGGTGATATTCAAACCATAAAAGTAGGTACATTATCGACAATTCGTGATATTTCAATTCAATGTACAAGTGAAGAGCATTTGACGCAGATTGTTGAAGCGGTTAATCAAATCGGCGGTGGAATTAGTGTACACGCTATAACGGATGATGTATTGCAAGCACATGAAGGCGGCAAGATTCATATGAAGGGCCGTATGGAAATCCGTTCACTAGGTGATTTACGACGTGTCTATACACCAGGCGTTGCGAACGTTTGTGAACTTATCAAGAATGATCCGGAGCAGGCGAAATATTTCACAGGAATCTCGAACACGGTCGCGATTGTGACTGATGGTACAGCGATTCTCGGCCTTGGCAATATCGGACCTGTTGCTGGAATGCCGGTAATGGAAGGGAAAGCTGTGTTATTCGATCAATTCGCCGGGATAAGTGGTATTCCTATCTTGCTTAATACGAGTGATCCAGATGAGGTTGTAGAAACAATCAAACATATTCAGCAAGGGTTTGGCGGAATATTGTTGGAGGACATTGGATCGCCGCACTGTTTCGAAATCGAAGAGCGGTTGAAAGCGGAACTGTCGATTCCAGTCATGCACGATGATCAGCATGGTACAGCAGTTGTCACATTGGCATCTGTAATTTCAGCTTGTAAACAAACGGGTGTCAAGCTTTCAGATGCAGTAGTGGGGCAAATAGGCCTTGGTGCAGCAGGTCTAGCAATCAGCCGTATGCTTATGAAGTATGGCGTGAAGGAAATGCGTGGCATCGACCGTAATGAAGTCGCACGGCAGAGGCTTGCTGATCACGGCGGTACTGTCCTAGATTCGCTTGAAGAACTGATGGCGACGTGTGACATTATCGTAGCTACAACGGGCGTTGCGGGACTTATTAAACCGGAAATGGTACGAAAAGGGCAAATTATCTTAGCTTTGTCTAATCCAAACGCTGAAATATCACCGGAAGACGCACTTGCAGCAGGCGCGGCATTTGCGGCGGATGGCCGTCTTGTTAATAATATCTTAGGTTTCCCAGGTATTTTCCGCGGTGCACTCAATGCGCATGCAAAGGAAATCACATACCCGATG
>CAZWAW010000040.1:1450-24354 GCA_964632025.1 uncultured Sporosarcina sp.
CGGAGAACATCCGGAAATCAGGGCTGCTTCATAATGTGATTATCTGCCAATCAGCCAATCGAATGGCGGTGAACCTGGAGGTGAGTGTTTTATGATATCGATTACTGGAATCGTATATGCGAACAGGATCAGTGCAATTGTAATCCCAATCCACAAATACCAGTTTTCAAGAATTTTAGGTGTTGGCTCTGCATCGTCTTCTTCTACGGCAATCGGATATTCTTGAACGCCGCGTGGTGCGAAGAATGTAAGTTGGATGAAAATATAGACCATCAAGAGAATACCGATGAACAGAATTGTTCCGCCAACAGCTTGCGCAAGCTGGTAATTGATCCATGTTGCAACTTGTTCGCCGCCTGCATATTCGGAGAAGCTAGAACGACGAGGTCCGCCAAGTAATCCTTGGATGTGCATAGAACCTGACATGATCGTCATACCAAATGTCCAGATGAACGTTTGAATAATCCCGAGTTTATTCAACCTCGGAGTCAGTCGTCGTCCAGTTAAATGCGGTACAAGCCAATACGTTATCCCGAAAAATGTTAGAACGACTGTTGTTGCAGCAGTTAAATGGAAGTGACCTGTAATCCAAATTGTATTATGGACGAGCGCATTCATTTGGTGAGATGCGTTTACGATACCGCCCGCGCCGCCTGGAATGAATGCCGCCATACCGATGAATGGTGCTAGGAAACGTACATCTTTCCATGGAAGCTTTTTGAACCAGCCGAATAAGCTCTTAAAGCCTTTTCGTCGTCCTGTTGTTTCAAATGTAGCGAAAATCGAGAACGCGGTCATTAACGACGGAATAACAACCATGAATGTCAACACAACTTGAATGAACTTCCAAGTTGGGTCAATACCGGGTTCTGTCAATTGGTGATGGAAACCGACTGGAATCGAGAACATGAGTAATAGAATGAAGGCCATTCTAGCAAGGGCATCACTGAATAACTTTCCACCGATGATTTTTGGAATAACAACATACCACGCCATATAAGCTGGAAGTAACCAGAAATAAACGAGCGGATGTCCGAAATACCAAAATAGCGTACGACTTAGTAGAACGTTGATTGTTTCAGCGTAGCCGAGTGACCAAGGGATGAACAACACTAAAACAGATGTTGCTACGCCAATTGTAGCGATGAACCACATAAGCATATTGATAATAACCATGAAAGCGGGTAAAGGTGATTTTTCGCCCTTATGCGCTTTCTTCCATACGTAAAGCTGACGGAAGTTAACGAATGCAGCAATCCAGCTACCGACAATAACGAGTGCTAAACCGATATAAAATGCTGGATGTGCTCGAAGTGGTGCATAGAATGTATACAATACGGATGCTTCACCAACAAGTATCGTAATAGCAGCCATGATAGTTCCGATCAACATTACCCAAAACGATAACCATGCGACTTTTAACTGTTTATCCGAAATTCCGACTGTTTTCCCCATTAGTGAGAACTGGAAGCCGATAATGAAGAAGGTTGTTAACACAAGTCCGAGAATGACACCGTGAACAGTCAGGATTGTATAATAATCAATATTAAACGGTAATTTGTATTTGCCGGATCGTACAAGTGTCTGTAATAATCCCATCAGACCTCCGACAAAAAGCGAGATATAAGTGACCCACATGAATGCCATATACAATCTGGATTCTTTTTTAGAAAGCGGTAATTGGACCTTAGTCATTATTCATACACCTCCACTGTTCCGTACATCTGGTGGTGACCGATGCCGCAGTATTCATTGCAGACAATCGTGAATTCGCCTACATTTTTCATAACAGCTTCGAAACGGCTGATATGGCCAGGTTCAACCATCATGTTGACATTCGTTCCAGCTACTTGGAAGCCGTGGACAACGTCTTTTGTTGTAATTTGATAAAGAACAGTGGAACCTTTTGGCACGCGAATCGTTTTAATAGCATTACCTTCCGTGTCTTTACCCAAATCATAGTTGAACGCAGAAGCTACGATATTGACGATATATTTGCCGTCAGCTACTTCACGGATACCGAGATTTTCAGGCTTGAAAGCGTCATGTGCTTCCACATTTTGTGGATCGATTGTTTCAATGTGGCTTTGTGGGTGCGTCCCTTTCCAGAAAGCAGCGAAGCCGATAATTAGTAGGAATAGGACGAGTGAAGCCATTCCGAAAACAAGCCAAATCTTTTCATATTTATGCAAATGCATATGTAACCCTCCTGATATAGTTATTATCTAGATAAAAATAGTGCATAAAATCCGAACCAAGATACTAGAATGAAGACTCCCAACAGCATGACGGCAATGAAAGTACCTTTCAAACTATGTGTAGATTCATTCGGATTGGGCTGATGTTGCTTTGAATTACCTTTCCCCATTATTACACCTCCTGTTTTGGCGAAGTGAATTCGCTGTCATATCTATATCATAGTCTTAAGGTTTAATATGGGAATTAGGGAAAACCCTATGTCTATAGATGTGGGGCCGAATTTCATAAATACTTCACGGATTCTTCATAACTTTGCCGAATCTATAGAATAAAGGCCTATAGATTAGCTTGGCGATTGAAAAGAGTCGGCTAGCCGATATATTAAGTTCCATTAAAGTTGACCAGACTGTTTGTGGAAATTACAATTAAGCGTGAGCAAAAACTTAACGAAAGTTGGTTGATCTATATGAAAAATCTAAAATTAATAAAAGTTGAAAACCCGGAACAAGGTGCAGAACAAGTTTATGAAATCATTAAAAATGAACTTGAAAGTGGACGTCTAAGTGTACTTGGACTCGCAACAGGAAGTACGATGATTCCTGTTTACAATAAATGGATTTCGTCAGATCTTGATTTCTCGACTATTGTTACCTTTAATCTAGATGAGTATATCGGAATACCAGAATCAAGTCCGAACAGCTACGCCTATTTTATGAGTGAGCATCTTTTTGATAAAAAAGAATTTAGAAAAACAAATATTCCCGATGGAATGGCTGAAGATTTGGCTGAAGAATGTGCCGCCTATGAAGATCTCTTAGAAGAGTACCCACTCGATATCCAGCTACTTGGAGTAGGGGAAAATGGCCATATCGCTTTCAACGAACCAGGACTACCTTTCGATTCGGTTACGCATGTAGCGCAATTGACGGAATCGACATTGGGTGTGAATAGCCAGTACTTCGAAAATGATGAAAAAGTTCCTGAAACGGCTATATCGATGGGGATTAGTTCGATATTTGGTGCGAAAAAATTAGTCTTACTAGCATTCGGTGAAAAGAAACGTGCAGCTATCGAGAAGTTACTTGAAGGTAATGTAACGATTGAGTGGCCGATTACGAAATTAGTGGAACATGACGATGTAATTGTAATTACGGATTTAGAAATTTAATGAAGCTAAATAAAAAAAGTGATTGCCTACGACTAGGAGGCAATCACTTTTTTGTTATATAGAAAGAAGGGGATTAGTGTCGATCATGATCTAGTGCACTGAATATAGTTGGCGTGTCACCAAGCCGTCTATTTTCAGCAATTAGTTCATCTAGTTTTTTTTGAGAGAATCCACGCTCTTTGTTGAATTTCCCAGTCGTTCGGTGTGGGTCTTCTGATGTGTGAAAACGGCTATCTTCTTTAAGGGGTTCATAATCCCCCGCCGCATGACCAAGATTTGGATCAGGGATATAATTTCTAGCAGCATGTTTCTTGTCGGCTGGTGTGCTAGTTAACCAATCATGGGCTTTTTCCGGTGTATCAAGAAAAGACTCATTGGTATTATCCGAAATGTCATCTTCATGTTTCACTTCAATCACCTCCCGTTAAATTATAATGCTACTTAACTAAGTTCCCGTTCTAAGAAACTATAAACCGCATGAAAAGGTAATAATGTTTCAGAAATCTACTTTATTGCGAATTATGTCATAGACTTGTTACACAACTGTAATGTAGTTGGTGTTTGAAGCATGTTAAGGTTATAACAGATAAAGATTTCAGATAAATTAATCCTTTGGGGGAACATATGAAACTTACATTCACAATCAAAAAGTCCATTACAATTATTGCTATGTCATTTCTATTGCTCGTCGCGCCTTTCGTTGGACAGGCCGAAGCTTCATCCAAACCGGCTGCAATTTCAAAAACTGCAACAAGCCTAATTGGCGTCAAGTACAGCTATGGTGGCAATACAACAAGTGGGTTTGACTGCTCGGGGTACGTATCATATGTATTAAAACAACATGATGTCCAAGTATCGCGTACGGCAGCTAGTATGCATGCATCAGGAATTTCTGTGAGTAAAGTGAATTTGGAAACGGGAGACCTCGTATTCTTCAATACGGTAGGCAATAAGGTTTCGCACGTTGGTATATACATAGGTGATGGTAAATTTGCGCACGCATCGACATCAAGAGGTGTACGTGTGGACAAGTTGAATGACCCATATTATTGGGGTGAGCGCTACGTAGGCGCAAAACGCATCTCAGGACTGAATGCAGTTGCTTCAGCCAATTAAAACTAAAAAACGACAGCACTGAGCGTCCTAAATAGGGCACTTGGCGCTGTCGATTTTTAATAGAAAGGCTGCACATTCAAATCAGAGACACTCTGATTCGGATGTGCAGCCTTTTGTTGTTGTATAGGGAATTTAAAAATCTCGTACTATGGATAAGTTATCATAGTACGAGATTTTACGTCTAGACTCCAGCGCATAGCCCCTCGAATCGCTTAGTGGAGAGGGAGTGAGTTGCGTCCTCCTGCTTTTCAGTGCTGAACAGGCGCTCCGCTTTTGTTGTTACGCGTTTTGTTGTGGTACACGAACTGTCCAGCGAGATAAGTCCGGCTCATCTTTTTGAATCAATTCTTTTGGATAGATGAACGTCCATGGTTTTGAAGTGTTGGCTTTCACGGAAAGTGGATCAAGGGCGAATGAACCGCTCGCAACTAGATCGCCAGATGCATCAAGTAGTTCTAGTGGAAGCTTCTCGATGTTGATTTGTTTCGAGTGACCATTACGGATAAACACAGATGCTGCGATACCGCCATCATCCTGCTGTTTTACTTGGAATCCGCTAATATTTACTTCACGCGGTTTCAATTTTGGAAGTCCTTCGACAACTTTTGTAAGTCCATCCTTTTGTTCTTCCGTTAAACCGTCTTCCCATGTTTGCTCTAATTCTAGTTTGTGTGGCACCATCGATTGGACGTTAAATGCAAGTTTCCAGTTTTCTGTAGGTGGCTGTTCTGCAAAGATATTGTCTTTAGTGAAGACGAATACCCAAGGTCTTGCGCTACGTGCCGGAATATCGCCGAGCTCTTTCAAATCAAATTCATCGGAAGCGAGTGTTTTTCCTTCTTCATCAAGTAGCATCAGTTCGACTGATCCAACTGAAATCTGTTGGTCTAGTGAAGAACGGAAAAATGCCTTAACGAGCCAACTACCATTAGCTGGTTCAACGTCGATATCAATACCTGAAAGGGAGATTTGGTTCGGTTTAAGTGGTTCTAGCTCATTCGAAAGGAAGCGGAAAACGTACTCCTGCTCCTGTGGAACATTCCATTCCGGGTGAAGAGAAATCGTAGTTTCTACTTCATCCGTCGTAGTTGTCGATGCGTTTACACCGTCAATAATTTCTTCGGAACCGATCGTACTATCTGATCCTGTCTTTTCGGTTTTCTTAAAGAATGGGAATAGTTTCATTGTTGTGCCTCCTCTAGTTGTTGTGTAATAAGCTTCATAAAGCTAATCACTTCAGATGCGATGTTGCGGCGTAATTTTTGATAATGACGCCCGAACAACTCGAGCCCTTCACGTTGATAGATCCGCATAGGATCCTCTTGTCCATATGAACGGAGCCCGATACCTTCTTTTAAGCGTGTCATAACTTCCAAATGTTTGACCCACATCGCGTCAATATGAGACAGCATTACTTGTGGAATCATCTGATTGATCTGTTCATCATCTGCGAATGAATCGATGAAGCTGAGCAGGTCAGCAAGTGGAGCATCATATAATTTTAGAATGTCAGCTGTCTTTTCAAGCGTCCGCGGAATTGCGACAGGTTGTAATAACAGGCTGTTCATTGTGCGTTCAATTCGTTCGAAATCCCAATTGTTTGAAGTATCTTCATCTGGGCAACTATCGAAAACGACAAATTCTACTGTCTCGGAAAGCATCGATTTCAATTGTTCAAGGATGCCTTCGCGGTCTAGGACATTATTACGAAGTGCATAGATGACTTCACGCTGGTCGTTGATGACATCGTCGAGTTTTAAGTTGTATTCACGCATTGAATAGTGGGCGCCTTCTACGATACGCTGTGTCCGTTCTGTCAGTTCATCCACTTCGGGATTCTGCACAAGACCGTCTTCATTTGTTTTTACTTTTTTGAGGAACTTCTCGAGCTCTTCTTTAGCAAATCGCTTGAACATATCATCTTCGAGAGAAAGGAAGAAGTGGCTCTCACCATGGTCACCTTGTCTTCCAGAGCGTCCTCGTAGCTGGTTGTCAATACGACGGCTTTCGTGCTTTTCTGTTCCAAGTACGAAAAGTCCACCAATTTCTTCAACCTTTTCACCAAGCACGATATCAGTTCCACGCCCAGCCATGTTTGTCGCGACTGTAATTTGACCGAGTTGTCCTGCAAGAGAAATAAGATCTACTTCTTGTTCGACACTTTTGGCGTTCAATAAGTTATAAGTAAGTTTGTATTCATCTAGATACGCGACTACCTTTTCAGATTGTAAAATGGATGTTGTACCGACAAGGACGGGTTGTCCTTTTTTATGACGCTTAGCGACTTCTTTCGCCATCGCCTTATATTTCTGATCAATCGTTTTGTATACTTGGTCAGGTGAATCGATACGTGCACGCGGGCGATTCGTTGGAATTTGAACAACTTCCATACCGTACACTTCACGGAATTCTTTCTCTTGTGTTTTAGCAGTACCGGTCATTCCACACAGTTCTTTATACATACGGAAGTAGTTTTGGATTGTAATTTGTGCTTGCGCTTTATTTTCCTCAGTGATTGGCAGGCCTTCTTTTGCTTCAATCGCCTGGTGTAAACCATCGGAAAGTGTGCGTCCTTCCATGATTCGACCTGTGAACATATCGACGAGTTCAATCTTTCCTTCTTTTACGATATAGTCAACGTCACGTTCGAAGATGACACGTGCACGTAATGATTGAATCATATAATGATAGAGCGTCTGGTGCTCCAATTCATACAAATTATCGATGCCAAATGCTTTTTCTACTTTCTCGATTCCAGTATCGGTAAGGGAAGTAGCTTTTGTTTCATCGTCAAAGTCAAAATCGACCCCTTTTTTGAAACGTTTTGCAAGACGTGCAGCAATGTGATGAAGATCAGCATCCGCTTGCATTTTACCAGCAACGATTAATGGTGTTTTTGCTTCATCAACAAGAATACTGTCAACTTCATCGATGATTGCGAAATGGTAGGGACGTTGAACTTTTTGCGCTACTTGGTGTGCCATATTATCACGCAGATAGTCGAAACCGAATTCTGTTCCCACGCCGTACGTAATATCCGCATTGTAAGCAACTTGTTTTGCGGGACCTTGCATCATCGGTACATTCAACCCGACTGTAAGGCCGAGAAAACGATGGATTTGACCAATTTGCTCATAGTCACGCTTCGCAAGATAGTCGTTCACGGTAATAACGTGGACCCCTTTTCCTTCAAGAGCTCGTACATACGAAGGTAGTGAAGCGACTAGCGTTTTACCTTCGCCTGTTGGCATTTCAGCAATGTTTCCTTCTGTCAAAACAAGGCCACCAATAAGCTGGACATCGAAATGCCGCATGCCAAGGATTCGCTTGGATGCTTCACGAACAACAGCAAAAGCGTCTGGAATAATAGATTGGATTTTTTCTCCAGATTGGATTCTCTCCTTGAATATATCAGTCATACTTGTTAGCTGTTCGTCTGACATTGGTTCATATGTAGCTTCTAATTTATTTATTTGTAGGACAATCTTTCGGTATTTTCGAAGTTGTCTCTCGTTCGTCTGATTTGAACGCTTGAATAATGATAGCATTGGATGAACGCTCCTTTTTTCCGATCCCTTTAAAGGACCCGTCCCCATTTTACCAAAAAGAATGGAAAATGACTACCTTGAGCTAGAAAACTACATATATAAGGATAGAAAAGGTCGAGGGATAGCAAGGGGAATGGAAGGGAAAGATAAGATAAACAAAAGCGTAAGCGTCTGCTACAAATGAATACAGCCTAAGCGAGCCACTTCCTGTGGGTTTGCGAGCCACTAGGCGCTAGCATCTAGATGTGAAAAATCGCTTTTCGAAGGGGATTCACAGCACGATATTTTATAATGCCCAAAGCAATAAGGAAACAATAATAAATGGAAAAGAGTTTTCTAGTAAAGTGCTTTACTTGTTTAGATATGCTATGATACTGTTGGTATGATAAATTAGCGATTTACTTTAGGGAGGAAGGACATGTTATTCCTTGCAATGGCTGCTGCACTTCTAGCTTCCATCTTACTTACTCCACTCGTCATTAAATTGGCATTCCGGATTGGAGCGGTCGATCGACCGAATTACCGGAAAGTACATGCGTCTGTTATGCCGCGAATCGGCGGTCTTGCGATATTTGGTGCTTTTCTAATTGGCTATGCGGTATTACTACCGAAAGACGAACACGCTGCTGGAATACTTATCGGTGCTGTTATCATCATCGTTATGGGCTTTCTCGACGATATGCTTGAAATTACCGCGAAAGCAAAACTTGCTGGTCAATTGGCTGCTGCTCTCGTCGTTGTCGTATGGGGCGGTTTACAAATTGAAGTTATTAATTTACCGTTTATTGGGGAATTCGATTTTGGTTACTTGAGTATTCCAATTACAATTATTTGGATTATCGGAATTACAAATGCTATAAATCTTATAGATGGATTGGATGGACTTGCGGCAGGTGTTTCGACGATTGCACTCATTACAATTGCTGTTATGGCGATGATAATGGGAAATGTATTCGTAATTGCAACAGCCTCAATTCTTGCGGCAAGCTCACTTGGCTTCCTGTTTTACAATTTCCATCCGGCAAAAATCTTTATGGGAGACACCGGATCCTTGTTCCTAGGCTTTATGATTTCGGTTCTTGCATTATTAGGATTCAAGAACGTTGCTGTCGTTTCACTGATTATCCCAGTTATTATATTGGGTATTCCAATTTCTGACACGTTCTTCGCAATTGTTCGTCGTATACGCACGAAACAGCCTATTATGGCACCGGATAAATCACATTTACACCATTGCTTACTTCGTAGCGGTTTTTCACATAGGCAGACAGTCTTGGTCATTTATGCACTGGCGATTCTGTTTGGAGTTGCAGCTGTGCTGTTCTCGCAAGCGACAGTATGGGGAGCAATTCTACTCATTATAGTCATGCTCATCGCGATTGAACTGTTCGTTGAAGTAATTGGTCTTGCCGGTACAAACTATCGGCCGTTGCTAAATCTTGTACGGATGATTGGGAAGTAACACAGTTGTTTGAACACTAGACAATAAGAAAAAATGGCCATGCACCTTTTCATTAAGGTAGCATGGTCATTTTTTATTGGATTATGTGTGGAAAGAAAAAAGAACCAGCTATTTTTAGCCTGGTTCTTTCGGTATCAGTTAGTAACGCTATCTTCTAAAGCTTCTTCTGTTGAACCAGTTATTGTCGAACCACTGTCAGTCAGACTGGACGAGTCGGGGATGAGACCGAGATGAGCTTGCAATAAGTTCTTCACTTCAGCTAAATAGGTTTCATCAAGTTTCCAGTAATAAGTACCCGTAGACATATCGTCGTAGCCCTTCAAACTTAGTGTATCGACTTGTGGCATACCGCCTTTTACATATTCCAAGAATGATTTCATTTCGTCGAACGTCATGTCGGTTTTCATGTTGTCGCCAACTGCCTCAATAACATCACCGTACTTTGTTACTGATTTCACTGAAACGGCTTCTTTCATGATTGCTTGCAAAATCATTTGCTGACGTTTTCCGCGTTCGACGTCGGTATCGAGTTTCCGCGTTCGTGCAAGCGCAAGGGCATGTTTTCCGTCAAGATGTTGCAGACCTTTTTTTAGATGAATCGTATATTTATCATTTTCGTCTTTTTCAATTCGGTTGTATGGAACTTCAACGTCAATTCCGTCAATTGCATCAACAACATCAATGAATGCATTGAAATTCATCTTCACATAGTAGTCGACAGGAATCTCAAACAATTCTTCAACTGTTTCGATTGTTGCGCGGGTTCCGCCGAATGCATGAGCATGGGTGATTTTATCTCTGTACCCAACTTCTGGGATATAGGCGTATGAATCACGCGGAATACTGACCAGTTTCACAGATTTATTCGCCGGATTTAATGTAGCAAGTAGAAGCGCATCCGACCTGCTGTTGCCATCCCCTTGGTGGCGTGCTTCACTGTCATCGACACCGATGAACAGAATTGAAACATTGTCGTTTGCTGGCTCGACTTTTACTTCCCGAATTTCGGATTTTGGCCGATCAGGGACAGCTTCATATGCACTAACCGCCATACTTTCTGCTTTTTTCTGTAGTGAAGCAGCGTATGCCGCTACAACAAGAAATAGGGACAGGGTAAGAAGAAGCGCAACTTTTATGGCTAAGCGTTTCCCAGACGATTTGTTTCTTTTTTTATAGTCTTTTCTTTTCATTTTTTAGTTCCTCCAGAATCGACTATGTAAGTTTTTTCATAGCTGATCATATAATTGACAAAGCTTGTCAAAAGGTAGAAATAGTATAATGGATCATAAGGTTTCATAACACAAATTCCCATGATCTTTTCTATTATACTATTTTTTTAGTTAGTTGTCGAACTCGATAAATTCGCTAGACGTCGACACAATTCCCGCCTGCCCATTCGTCAGTTCAGCCATCCAGGCGGTAAAAGCATCCGTTTCTACCACTGGAACGTATACGAATAAGTTGACGCCGTCCGCATAAGAAATTTCTTTTAGCGGATAAGCGGACTGCCTTATCTCGTTTTCGATTTTTCCTAGCCATGTATATTCAATTGTTACATTCATAAGATGATGAAGTTTTCTTTCGACAGTGCCCGCGGCTGTAATGCCCTCAGACGTCGCGCGGCCATACGCGCGGATCAATCCACCTCCGCCGAGTTTGATACCCCCAAAATAGCGCGTCACGACGACAACAGTATCTTTTAGCCCTTGTTTTTTCAAGACCTCGAGCATTGGCACGCCAGCTGTACCCGTTGGTTCACCATCATCGTTCGCTTTTTGGATAGTATCGTGCTCGCCAATCATATAGGCAGAACAGTTGTGGTTGGCATTATGATGCTTTTTCTTGATTTCTTGAATGAACTCGAGAGCCTCAGCTTCCGATTCTGCCCGCAACACATAGGTGAGAAACCTTGACTTTTGGATGATCAATTCACTTTCTCCGTAATCTTTAACTGTATAATAATCTGCTCGCATTTGCGGCACCTCCATCACTTGTAATACAATCTTAATATCCAATTGGTACTATGATGCTATAATGTAATGAAGTGTTACGGTAAATCAGTATTCCTGTAACACTCCTTACTTAAGTATATATGTAATTTTTCAGGCTGTAGGCGGGAGGGAACTTAAATTGAAGGAAAATATAGTTGATATCCAAACGCTTGAAACAATCTTCAATAGTATGGTCCGTGCTATGGATCACTCAAAGAACGATATCTTTATTATAAGCGAACAAAGCCGTCAAAGCTTTGAAGATATGCAAAAAGAGCTTGCAACGGTCAAAATCGATATTTCCCGGGCAATAACCGAAGGCGACTATTTGGAAAATATGACTGGCCATTCGCGCAAACGCCTCGCCGATGTCTCGAAGAATTTCATGAATTACTCAGAGGGAAAAGTGAGAGAGGCCTACGAAGTTGCGAATGACTTACATGTCCGATTATCCATTAACCGGATGGAGGAGAAACAGCTGCGTGCTCGTCGGGACGATTTAGACAGACGCCTTGCAGCGCTACTTGATACAATTGAGCGGGCTGATCAGCTTGTTAATCAAGTGGCGACCGTTATTAACTATTTGACATCTGATTTGAAAAATGTTGGTGAAGCACTTGAAACTGCAAGACACAAGCAAGATTTCAGTATCAGAATTATTCAGGCACAGGAAGAGGAGCGCAAAAGGCTTTCCCGTGACATTCATGATGGGCCAGCGCAAATGTTGGCGAATGTGATGATCCGTACTGGTCTAATTGAAAAGATTTTTGTAGAAAAAGGTCCTGTACCTGCACTGGGTGAACTAGCAGATCTCAAAGTAATGGTGAGGAATGCACTTTATGAAGTCCGGCGTATCATTTATGATCTTCGACCCATGGCACTTGACGATCTAGGCCTGATTCCGACATTGAGAAAGTATTTGTCGACAATTGAGGAATATGAAAAAGGTGTTGAAATTCACTTTCAAAATAGCGGACAAGAGCAGCGTTTTCAGACGAATTTTGAGGTGTCGGTCTTCCGACTTGTACAAGAGTCTGTATCAAATGCACTGAAACATGGGAAATCGAAGGACATATGGGTGAAAACTGAGTGGCTTCGCGATATAATGAATATTATCATTAAGGATAATGGACAAGGATTCCACCAAAGTGAAGTGAAAGATAAGTCGTTTGGTTTGATCGGGATGCGGGAACGAATTGATTTATTAAAAGGCGATATGACAATCACTTCAACGCCTGGCAACGGTACGATGATCCAATTCCGGATTCCGCTTCGGAGTGAAATAATTGACGGATAGATAGATGGGGAGGAAATGACTATGACTGTTACGAAAATATTAATTGTAGATGATCACCAATTATTCCGTGAAGGGGTAAAGAGAATCCTTGATTTTGAAGATTCTTTTGAAGTTGTTGCAGAAGGTGATGACGGTAGTGAAGTAAATGAACTGTATAGACAGTGCGAACCGGATGTAGTTCTTATGGATATTAATATGCCACGTATGAATGGTATTGATGCGACTGAGAATCTTGTCAAAGAGTTTCCTGATGCGAAGGTAATTATGTTGTCGATTCATGATGACGAGTCGTATGTATCGCATGCACTGAAAACAGGTGCACTTGGTTATATGCTGAAAGAGATGGATGCAGATGCAATCGTTGAAGCGATTAAGGTCGTTGAGATGGGTGGTTCTTATCTTCATCCGAAAGTGACACATAACCTTGTTACTGAATTCCGCAGATTGAGCGAACGGGAACATAAGGGGTCATTCCAACAAAATGATATCCGCCGACCATTCCACTTACTTACAAAACGTGAGTGTGAAGTATTGCAATTATTGACGGATGGGCAAAGCAACCGGACAATCGGGGAAACGCTATTCATTTCCGAAAAAACGGTTAAAAACCATGTCTCAAGTATTTTGCAAAAAATGGCTGTAAATGACCGGACACAAGCAGTTGTAACTGCTATAAAAAATGGTTGGGTCGAAGTGAAGTAAATCGAACTTTGTTCAATTAATAGGAGAAAGGCCTTCCAGTTGGAGCGGCCTTTTTATCTGTTCAGGAGGAAAAAAGATGAAAAAGATGTTTGTTCCTATAAGTATGTCGGTTCTTCTGCTACTTGGCGCATGTAGTAGCGATGCAGAGAAATCAAATGGAAGCGGCTCGGTTGATGATGGTGAGGCTACGAATGAAAACAGTGCAATTGATCATGGTGTGGACGACAAAAAAGTAGGTTTTAGCTTGGAGGGAGGAGCAGTAGAAGAAGTGTCTAGTGTTCCAGCTGAAGAGAAAGAGCGAATTTTAGCTGCTTACAAAGTGAATATCGATACGTTGAATGAGCAAGATATCGAGGGCTATTTGGAAACACTGTCTCCGAAAGACTATGATTTTGAGAAAGAACGCGCGTTCATGGAAGAGCAATTTAGTGAATATGAGCTAAAACGCGAAGTATCGAACGTAACAATTGTGAAGTATTCTGATAAGGAAGCCCAAGTATTCTCGAATTTGAAGACATCGTATAAGCAATTATCTACTGGTCTTGTGACGAAGCAGGATGGTAGACAAGTGACTGTATTTACGAAAAATGATGGCGAGTGGAAAGCTGCATCGGTGCATTACATCGGTGATGACGGGAAAAAATAAGCATGATTTATATGTAAGACTTTCGGCTATAGTAGCTGAAAGTCTTTTTTGTATTCGTAGCCGTTGTACAGGTTGCAGTATCTTTCATAGAATTCCGTGACTTGGTCGTCCATTTCCCTGCAAGACCATATAAAATACCGAAAAACTGTAGGTTGTTTTTCCAACGATTTGGGCATACAATAGGTATAGGAACTAGTGTTCTATTCGGGAGGAAGGGACGGTTAAAATGCTTTTAATACCAGCAGAGGCATTGCCGCACTTTGAAAATATGATTTATTTGCCGATGCTTCTTATTGTATTGGAAAAAGATCGTGATTTATTTGAAAAAGGTCCATTCAAACTGAAAGGACCTTATGTCAAACTTGTTGATAAAGCAACAAGGGCTGCACGTGCCGAACTTAGGGAAACCAACATTTACTTACGTCGTCATAATATGAAGGTTATGCGCAACAAGACAGACGCCACCTTCACCGAGTATGTTTTCGTACACGGTTCAAATAAGGACTACAGACGTTATTTGAACGTACGCCTACGTAATCGGACGGAAGAACTGTTAAACATTCACTTCGCCATGATCGAAAGTTAAGTCAATCCTCATCAGGGAAGTCGAACTTAGATGGCCTGTTCAGCTGTCTTTGCTTTTTCAAAAAGTTTTTTTCCAAAAGAGTTGCGACTGCATATTGGCGATACATTGTTGTAGCTGAAACATTGAACTTGAAGGAAAGACCATTTTCTAAGTAGAGAATACAGCCCATATTATCCGGCTCTATATTATCAACCGCACTGTATGAAATCCAGGAATTCTGTTCGGAATTCGGGGACATTGTGGGTAGAAAGATATAAGGTACTCCGAAATCATGAGCCACAATTATAGGCGTTTTATGGCGTTTTCCAATTGCTAGTTTTGCCGTATTCGTCGAATTTTGTAAAGAGCCGCCATAATAATCGCAAGACTTTCTAACAATGTGAATGGGCTTGCGTGGAACGCTCAATTCACCATTTCGTTCGATTACGCGCGTTGAAATTTTATTTCCTTTGACCACAGGTAGTAACAAAAATGTATCGAAAGAAACAATGTAATTTCCTATCCATCTCTTTTCATCCAATTACATACACCCCTTATAGGTTATTGTTGTTGCATAAGTCCTAGTATAAGTTAGAAAATTTTAAAAGCAATCATTTAATTAAACTATTTGAACTATTTTGTTTATTAGTGCTATTATCACTCTCGAAATGCCATTGGGCTGCATGAAATTAGTCGTTTTTCCAAATGGGCAGGGTTACGTATAAATGCAGCGCAAAAAGGCCTTCTACTCCTAGAATTTAAGAGAGAAGGCCTTCACTTTATGAATTTTGGAAATCGATAGCAGCAGCGCCGAGTGTTTTCGCGGCGAGAAGCATCGCATTTTCATCGATGTCGAATTTTGGGTGATGGTGTGGATAGGGATTGTCGGGTTTTGCCCCTGTGAAGAAAAATGTGCCCGGTACTTTTTCCAAGTAGTAAGCAAAATCTTCGCCGCCCATTTGTGGTGTAGATTCCACGACTGAGTCGACACCTAGAATACCTTCCGCCACAGTCTTAAGAAATTCTGTTTCAGCTGCATGATTGACAACGGCTGGATAACCGCGTACGTAATCAAAATCGATTGTACAGTCATTTGCAAGCGCGGTTCCATCGATAACACGTTTCATTTCGAGTTCCATCAAGTGGCGAATGTCAGGGTTGAATGTCCGTACTGTACCGCCCAGTTTGGCTGAATCGGCAATGACATTGAATGCATTTTGTGCAACGAATGAACCGATAGATAACACTGCAGAGTCGATTGGATTGACGCGTCGGGAAACAAGTTGCTGTAGATTCATGACGAGTTGTGCCCCAATAACGATGGCGTCTTTCGTTTGATGCGGAGCCGCACCATGACCACCAGCACCTTGGATTTTAATGTCAAAACGATCTGCCGCTGCCATAACAGGACCGGCCAAATACTCGATGGTACCTAAAGGTGTCAAAGACCATAGATGCGTTCCGAAAATGACATCGACTCCGTCAAGGCAACCGTCTTCAATCATCGAAATTGCACCACCTGGAGCAAACTCTTCTGCGTGTTGGTGGATGAAGACATATTCGCCAGCAAGGTCTTCATGCAATTCATGAATGGCTTTTGCAAGCTGTAGTAGCGTAGCGGTGTGTCCATCGTGACCACAAGCATGCATGACGCCTGAAACAGTTGATTTATACGCTACATCCTTTTCATCCTGAATCGGTAGTGCGTCGAAATCTGCACGTAGTGCAACCGTCTTACCAGGTCTACCACCAAAAACCCGTGCAACGACACCGTTGCCGCCAACTCCTTTACGTACTTCGACTCCAAGATCAGCGTAGAAATCATGTATATATTGCGCAGTTTTTTCTTCCTTAAAAGATAATTCAGGATTCATGTGAAGATGGCGGCGAATAACGACCATATCCTCGTAAGCGCTATCAAGTTTTTCATACAATTGTTTTTTCAATGGGCTGTTCCTCCTAAAAGTTAACTAATTTGAATGTTGCTACTTCTATTATAGCAAACATTCGAGAGGGAACACTAAAACGCGACCCATAGTTCGGGTCGCGTGTTTTATATCTTATCTCTCGTGGTATAAGTCGTTACATAAGGAGCGCTCGAGAAAATATGCAGCGTATTGTCGACACCAGCGTCTGCGGGATTTGAGGTGTGAGCCTTGTCGAAAGAAGATGAGTTTGTCCATCTTGTATAATATGTGCTTTCAGACCATTCTGTCACGACGATATACGTGTCTGAATCGAGTGGGCGGAGCAACCGGAATGCGATAAATCCTAGTTCGGATTCAATTGCACGCGCGCGTTCTGTAAAGCGATGCTCGAAAACGGGACGCCCTTCATCTGTGACAGGAATATTGTTGAAAACGAAATAGCCGCTTTCATGTAGTGTTCCAGAAGAACTAACGACTTCGTAGCGGCGTGGTGTTTGAAACACAGTTTTTCCTGCTGTTTCATGCAATAATAGAGAATTACCGTGGCCATGCATAGCAATCAAACCTTCTGCCGCATATTTTTCTTTTAGACTTTCCATAAATTCAGGTGTGCCTGATGTCATATAAATATTCATTTTCAAAAAAACCTCCTCGTAGTTCTTATCAATCTATTTTCCCCTATTTGAGAACTTAAAACAAACTTTGACAAAATGATGGCGGAAAAAGTAGGAAGTTAGCACAATTGTATGAATAACGGGGCTAAAAGCTATACTTTGCAAGGGGAAACGTCTATATTGAGTACGGATATGTAACACGGAAATAGTTAATTAAGAAAGTGGGAATAAACTAAATGACAAAATTCAATGACACACTTCTACGCGCTGCAAGAGGCGAAAAGATAGATCATACACCAGTTTGGTACATGAGACAGGCAGGTCGTTCACAACCGGAATACCTGAAAATTAAGGAGAAATATTCTCTTGAAGAAATCACACACCAGCCTGAACTTTGTGCATATGTCACAAAACTTCCAGTCGACCAATACAACGTAGATGCGGCAATTCTTTACAAAGACATCGTTACTCCACTACCGGGAATTGGTATTGATGTGAAAATAAAAGCAGGCATTGGTCCTGTTATCTCAAATCCAATCCGTACAGTTCAAGATGTCCATAATCTTGGTGATTTATCACCACAAGATGATATTCCTTTCGTTCTTGAAACGATTAAAATTCTTACGAAGGAACAATTGAATGTTCCACTTATCGGTTTTGCAGGAGCACCATTCACATTGGCGAGCTATATGATTGAAGGCGGTCCTTCGAAAAGCTACAACTTGACGAAATCATTCATGGTATCTGAGCCAGAAGCATGGTTCGCACTAATGGATAAGCTTGCAGATATGACGATCACGTATATTACTGCACAAGTGAATGCGGGTGCAAAAGCAATTCAAATCTTTGATTCGTGGGTTGGGGCATTAAATGTATCTGATTACCGAATCTTCATCAAACCAGTTATGACACGTATTTTCACAGAACTGCGTAAATTGAACGTTCCACTAATCACATTCGGTGTCGGCGCAAGCCACTTGGCAAACGAATGGCATGACTTGCCTGTAGACGTTGTTGGTCTTGACTGGCGCCTGTCTATCAAGGAAGCAGGAGCTCGCGGTCTAACGAAGCCGCTGCAAGGGAATCTTGATCCTTCATTGCTACTTGCAGATTGGAGCATTATCGAAGAGCGTGCGAAAGTAATCATCGAGCAAGGCGTCGAGCATGGCAACCACATCTTCAACCTTGGTCATGGTGTGTTCCCGGATGTGAAACCAGCAACATTGAAAAAACTAACTGAATTTATTCATGAATATAGTGCACAGCTGCGTAAATAACGTGCTGATCCAAACGAAGAGGTGAATGTTATGACAAAGAAAAAAATGGGACTTTTAGTGATGGCCTACGGGACTCCGAATAAGGAAGAGGATATTGAATCGTATTACACGCATATCCGCCGCGGTCGTCCGCCAGCACCTGAACAATTGGAAGACCTTCGCAATCGCTACGAGGCAATTGGCGGAATTTCTCCGCTTGCGAAAATAACTGAAGACCAGGCAAATGCACTGTGCAATCGTCTGAATGAAGTGCAGGACGACATCGAATTCAACGTCTATATCGGCTTAAAACATATTACGCCATTCATCGAAGAGGCAGTAGAAAAAATGCATCAAGATGGTATTACAGAAGCAGTCTCAATCGTACTGGCACCGCACTTCTCAACATTTTCTGTTAAATCGTATAACGGACGGGCAAAAGAAGAAGCGGAGAAGCATGGTATCACAGTTACTTCTGTGGAAAGCTGGTACAAACAGCCGAAGTTTATTGAATACTGGACGGATAAGGTACGCGGTACATTCGATAGTATGAGCGAAGAAGAGCGAGCGACAGCGTGTCTGATTGTTTCAGCGCATTCATTGCCGGAAAAAATCATCGCGAGCGGCGATCCATATCCAGACCAGTTGAAAGAAACAGCTGAATTGATTGCGACAGCTGCTGGCGTAAAAAACTATGAACTAGGCTGGCAAAGTGCAGGGCAAACGCCTGAACCGTGGCTTGGTCCCGATGTTCAGGATTTGACCCGCGATTTGCATAACGACAAAGGCTATAAGACATTTGTCTATACACCAGTTGGATTCGTTTCCGATCATCTTGAAGTGCTATTTGACAATGATTATGAATGCAAAGTTGTGTGTGATGAAATCGGTGCATCCTATTACCGCCCGGCTATGCCGAACATCGATCCGCTATTCGTTGATGCGATGGTAGACGCGGTATTTGATAAGATGAAAGAAGCTTAATATGGTTGAAAGAAAGTGATGATGGACATGAACGGACAAAACAAGAAAGTCGTTATTGTCGGCGGAGGGATTACGGGCCTCTCCGCGGCATTTTATATGCAGAAAGAAGCGCGTGAAAAAGGTTTACCTCTAGATGTCATCCTTGTCGAGGCGTCAAATCGACTTGGCGGCAAAATCCAGACAGTACGGCGTAATGGTTTTATCATCGAGCGTGGTCCGGATTCATTTCTCATACGGAAAAAAAGCATGGGAGATCTTGCGGAAGACCTTGGAATTGAAGGGGAGCTTGTGAAAAACGCGACAGGGCAGGCATATGTACTTGTTGGCGGTGAGCTGCATCCGATTCCGGGCGGTTCTGTCATGGGTATCCCAACCGAAATCGGTCCATTCCTGAAAACGGGACTGTTTTCGTTGGCTGGAAAATTGCGTGCGGCTGGCGATTTCGTCCTCCCGCGCTCAAACATCAAAGGGGATCAGTCACTCGGGGAATTTTTCCGCAGACGTTTTGGTGGAGAAGTTGTTGAGAACCTGATTGAACCGCTGTTATCAGGCGTTTACGCAGGTGATATTGACCACATGAGTTTGGAGTCAACATTCCCACAATTCTACGCAGTGGAAAAGAAACACCGAAGCCTCATTCTTGGGATGAAAAAAACGACACCGAAACAACTCCCACAGAAGGACGGACATGGCGCTAAGAAAGAAGGCGTTTTCCACACGTTCCGTAACGGACTTGAAACAGTTGTTGAGGCAATTGAGCAGCAACTTGAACCAGGTTCCGTCATGAAGGGTGTCCGGATTGATGCAATCGAGGCGCCAGGAATGGCCGGAGAAAAGACGATACTTGAAATGAATGACGGCCGTAAAATCGAAGCCGATGCAGTTATACTTACAACTGGGCATGAGATGGCGGGGCGCTTATTCGCTCCGCACGGGTTATTGCAAGACTTAAGAGAAATACCGACAACGTCTGTTGCGACAGTGGCACTTGCTTTTCCGGAGGAACATGTCGTACAGGACAAAGAAGGAACAGGTTTTCTTGTCTCAAGAAGCAGCGATTATTCAATTACAGCATGTACGTGGACGCACCGAAAATGGCCGACGACAACGCCGGCCGGAAAAGTGCTTATTCGGGCCTTCATAGGTCGAGTAGGCGATGAAGCGATTGTCGACTTACCGGATGCTGAAATTGAGAAAATCGTTCTTGCTGATCTTGGCGAAGTGATGAATATAACAGGAAAACCGGATTTCACGGTTATTACCCGTTGGAAAAAAGACCGCCCGCAATACCGGGTTGGTCACAAACAGCGGATTGCAGCAGCCCGCGCGGAACTGGAGTCGAAGTTCCCACAAGTGAAACTCGCCGGTGCATCTTATAATGGTGTCGGATTACCCGATTGTATTGATCAGGGGAGAGCGGCAGTGAAAGAAGTATTGGGAGATTTATTTTGACATAAATATAAAAACAGCCGCAGGAGTTTACCACTGCGGCTGTTTTTTCCATTTCATAGAAAACTATAAAATCTCGTACTGTGGATAACCTCCAAAAGAAGCTATTTCACATCTAGACTCCAGCGCTTTTGTTTTTTATAGGATATTACAATCGTCGCATTTATTGCCGTAGCACTCATGTTGCTCTTCGATTTCTTTCCCACATATCGTGCAAACTTTAGCCGGTAAATTTTTAAAAAACTCAAGGACATTTTCAAGCATATCTCATTCTCCCCTTTCTAATTTGTATTAGTACTACATTAATTATTATCATTGTGATAGTACAGTATATGCAGAAAGTTACACAATATTGCAGGCATCGCATTTATTGCCGTAACACTCATGTTGTTCTTCGATTTCGTTGCCACACGATGCACAAACTTTAGCAGGTAGGTTTTTAAAAAACTCGATGACGTTTTCAATCATAGTTAATATCCCCTTTTCAATTGTATTAGTTAGTGGTGATTTTATATGTGTGTAGTAGTACAGAGTCTGTAAAAAAAATCACAAGATGGTGCAGTTGTCACATTTGTTACCGTAGCATTCATGTTGCTCGTCGATTTCATTCCCGCATGATGTACAAATTTTAGCAGGTAGATTTTTGAAAAACTCAATGACATTCTCAATCATATTTTCATTCTCCCCTTCCTAGTTTGTACTACAACTAAATCTGTTGTTAGTAGTGTATTATAACAGCGTGTTAGATGTCAACACATTTCACGATTTATTCTGAAAGTTGCGAAGTGAGGTCTTCTCTTCTTAAAAATGATAAAATAGGTGAGAAGCTATTAATGAGGAGCGATAAACTATGTATTTCATTGATAATAAAGGAATTACAGATCCGCATATTAACTTGGCGATAGAGGAATACGTTCTCAAGAATATGGATATCGACAAAGATTCGTTTTTGCTGTTCTATATTAACGAACCTTCTATCATCGTCGGTAAAAATCAGAACACGATTGAAGAGATTGATACAGAATATGTGGAAGCAAACGGCATTCATGTTGTTCGACGTCTGTCCGGCGGTGGCGCAGTCTACCACGATTTAGGCAACTTGAATTACAGTTTCCTAACAAAAGACGATGGCGAATCGTTCCGCAACTTCAAAAAAGTGACAGAGCCTGTCGTTCAAGCGCTGGCAGAAATGGGTGTCAAAGCAGAGTTACTTGGCCGCAATGACATTCTTGTTGAGGGGCGTAAAGTTTCAGGGAACGCACAGTTTTCAACGAATGGACGTATGTTCAGCCACGGAACATTGATGTTCGATACAGAAATAGAGCGTGTTGTTTCAGCTCTAAAAGTACGCAAAGATAAAATTGAATCAAAAGGTATTAAATCAATCCGCAGTCGTGTCGCGAATATTTCTGAATTCCTGAATGACTCAATGACGATTGAACAGTTCCGCATGGAAATACTGAAATCGATTTTCGGTGGGGAAGACAAAATCCAATATCTAGCGTTAACAGATGAGGATTGGACAAACATTCGCGAGCTATCTGCGGAGCGGTATGCGAATTGGGATTGGAACTATGGCAAATCACCGAAGTTCAATATGCAGCACACGCACAGATTCCCAGTAGGCGGCATTGATGTTCATATCCAAGTGAAAAAAGGAATTATGGAAGACATCAGCATTTTCGGAGACTTTTTCGGAGTCGGCGAAGTGGCAGTCATTGAGGAAAGCTTGAAAGGTGTCCAGTATGATAGGCAGTCAATTAGCGAAGCACTTGCACCGATTGATATTCCGACATATCTAGGTGGCATTACAACAGAAGAGTTCCTTCAATTGATTTATTGATGAAATCGTAAGCCTGACTATATGTCGGGCTTTTTTTGGGATTAACCCAATTCATGCGGATAAAAGATGGAATAGGCCATTCAAGGTGGAAGTTCACAGGGGGAGCGATCATATCCCTCGGCAAGCGAGCATATAA
>CAZWAW010000041.1:0-24056 GCA_964632025.1 uncultured Sporosarcina sp.
ACCATGTTTTCAAAAAATTAATCGTACTTTTGCGTCCTGCTTCCAAAAGTGACTTTTTTGTTTCCTGATCCACATCAAACTGAGTTGCACTATAATCATCGACTGGGATGAAAATGATATTTTTTTCATGCTTTCGAGAAATATATCTTTCGTCATGTGCATTCTTCATCGTAGAAAACAGTGCTTCAAATAAATCTAAGGCGTTGTCGATTTTTTGTCCTGGCATTTCTTCTTGGCTACGACTTAACCTCAAACCCAGGACTGGACGTTCTGTATTTCCACCTTCGTCGTTAAATATCCACATAGGAAAGTTGCTCAATACCCCCCCATCCACAACAATTGTCTCGCCTTTCCCTACTTTTAACTGTACTGGTTCGAAGAAAAATGGAATTCCGCAACTCATGCGCAATGCACGAGCAATTGGAAAAGTTTCTGCTGATATGCCATAACCCTCCAAATCGTCGGGAAGTACAATCATTTTCCCATTTGTTAAATCCGAAGCAACGAGCTTAAGTTTTCCTGGCGGTAAATCTGAAAATGTATAGACTCCTTTTGCTGCTAATTTTTCTAAAAACCAATTCTCCAAAGCTTTGCCCTGGTATAAACCTAGTCTCCAGTACAGTAGAAACCATTTCATTAACGGTAAGGGAATAATCGTTTTACGTGGATCAAGAAGCACCTGAAAATCTTGTTCGTCCAGCATCTCTTCAATTTCCTTAGCAGAATAGCCAGCTGCTATGAAACTGGCTAGAATCGCGCCCGCACTTGTTCCAGCTATTCGGTGAAAACGATAGCCCTTTTCTTCAAGCACTTGATAAGCCCCAACTAACGCAAATCCCTTCAAACCCCCGCCTGAAAAAACCCCGTCTATTAACATTGCTAATCTCCCCCATTCCATGCCTTGTTACACTGTAGGAGGAACGGGAAGAAATTAGAACAAACTTGTAGGTTCATGCGCAAGGTATTAGGATGATTTTTGTGGATATGATTGGTTCCTAAATCACAAAAAAGAAGAGACAAATGTCTCTCCCGTTAATTGCTTTTTTAGCAACCTTTTATGTTGACTATGTTTCTACTAACAATCTGTTGGATTTCTGAGCCGTCCAGTGTTTCCTTTTGCATTAATAGATCAACCAACTGTTCAAATTCTTCCGCGTGTCCCTTAATGAGGCTTTCTGTTTTACGAAGGGCCTCATTAAAAAGAATTTGCATCTTCGCTTCTTTCTCATTTTTATTAAAAGTTAACGTGAAACCGTCTTGCAACAAACCTGTGTCAACCATACGCTCGATGATTTCTTTTGCTTGTTGGACATCGCCACTTACACCGATACTATGCTCACCAAGGTAGATACGTTCGGCAACACCACCAGCAAGGATCATGCTAACTTGATCCAATAATTCACTAAACGTAGCCAAGTGAAGCTCTTTCTGAATTGGCGCAACATATCCAAGTGCTTGCCCGCGAGGAATAATCGTTGCTTTCCTTACTGAACCGGGTTTTGTTACTGCAGCGACTAGCGCGTGTCCGGATTCATGAATGGCTACTCTTCTTTTCGTCTCAGGGTCGTTCATTGAACGGGAGGCACTTCCAAGAATGGTACGGTCAATTGCAAAATCAAGATCACTTTTCGCAATTTGTTCACGTCCGTCTCGGATTGCTCTTCTGCTCGCTGTTTTAAAGAGAGAACTCAGTTCAGCTCCTGAAAATCCTGATGTACTTTCGGCAAGAGTATCTAACGAAGCAAAGACCTCATCAGCCAATAGCCTGCCTCTCGTATGAATAGCGATAATTTCTCTTCTGCCAGTCGTATCAGGCAAAGGTACTTGGAAAGAATAATCAATCCTGCCTGGGCGAAGAAATGCCTCATCCAGCATATCTTTTCGGTTCGTTGCTGCGATGAATAACACACCATCGTTATTATTTCCACCATCGAGCTGAACGAGAAGTTCCGTTAATGTTTTTTCCGCTTCTTCCCCGCCATGTGCTTTCCGTTTAGCTGCCAGCGCATCCACTTCATCAATGAAAATGACTGCTGGTCGCTGCTTTCTTGCATTTTCAAACAGAGAACGTACACGGGAAGCACCTACACCTACAAATAACTCAGTGAAAGCTGAACCGCTGGATGAAAAGAAAGTTGCACCTATTTCGCGCGCAATAGCTTGTGCTAATAACGTTTTCCCCGTGCCAGGTGGTCCATATAAAAGAATCCCTTTCGGTGGCTGAATACCAACTTGGGCGGACCGTTTCGGATCTTTCACAATGGATAAGGTCTGTAGAATCTCTTCCTTCATCTCTTCAGGAAGACCACCAATATCCTGTAATGTTATATCGGGTAAAGGTGTCGATTTGGATGCGCTATTTTTCATAGACGAGGCACCAACGCCAATCTTCCCTTTTTTATGAAGTACAATTACTGTAATGAGTAGCGTTATGAACACTCCGCCAAGCAATAAACTACCAAATTGGCTTTGATCGGAGTAGTTATATGAAATATTATATTTTTCGACTAATAGTTCAACTAATTGGCTTTCAGGACGAACTTGAGTTACGTATTTCCCATCTTTCGTCTGCAAGTACAATGTTCCGCTAGACGTTTCTTTAAGCGACACAACTTGATCGTTTTGGGCTTGAATCGTTTTTTCCAATTCGGAAAACGATACTGTGATTCCTTTATTTGCATCAAAGAAGTACCACCCTGCACTTACTGCTCCAGTGACTAAGAGGACGAGAACGACAATCTTTGTAGCAAACTTCGAAATAAGCTTCAAGCATTCGTCAACTCCTTTTAGAATATACTTCTATTATAAGGGCTAATGGTCTATTAAAACAGCTGAAATTATTGGATGTTTTAGAACATAAAATGAGCGTTAGATTATTGGCATACAGTTTCAATAAAAATGTTATCCACAGTGATTATGTCTGCTACACTATATTATATATGTTGAAACAAAGAATCCCATTTTATTCGCTACGGCGCTAGGGGATGCCTTCGCTCAGCTAATATAGGTATCATTTGCTCAATATACAGTAGAAAAATAGCCGACTGATAGAGGAGAAAAAATGATTAAGAATATGTTCACCAGTCTTTATTTATTCGCGGGCCTACTTATTTTTGCAGGTTGCGGGCAAGATACGACACAGTCACCTACACCAGACAAAGGAAATGGTGATACCGAGATAGTTGAGGAACAAGCACACGAAGAACAGAGCAAAGTCGTTGAAGTAGAAGCCACAGATCCTGTTGAGCAGCAAAAACTTCCACTCTCGAAGATGAAAGTCCATTACATAGATGTCGGACAGGCGGACGCCACATTGATTGAATACAATCAGGGCGATGAAGCATTCGCAATACTCATCGATACCGGGGATTGGAACTCAGCGGAGGTTGTGGACTATCTTCAAGCCCACAACATAAAAGACATCGATATTGTCGCGGTTACGCATCCCCATGCAGATCACATTGGGCAACTGGATAAAATCATCCAGACATTTGACGTATCAGAAGTATGGATGAATGGTGAAACTGTGAATTCCCAAGTTTTCACTAGTGCACTTGCTGCAATTGAAGACAATAATGTGGATTACTATGAGCCTGAAGTTGGAGATGTATTCGATATCGGACCGCTGGAGGTTGCGGTTGTTCATCCGAAATCGCTGTCAGGCGATACAAATAACAACTCGATTGCGATTCGTTTGCAATACGGCGACGTTTCCTTCCTCTTTACTGGTGACGGTGAAGAGGAAGCTGAAAGTGAAATGCTTACTAGTGGTGCAAACCTACAGGCAGATATTTTGCAAGTCGGTCACCATGGATCGAAAACATCCACATCAAACAGATTTTTAAAGGCGGTTCAACCGGATGTAGCGATTTATTCGGCAAGTGTTGACAATCAATACGGACACCCGCATATTGAAACGATTAATCGGCTTGAAAAAAGCGGTATTCTCGTTTATGGAACGGATATTCACGGAACAATTATTGTAGAAACAGATGGCAAGACGTTCAGTGTCCAAACGAATAACCAAGGGTCCATAAAACACACACCGCCCAAAGTAGAAACTGAAGTTGTCTCTACACCCCAACCTAAAGAGGAAAGACAGCCAGTTTCAAGTGGCTCATGTGTTAATATCAACTCGGCAAGCGAAGTGGAGGTACAGCGTATTATCCACATCGGTCCTGCTCGTTCACAAGAGTTAATCCAGCTCCGCCCATACCAATCAGTTGACGATCTTAGTAACATCAAAGGCATCGGACCTGCCCGTATCGCCGACATTCTCGCGCAAGGCATTGCATGCATAGGAGGCTAAATCATGTATTCAGCATATCTTGATCGATTCACAGACAACGACAAAGCCCTTCTATTAGTTGAGGTGTTGCAGAAAGAATATCATGTTGACTTATCCGCTCTCCCAACCGGCAGCAAAGCTGGTACATGGCTGTTAGTCGACATCCAAGGGGATGAACTCATTTCCTTCCAAGTCGATGAAGGCAAAACTGTGGAAATGAAACAAGAAATAGATGACAGGATGCAAAGATTGAAACCCAAGAAAACCAGTCGCTTTAAAAGAAATTAATTAGAGAAGCAACTGTCATAAACCTAAACAAAGCTGTCACACCATTGTGTAATGGATGTGACAGCTTTTAGGCTTTACTGTTTTTTAGTTATATCTAATCTATCATTACCCATATAGAAAACGGCAATAACTGCAATCCCTACCGGAATGAGTGACCAGAGATATGTGGCTGAGATAGATGTGGACATTGCATTTATAATCACGTCCAATATATCCGGCGGGATGTTTGCACGTGTTTCAGGCTGGAATACAGTTTGGATATTCCCAAGTGATTCCGGACCGCGCTGCCCACTTCCACCAAGTCTCGCAAATCCAGTGTCCATTTCGCTTGTTAGCAATTTTGTTTGAATAGCACCAAAAATTGTAATCCCCAGTGCAAGGCCTAACGAACGGAAAAATGAGTTCGTTGAGTTAGCTGATCCCCTATATCGATAGTCCATTTCATGCATAGAAGCAGCAGGCAATAATGAAAAAGAAAAACCTACGCCAAATCCGACAAGTACCATAAATAGAGATAGAGCGATTCGGGACGTATCAGGTGTAATCGTGCTCATTAACACCATACCGATTGAATAAGCGATAACCGAAATCACCATGATATTGCGATATGATGTTTTCGTCTGCAATATTCCTCCAAGTGCACTCCCAGCAACCGAGCCAAGGAGCATCGGCATAAGAATGATTCCTGCATTTGTGGCTGATCCACCATATACGGCCTGCACAAAAAGAGGTATGAAAATCGTCAACCCAATAAATGTCGCGCCATACAAGAAGGCCAGCGCCTGTGATGAAGCAAAGAGTCTATTTTTGAACATCCAAAACGAAATAATTGGTTCTTTCGCTTTCGTTTCGGCCCATATGAAGATTATGAAAAAGACGGCGAATATGCTGAACAGTGAAATACTCTGCCATGAGACCCAATCAAATTTTTTCCCACCCAACTCAAGCCAAAACATCAAACTGACGACAGCCGTAACAAGTGTAATTGCACCAAGCCAGTCGATCGTCTGCTTGATCGGTTGTGCAGCTTCCTTATAATAGCGAATGATCAAGAATAAAGAAATCGCACCGATTGGAATATTGACGTAAAATACCCAGTGCCAGCTGATTGCTTCCGTAATCCACGCTCCAAGCAAAGGACCTAGAACACTTGAAGCGCCAAATACAGCACCAAGAAGGCCTGTCATTTTACCACGCTGTTCAGGAGGGAATACATCAAAGACAATTGTGAATGCAATTGGCAATAAAGCCCCTCCCCCAATTCCTTGGATCGCCCTGAATACGGCTAGCTGTGGAACGGTTTGTGCTAGTCCACAAAGAGCAGACCCAATTAAGAAAACAATGATACCAAATAAAAAGAACCGTTTTCGTCCATACATATCGGATAATTTACCAAAAATAGGCATCCCCGCAAGTACGGCTACTGCATAAGCAGATGTAATCCAAATGTAGCTGTCCACACCGCCCAGATCTCCCAATATCGAACCGAGCGCTGTCGCTACAATTGTATTATCCATTGCAGCCATTAATATTCCTAATAAAATTCCCGTCAAAACGAGTCGTAATCGTGTTTTATCTTCCAATGCCGTACCTCCCGTAACCATTTTCGAATGTTCTATAGTCGTATTCGTATTAATCGCGTATCACCATCTACGCCATGTAATTGTTTGGTTAGAGATTCGATTTCTAAAGTCGGGTCGAGTAGCGAAAATCCGCTTGACTCAAGTAAATCCCGATAGTCATGTTCACTGATGACAATATCACTGCCCACGCTTTGCTGCTGGATCCGTGCCGCCATATTTACTGTACGTCCAAAATAATCAAGGATTTCATTCGCATTAACTGCAATAACAGGACCTGTGTGAAAACCAATCTTTACTTGCACAGCTTGTGATATATTTTCATTTAACAAATGAATATTTTTCTGAATCGCAAGCGCGGCATTGAAAGCATCCTTGTCTTGAATGAATGCAGCCATAACAGAATCGCCTATTGTTTTAACAATGGTGCCATGATTAGCTTGAATATATTTTTTCAAGAAATCAAAATGTTTTTTTACATTTGAATAAGCAAGGGCATCGCCAATGGCTTCATAAAGTTGGGTTGACCCTTTTAAATCTGTAAATAAAATAGTCATTTTCCCAACACCAATCTGCTGGTCGGGGGATAATACTTCTGTCGCGAATAAATCCCGAAACAGTTGAAGCGAAGTAACTTCACTTGCTGTCAGTGCAAATCGGTCCCACTCCACTTCTTCTAGGACCAGAACAAACTCCTGACTTGTATGATTTTCCACCTGCATGAAGCGTGTTTTAACGACTTCTTTTTCAATGAATCCGGATTCTGTAAGTGTTAATATGGACTTGGTATCATCCATTCCTTCATAAATGCTTGCTGTATAATTAAATTTCAATACGCGCCAACGTAGTTTTTGATCCCAATCTGGCAATTCCATTTCCATAGATGAATGGCTTGGAATTCGAAATTGGGCAACGACATGAGGGGAGTTCAGTGGCCCATTTATACAGAATAACGCCTGATTCGTTTGCCGGATACTCGGGTTAACAGTGAAGCGCATCTCGACATAGCGATCAAAATCAATTTCATAATCAACTCCGCATAGATCACAATGCACTGTATTATCCAGTTGTCTCAGCGTATTTGTCTGACCTTTTGGTACTCGGCAATTGGGGCACATTAGACTCCACTCTTGATCCAAAACGCCTACTTTTGTAGCGATAAGGAAAAGTTCGACTGTCTGCCGTCGATCAAATTGGTGAATCTCTGCCCATTGAAAGGGCTTCATACTCGTTACGTCATTATCATTGCCGTTCTCAAGTGTTTGTATAAGTTTTTCAACCATTTGCTCGTTGCTGAAGGCCGCATTAAGCTTAATGGTTAATCTACCTAGGCGTTCCTTCTCTACAACAGCAACTTGCTTAACCCACGGCAGAATCGCCGCCTCCCCACTATTTTCTTCTAATCGCGATGCGTAAAGGAAGGTCTTTCTTAATTGAGGGATAATAATCATTTTCATGGCTAGCCAGCCGACTAGATTGCGGTATGTAAAATCGCCTTTCAGTTTCAATAAGGTTGTGCTATCTCCTTGTGGCTCTACACAAACCTTCCATAGCACCCGTACGGCCGGGCCTTTTGTATAAACACGTTCTATTGAATAGGATTGCTGCTTAATCCATTCAAATGCGTATTCCCGCCAGGCTATTTCTATTGCTCCAAATGCCTTTGTCCGTGATTGTCGAAAGAGTGATCCCTCTTCATGACTAAAAGACGAAAATCGGACTGAAAACAAACCTATATCCTGATTCAACTGATTGGTGTCTTCAAGAAGAGACCACATCTGCTCCATAGGTATATTAATGACGCGTTCTTCTTGAAAATAGATTGTTTTTCGCATCAGTATCTCCTATCCCACATCGCTGTGCTGATCCCGAATAGCTATAAATAGTGCAAGATTATCAAGAAACAATTGCGTCAGTATCGGGTCGAAATATTTTCCCCGTTGTTCAGTCATATAAGCAACTATCTGCTCCATTTTCCAAGCTTTCTTATAAACACGGTCACTGCCCAGTGCATCAAAAACATCCGCAATGGCAGTAATTCGTCCAAAAATATGAATCGCTTCCCCTTTTACACCATTTGGGTAACCTGTGCCATCCCATTTTTCATGGTGCTCATACGCAATAATTGCCGCAGTGCGAAGCAAATCGCGTTGGGAATTTTTAAAAATATTGTAGCCAATGACAGCATGCTCTTTCATGATATCGAATTCATCCGGTGTTAGCTTGCCTGGTTTTAGTAAAATGCTGTCAGGAGTCGCTACTTTACCAATGTCATGCATAGGTGAAGCATGTTTCAAAAGAATAGCTTTTTCTTCAGAAATACCGGCCAGCTTGGCTAGTAAATATGAGTATAACGCAACACGTTTCACATGTTTCCCTGTTTCCTGGGAACGGCTTTCTCCGATTTCACCCAAGGTCTCAAGCATTTCTTTTTGAGTTTCAATAATTTCATTTAGTAGAATGGCTGACTCCAGAGATTTACCAGCATAGGTAGCAGCTAAACCCAATATTTCGCTATCTTTTCCGTTAAAGATACCTTGAGCAGTCATTTTGTTTATCGCTTGAAACGCACCAATTACAGTGCCACCGGTATTATGGAAAGGAATACAGAGGACTGAACACGTTCTATATCCCGTTTCACTATCAATTTCCTGGTTAAAGCGTTCATCCAAATAGGCATCCTTAACGATGACTACTTTACCAGTTGAAATACTATGACCAACAAATCCGCTTTCCTGCGGAATAATTGTTTTTTCGATGCCATGTGCTGCAACCGTCCAGATTGTCTGTTCCGAAGGTTCGTGTAACCAAACTGAACAACGATCGGCTACCACAAGTGTTTTCCCTAAATCGGCTAATATCATTAATAACTTTTCCAAATCATTTTCCATCGATACTTTTGACATGTATTCAAATATGACAGCAAGTATCCGATCCGGTTGTAGGTCCTTTGGAACTTCTTTATTTACTATTTCCTTTTGATTATTCATCGTAAGTTCCCTTCTACAAACATCGTTTAGCATCATTTACCAACACCTTAATTTTATCACGAATACTCGTTTCTTACATATTTTTCTGCTATTTTACTAGCCACTAAAACCCCAGGTATGTTTTAGCACCTGGGGTCTGGGTATTCATTCATCCAATAGAAACTTTATTTCTGCCGGTCTTCTTAGATTTATAAAGTGCGACGTCTGTTCTTCTAATCAGTGTTGTCGTCGTATCTCCTTGCCTAACCATTGATACCCCTGAACTGATAGTTATAGGGGCATACGACCATTCGCTCTGCTCAAATACTTTCCTTATCGATTCTGCAATGGCATAGGCCTTTTCCAAATTAGTTTCTGGTAATAATAGCATGAATTCCTCTCCGCCAATCCTAGCGATTATATCGTGAGGCCTTCCTGTTTGTTGCAACTTCAAAGAAATTTCTTGTAAGACAAGATCTCCTATTGGATGACCTAAAGTATCATTTACACGTTTGAAGTGATCCACATCTATCGCCAGTAGTGAAAATGGCCTACCAGTAGTCGTGTATAAATCGATGAACAACAATAACTGTTCTTCAAAGTACCGTCTGTTCTTTAATCCTGTAAGATAGTCCGTTAAAGCAAGTGAATTTAGTTTTTCATTGATGAACTCCAGCTCACTTTTTTTACTTTCAACTTCTAGTAATAATTGCTGTAAGTTTTCATTGGCTTTGTCTGTCTTCTGAATAACACTTTCGGCATTACGTTTTTCCTGAATCAGTTCATTTTCATATTCATCTCTAATTTTCATTTCTACAATAACACATTCAATACGCTTTTCGCCCTCTATTTTACGTTCAGAGGCGTTCATCAGAACTGGGATTTTTCCATTTTCACTCTTCAATGTCAAATAGATTTCATTAACGTCTCCATTAATATCTAGCAATGGTAGAAAATAAGTTTGATAATAGATACGAGATGGCGTCGTTAATAGCGAGTGAATATGTTGTCCGCTCCACTTTAACTCTGTTTGTCCCAACATGTTTTGAAGCGTGGTGTTCATCTCAAATATATTACCATTACGGTCCATAGTCAGATAACCACACGGGGCGAAATTTAGTTGATCATCCATTTTCCAACCTCCTGTGCCATTCCTAAGCTCTCCTTATTCCAGAATAAAATGTTTAATATGCTGAACTGTTTCATCAGGAGCGCTTAAATGTGGATTATGCCCAGTAGCCTCCATTAAAATATAGTTGCTGTTAGGTATTTGTGTATGTAAATACTCACCAATCTCAATAGGCACAATAGAATCTTCTTTTGTCTGAAGAATGAGTGATGGTTTGACAACATTTATAAGTTCACTTCGCACATCAATGCCAAATGTCATTTCACAGAATTGCCTAACGATCAATCGATCATTTGCTAGCAGAATACCTTCAAATTCTTCCGTTAATTCTGGTCGATTAGGATTTTTAGAAGCAACGGGTGCCAAATATTTCACCCATTCCTTATAGTTTTTCTCCATCATTTCCAGTAATTCATTAATATCCTCTTGTTCAAAACCACCTGGATAACCCGGCTCATTTATATAACGAGGTGAAGGGCTTATAAGACAAAGCTTCTCAAAGAACTCAGGTTTCTGGATAGATGCCAGCAATCCAATCATCCCGCTAATGGAATGACCGACGAATAGGATATTGGTTAACTCAAATGCTTCGCAAATTTCTAGGATATCCGAAGCATACCCCTCCGGATTGCTATATCTTTCACTCGTATAAGCACTTTTATCTGAATGACCAGATCCAACGTAATCGAAAAGAACTATTTTGAAATCTTGTTCAAATGCTGGCGTGATTTTATTCCAAACTTGTTGGTCACAACCAAACCCATGTGCAAACATTATTGTTTTAGTTCCCTCGCCAATAATTTGAACGTTATTTCGCATTCTAATTGATTCTTTTAGCATAAGCCCCATCCATTCTATTCAAATAATATATATCTAATTATTATATACATGAATGTAGGTACATTCAATTTATATAACCAGACGTATAACTTCATATGTGATCATAGCTAGGACAAAGTATATTCAGATAGATTGATCTTCTCCGCTCTGAGAAGACTATTACATGTTATATGTGTACTTATAAAAGTAGAATCCCCTACTATTTAATCGCAAATGAAACTTGGACCACAGGTAAACGTCTATATCTTGGTACACTTTTCCGAATGACACCAACTGGAGGAACTATAATGAATCGAGCAGATATGAAAAATATGAAGAAACGTAAAAAATGGCCGTGGGTTATTGCAATAATCGGCCTTATAATGGGCGGTTATGTGTTGAATGTCTATTTTGACTTGACGTCAACATTGAAAAGTATGTATAAACCGATTGACCGAGAATTATCGGAGAAACGTGAAGAAGGAATTACATTGGGTAAACAGGACCCATTTTCAGTGCTTGTTCTAGGCGTTGATGAACGCGAAGGCGATAAAGGCCGCTCGGATACGATGATTGTAATGGCCGTTAATCCTAAGTTGAAAACGACGAAAATGGTTAGTATTCCAAGGGATACGTACACGGAGATTATTGGTCATGGGACCACTGATAAACTAAATCATGCGTATGCATTCGGTGGCATACAGATGTCACTAGATTCGGTTGAAAATCTATTGGATATTCCCATCGACTATGTTATGGAAGTCAATATGGAAGGATTTCAGACAATCATCAATACAGTTGGCGGTATCGGCGTGAATAATCCTTTTGAATTTACACAGGATTCGATTCATTATGCTGCTGGTAATATCACTTTGGACGGCAAAGAAGCATTATCCTATGTACGGATGCGAAAAGGCGATCCTAACGGCGACTTCGGCCGCCAAGATCGTCAAAAGCAGGTGATTGAAGGAGTGCTACATGAAGGTACCTCCATAAAGAGTCTGCTGAAATACCGTAGTGTTTTCAACGCCTTGGGTGACAATGTAAAAACAAATATGACGTTCGATGAAATGGTAGACGTCCAGAAGAACTACCGAGACGCGGCTAGTAAAGTCGAACAGCTTCATTTTGAAAAAGGTGAGGGCAAGCGAATGAACGGCGGTATATGGTATTACATTATGGATGAAACAGAATTACAGGAAGTTACGGGTATCATGAAGTTACATTTGGAATTGAAGTGACGAAACCCGCGGATGATCTGACTCCGCGGGTTTTTTGATGTGATTCGCTGTGGTTTTCAGGTTTTCACATGCGGCTTTCAAGTGTTACCCGCGTTTCCCCCAAAAAACTTCCTTATTCCCGCACTTGCCCATTGCCACGGATGACATACTTTGTCGTCGTCAATGCCTTTAACCCCATTGGCCCCCGTGCGTGTAACTTCTGTGTGCTAATTCCAATTTCCGCACCATAACCGAATTCAAAGCCATCCGTAAATCGCGTGGAAGCATTATGATACACGGCAGCAGCATCGACGTAATTCAAGAAAATCGCAGCATGCTTTTCATCATTGGTGATAATCGCTTCGGAATGCTTTGTTCCGTATTTGGTAATATGAGCAATTGCTTCATCAAGACCCGTTACAAGCTTGACACTAACTGTTAACCCGAGATATTCCGTTGACCAGTCTGATTCAGATGCCGCTTGCACATTTTCACATTCTCGAACGACTATTTCATCGCCAAAAATCTCCACTTCATTTTCCTGCAATTTCCCGATTAACTCTTCCCCATATTTTGCAAACCACTTGTCGTGGATTAAAATTGTCTCAATCGCATTGCAAACTGATGGGCGCTGAATCTTTGCATTTAATGCAATATTAGTAGCCATTTCTACTTCTGCTGATTCGTCAATATAGATGTGGCAATTACCCGCCCCAGTTTGAATGACCGGAACTGTTGCTTCACGAATTACTGTTTCAATAAGTGTTTTTCCACCCCTTGGAATTAGAACGTCCAAGTATTCATTGAGCCGGAACAGCTCTTTTGCCGTTTCCCTGCTTGTATCTTCAATTAATTGGATAGCTATTTTCGGGATTTCACTTTTATCAAGAGCCGCGTGGATTGACTTTATAAGGGCCATGTTTGAATACTTAGCAGAGGAACTTCCCCGTAAAATGACGGCGTTTCCCGTTTTAAGTGCGAGCGTCGCCGCGTCAACAGTGACATTCGGCCTTGCTTCATAAATCATGCCGACAACACCGATTGGTACTCGCTTCACCTCAATAAACAATCCATTGTCTTTTTCGATAGTTTCCAATGTCTCCCCAATCGGATCCTGTAATTCGATTAACAGATGGATGGCACCAGCTATGTCTTCGATTCGTTTTTCAGTGAGCTGAATGCGGTCAAGAACGGCATCTGTAAGCCCTTTCGCTTTTCCATCATCCAAGTCCTTCTGATTTTCAGCAAGAATAGTTGCTTGATCAACTACTAATTGGTCGGCAATTAAAGCCAGTGCTTTGTTCTTTTGGGCGGTTGTGATGTTCACCAACGAATAACTTACTTCTTTTGCAGCTTTCCCTTTTAGGTATACTTCGCTCATGCTAAATCCCCCCACTTTAAAGTTGCGCCCAACGGTCCCGATGAATGACTTCAACGGTCGATGAAACTAATTTTTCAACTTTTTCCTTGTTTCGATTTTCAATCGTGTTTATTAATTCATCCGACGAATAGCTGACTTCCCCTTTGCCTAAAATCCCATTTACGCCAAATACTTCAACAACGTCACCTTTGTAAAAATCCCCATTTACTTTAACAACACCGGCAGGTAATAAGCTTTTTCCGTTATATATAATGGCCTCTTCCGCCCCTTGATCCACGTAAAGCTTGCCTGTCGATTCGGAATGCAACACGATCCATTGTCTACTCGTATTAATTTTCGCGATATCCGGATTGGAAATATAGGTACCGTCCCCTCTGCCCTGTAAAATCGTCAGCAGTTTATTCGAACCTTCTCCCGTTCCGATGAAAACGGAAACGCCAAGTGATGTTGCTGTTTTTGCAGCTAGCAATTTTGATTTCATGCCGCCTGTCCCGACTTTCGATCCCGTATCGTCAGCTCCTTTTAGTAAGTCATCTGTAATCTGTTCAAGATAATCTAGTCGTTTTGCTAATGGATATTTACGTGGATTTGATTCATAAAGACCATTAATATCTGTTAAAATTATTAGCTGGTCTGCATGGAGAAAGCCGCTGACCAGCGCCGAGAGCATATCATTGTCGCCGAAAGTCAATTCTTCAATAGAGACGGTGTCGTTTTCATTAATAATGGGTATAATTCCCCGTTCCAATAGTTCCGTCAACGTCGCAAATGCATTCCTGTAGCGCTCACGATTCGAAAAATCGATTCGTGTTAATAAGATTTGAGCCGGCACGATTCCATGAACACTAAATTTTTCAATATAGGATTGCATTAACAATCCCTGGCCCACCGCCGAAGCCGCCTGTTTCCCTTTGATTGTTATAGGTCTTGATGAATAGCCTAACCTTGCAAACCCAGCTGCGACTGCACCAGAAGAAACAAGAATTACTTCATGCCCTGCTTTACGTAGTACTGCAAGCGCTTCGATATGATCGTTGAATTTCGCTTGATCGATTTCACCTTTAACATTTGTTAAAGAACTGCTGCCTATTTTTACGACAATCCGTTGTTTTTTCATTTCAATACCCCATTTCATCTTTTCGCGGAAAACAAAAAAAGCCCCCTCGTCCTGATATTAAGGACGAAAGAGCGTAGCTTCCGCGGTACCACCATAATTGGATGCATGCAAACACATCCCACTTTTCCCCATAACGCTGAGGGTCGCGCCTATGTTTTGCATAAGACTACGAAGGCAGGTTCTGCGATTGTCGTGACGGAATCTTCCAGCTGATAAATCCCGCTCTCTTTCACAACATGGGTTCGCATAGTAATCCTTCATCACCGTTCAATTTTAGAAGATTTTAAACAATCATACAACAATTAACTGAATTGTCAAGCGTAAAAATCTATTTACATTAAACCGGATTCCGCTGAGCTAACCAAATCAAAAGTTCTGGCGAAGTCATAGGCTTAGCAAAATAATAGCCTTGGAAAATTAACGACTCCGACTCTTGGCGCAAAAATTGAACTTGCTCTTCAGTTTCTACACCTTCTAGTACAATATCTAAATTTAGCGTGTGACCGATTGCGAGAATCGCCTTCAGAATAGATGAATCTTTCTCAGATTGTGGTACATCGTCTATAAATGACTTATCTATTTTCAATGTCGAAATCGGCAATTGTTTCAAGTAAGACAAAGATGAAACACCCGTACCGAAATCATCCAATGCTATAGAAAAACCTTCTTCTCGAAACGTATTAAGGGCTTTCACTGCATCTTTAATCGATTTTACTACACTCGTTTCCGTAATTTCTAATTCTATATTATGCGGCTTCAACTTATACTTATTAATCATTTCCCTTAATTCTTGCAGCAAAATCGGTGACGTGACATAATCCCCCGAAATATTAATCGAGACGGGATACACCAAAAAGTCCATTTTTCCCCACTCTGCAATCTGCTTACAAACTTGCTCAATTATCCAATTTGTCACATCTGCCATACGATCGCTTTGTTCAAAAATAGGTATGAACGTTACTGGCGATAGCATACCGTATTTCGGGTGTTTCCAACGAATTAACGCTTCAAACCCAGATAATCCATTTGTACCAGCGATTATTTTAGGTTGATAAACCATAAATAATTGTCCTTCGCGCATGGCGTCATCTATACTACCGAGAATTTCCTCTTCAAATGAATGCGAATGTATTGCATTATCAAATCGAATCACCTGATAGTCATAGCGAGTCGATGGATGTTCTAGCACGCCAAGCGCTTCCGTATACAAACGTTTCGGATCTTGATGCTCTTCCGTCGTTGAAATTGCGCAGACCGCGTCAATCTTAATTATTTTGCCATCAATTTCAGGCTGCACCTTTAGTTGCTCTGCAATCCTATTCATTGTGCGCTCAAACTCAGCGATTCCGTCCGCATCCTGAATAAGATACACAAAACGCTTGCCCTGAAGTTGGTAAAGTTTCATAGAGGATGATGTCCACTGCGAGAATAAATGCCCCAAATACTGAATCACTTTATCCCCGAAAATATACCCTTGCTCAACATTGATTTTTTCAATATCAGGGATAAACCACATTGCCAGACTTCCATCATATGTAGGACTATTCAACATTTTTTCAAAGCTGCGTCTGTTTGGAATTCTCGTTAAAGACTCGAAATAGTTTACGCGATAATCTATATACCGATCAATAAAACCCGACAACAGTAATAATAGCAGCAACAAGGTTAAGCCTATTGAAACTGATATATTGAGATAGTTCATATCCATATTATGAATCTCATGCAGACTATTAATCTTGTCACGATGAATATAGTAAGTAGTACCCATAAGCCCAGTGTAGTGCATACTTGAAATCGCTAACCCCATAATTACCGAAGTAAGCATTTTCAGGAGCCTTCTTTTCATAAGATGCCGAAGGGAAGTAAATATATAAATTGCAACAAAAGAAACACTAATTGCAATCGCAACGGATGCGGTAAAAATCGCGATGTCATACGTGTAAATAGCATCTGATACCATAGATGCCATCCCAATATAATGCATGGCCGAGATGCCAATCCCCATCGCGACCCCCGAAATCAGATTTAATCCAATCGATTTCCGCATACGGTTGACTAAATAAAACACTAAAAATGAACTTGCAATTGCTGGTATAATCGACAAGAATGTGAGCCTAGGTTCGTAAGTCATCGAAATGGGAAGTAAATAGGCACCCATCCCAACAAAATGCATTGACCATATGCCAAATCCCATGGCAATCGAGGCTAATACGAGCCACAAATTACGATGGAAGAAACTATTCTCTTGCATTCGTTCATTCATAGATATCCCGGTATAACAAGCAAAACTAGCAATTGCAACGGACAAAAGAATGATCGAGAAAGAGTATTCTCCAACAACTACACTATATGATTCCATGGAAGGATGAGTAAACAAAATCGGTTCCCCTTTACTATATTAAATGATAATATCAATCAATTATAGTTCTTCATCCTCACGTGTCAACTTACTCCATCCTACTTCTGTAATCATTAAATTCATATACCACTAATTGGCTAGGTTCAAACAACAGAAAACACCTTCTTTATTAGCAAGATGTCTCCGTAAGTTAATTAGTATTCATAGCTTTGAACTGCGTATATTCTACAGTGTAGGTATTCATAGCTTCACTATCTGGCTCATAACCAATACCGTAGCCAGTCGGTACAGTGATATAGCCGTCCTTCACAATGACTTCAGGGCTGATGATATCCTTTTCCCAGTAGCGGGAAGATCCTGCGGTATCACCCGGGAGGATGAAATTCGGAAGAGTTGTTAGTGCGATATTATGCGCACGGCCAATTCCTGATTCAAGCATGCCACCACACCAAACTGGAATGTTTTTCTCCATACAATAATCATGGATTTTCTTCGCTTCTGTTAAGCCACCCACACGACCGATTTTAACGTTTATGACTTGCGTACTGCCAAGTTCGATTGCTTTTCTTGTATCTTCAAGCGAGTGAATGCTTTCATCCAAACAGATTGGTGTTTTCAATTGTTTTTGCAATGTTGCATGGTCAATAATATCGTCTGATGCAAGCGGCTGTTCAATCATTGTCAGATTGAATTCATCCAGTTGCTTGAGGAGTTCAATGTCCTCCAATGTATAAGCCGAGTTTGCATCTGCCATAAGGGGGACGTCCGGGAAATTTCTTCTAAGTTCACGTAGTAGTTCAATATCATGACCTGGCTTGATTTTGACTTTTATGCGTTTGTAGCCTTCCATGATAAAGCATTGTACTGTTTCAATTAAATCCTCCACATTTTCATGGATGCCGATGCTGATGCCGACTTCGATTTTGTCCTGCTCGCCACCCAATGCATGCGCCAACGTCATTTTATTGCGCTTAGCGTAAAGATCCCAAATCGCACCTTCAACAGCTGATTTCGCCATATTATTTTTGCGAATTGCAGCGAATAATTTACTTACTTCGTCGGGGTGTCCGATTTCTTTTCCTAATACAATAGGAATCATAAAATCCTTGATCATATGTAGATTCGTTCCAAGTGTTTCCTCACTATACCAAGGCGTTGAGAATGCTACAGATTCCCCCCACCCAGTATTCCCTAGCTCATCTTTTACTTCCAAAATCAAGAAGTCCTTTTCTTGAAAAGTTCCCAAGCCCGTTACAAAAGGAGTCTTCATAGTCATTTTCATTTTTCGGATGCTGATTTCTTTTATAATCAATTCTATTCTCCTCTATTTTCGAAGTTGTGACGTAATGATTACTAACTTAACATACACGTATGTGGAATCCAATTTATGTTTTCGGTTTTAGGTGGTGAACCAGTTTACCCACGAATAGCCACATGTTTAGCCGCGCCATAAACAAAGAGACACCCTACAAGGTGTCTCTCCATAATACCTATACTCTTTCCAACATCCGCTCCAGTGCATGAATTGCATACGATGCCGTTTCATTATCGACTTTAATCACATTCACTTCTTCCCCATTAACAATGCTCTCCAGGCTCCACAGCAGATGCGGGAGATCGATGCGATTCATTGTCAAACACGGACACATGAGCGGATTGAGCGAAATGATCTGTTTGTCGGGATGGTTACGAATTAGGCGATTGACGAGATTCATTTCCGTGCCGATTGCCCACTTGCTACCAGGCTCTGCGTTTTCGATGGCATCAATGATATATTTTGTTGAACCGTTATCATCCGACAATGCAACGACTTCCCGCGAGCATTCCGGATGGACGATAATACGCACAGCGGAATCAGTCTTACGGATGTCGTCAATATTTCTCACAGTGAAGTTTTCGTGGACGGAGCAATGCCCTTTCCATAAAATCACTTTGACGTCTTCAAAAACACCATCATACTCGAGCTTGTCCAGAATCGGGTTCCACACAGCCATCTGTTCAAGATGAATGCCTATATCAAATGCTGTATTCCTGCCCAAGTGCTGATCCGGTAAGAACAGAATACGTTCCTTTTGTGTAAATGCCCATTGCACCATTTTATGTGCATTTGAAGACGTCACTGTCGCACCACCGTTTTTACCGACAAAGGCTTTGATAGCCGCCGTCGAATTGACGTATGTTAAAGGTACAATTGTTTCCCCGTACATTTCTTCCAATGCAGTCCATGCGCGATTCGTCTGGAATATATTCGCCATGTCTGCCATCGAACAACCTGCACGCATATCGGGTAAATATACTTTCTGATGCTCATTCGTTAAAATGTCGGCCGTTTCCGCCATGAAATGGACACCGCAAAATACGATATGCTCCGCTTTTTCATTGTCAGCGCAAAGCTGTGCAAGTTGTAGTGAATCCCCTGTTGTGTCGGCAAACTGGATCACTTCGTCTTTCTGGTAATGATGTCCTGGTATGAAAAGCTTATCGCCAAGCTGTTTTTTTATTTCAACAATACGTGTTTCCATTTGTTCGCGTGTTAAATCCCGATAGGATTCCGGCAACGTACCACTTTTTTTCTCTTCAAAATACTGTAAGATAGACAAGGCAATTCCTCCATTAATGAGTACTTATTGATACATTTGCGCTAATATCCAGTGCTTTGACTGAATGTGTTAGATACCCTAATGAAATATAGTCCACACCCGATTCCGCATATGCACGAATTGTGTCATTCGTAATCATGCCGGACGCTTCGGTAATGATTGTGTCGGGAACCGATTTTCTCCATTCCTTGATCATTTCAGGTGTGCAATTATCAAACATGATGATATCCGCTTTCGCTTGCACAGCTTCCTGCAATTGCTCGAACGATTCAATTTCGACTTCGATTTTCACTGTATGGCCAACTTTTGCCCTCACTGTTTCAACCGCTTTTGTAATAGATCCCGCAAAGGCAAGATGGTTATCCTTTAACATGACTGCGTCGAATAAACCGTTGCGGTGATTGAATCCCCCGCCGATACGTACAGCGTATTTATCAAGCATGCGCAAACCAGGCACCGTTTTCCGCGTATCGACCACTTTGGTACCCGTACCGCTGATTTTCTTCACCACCCGATTCGTCTCCGTCGCAATAGCACTCATTCGCTGAATCAAGTTTAAAATGACTCGCTCACTTTTCAACAAGCTTCCGACAGGTCCTGAAGCTACTGCAAGTACAGCTCCTTTTTTAATCGAATCTCCGTCTTCCACATGACTGACAACTGTTAGCGCAGAATCGACAACGCGCAACCCATATTCAATGACTTTATTGCCACAAAAGATACCATCCATTTTTGCGATGATCGTTAACTCACCAACTGCAGACTCTGGAAATAAAAAATCGCTGGATAGATCACCATCCCCTATATCTTCTAAGTAAAACTGTTCAAGCATGGACTTCAACTTGATGGTGTTCATTTTGACGTTCCCTCATTTCGATTCCTTTTTTCGATTGGACAATATGGATTTTTGCCCATCGCTCATCCTCATTCGGGTAATCTTCCCGGTTGTGCGCTCCTCGGCTTTCCTTCCGAAGAAGGGCACCTGTCGTGATTAATTTCGCCGCTTGCAGCATGAACAGACACTGAACTTGTGCAATGCTCCATTCATCGAGTGGCAGTTCTGCTAAATATGACTGATCATAATTGGCCAACCACTTGTCCAACTGTTGAAGTTCCTTATTCGTTCTGATGATGCCTGCTTTAGTCATCATTTCCACACGCAATTCATCCTTATCTGGCAGTGTCATATAAATTGGGAACTGCATGGCAATCGACTCCATATATACCTGCTGATTATGTTTCTTTTTCTGCAGTCCGTTGAAATGTTTCGCCAATTTCTCACCATAATGAAGTGCCTCTAATAAGGAATTGCTTGCGAGACGATTGGCACCATGAACGCCGGTGCACGCAGTTTCTCCTATGGCAAATAATCCGTCGACTGACGTTTTCCCGATTGAGTCAACGACAATTCCGCCCATTAAGAAATGACAGCCCGGTGCAACGGGAATTTTCCCGCTAGCAATAGATACTTCATTCTCCTGACATATTGCAGTGATTGTAGGGAACTTCTGTTCAAATTGGCTAATCATACTGATATCCAAATAAACGTCTTCACCTGCAGTACGACGCTGGAAAAGTTCCTTTGCCACAAGATGCCGCGGTGCCAAATCCTCCAGTGGATGCTTCCCTTTCATGATCAATGTGCCGGTAGCGTCCACAAGTCTCGCACCTTCACCTCGAACCGCTTCAGATACCAATCCCTGTGTTTTCCCGTTCATATATAGTAATGTCGGATGAAATTGGATGAATTCCATATCCTTCACTTCCGCGCCTGCGAGGAATGCAAGCGCAATTCCATCTCCGGAGATGGAAGGGTCGTTCGAGGTGAAAGTAAATAGCCCGCCTATACCGCCTGTCGCCAATATAATGTTGTCACCATAATACATATTATTATGACCAAATTGGTCTTTCACTTTGACACCAATACATGACTTTGTTATTGGATGAATGATCAGCTCATAGACAAATTGATTTTCAACTATGTCAATGTCTTCTCTTAATGAAGAGATGAGGTGATCCACGACATGTTGCCCCGTTGTATCTCCCCCACAATGGACAATTCGGCTTAAACTATGTGCACCTTCCAATCCAAGTGACAACTGTCCGGTCGAATTTTCATCGAAGCGAACGCCTTTTCCAATTAATGCTTGAATGAGTGAGGAACCATTTTCGACAAGTTCCCGCACCTCTGCATCATTATGGAAATTACAACCCGCCGCGATTGTATCTTTGTAATGACTTGCAACAGTATCCCCACTTCCCACAGCTGCCGCGATACCGCCCTGTGCACGATAAGAATTGCTAGAACGCTTCAAAGATTTTGTGATAATGAGCACGCGTGAGTCATCAGTTAATTCATTGGCTAACTGCAATGCGGAAATTCCGCTTCCAACAATGATGTAATTGTACGATTCCACTATAATCCTCCCTAACGGCCCTGGTGTCTTGACACCTATCTTTACATATTATCCGAACTATGACAAGATGAATCTATTATTTAATTGGAGGAATCTATCGTGTATTATTTCGACTATGCGGCAACTACGCCGTTGCACCCCGATGCAGCATACGTCTATGGGAAACTTTCACAGGAATGTTACGGAAATACGAGTAGTTTGCATGAAGTGGGTGGTGAAGCGCAAAATATGCTGGCATTATGCCGTAATGAATTTGCGGAACTGCTCGGCGTGCCCCCCGCTGGAATCTATTTCACTTCAGGCGGTACCGAGGGCAATATACTTTCCATTATCTCGCTTGCTAAGGCGAATCGGCATCTCGGAACCCATATTGTTACATCAGCCGGTGAGCATCCTTCTGTAGATTCTGCTTTGGAGTATTTGAAAAAGGATGGGTTTACCGTAACCGTTGTTCATTTTGATGAAAATGGTCTTGTCGACCTTGATTTATTCGACATGGCGTTGCAAAATGATACTATTTTGGTTAGCATTCAGCACATCAATCCTGAACTCGGAACAATTCAGCCTCTTGAACAAATTGCGGAATTATTAGCTGGTCGCACTATCCTTTTGCATAGCGACTGCGTTCAATCATTCGGAAAAATAGACATTAAGCCAATAGCAAAGGTTGTTGACTGCTTGACGGTTTCCAGCCATAAAGTGTATGGTCCGAAGGGGGTCGGTGCCGTTTATATCGATCCGTATCAACGAATTGTTCCTGTCTTTCCAGGGGGCGTGCACGAATCAGGTTTTAGGGGCGGTACGGTGAATGTTCCGGGGATAGCAGCATTTGTGACGGCTGCCAAAATGTGTTCAAGACACGACTTTGGCAGCGGAGAATTCTGGCATTTGCGCGCACTTATAATGGACGAATTAAAAAATTATGCAGATCTATTCACGATTTATGAATCAAGTGATCATTTATCCCAATTACCACAAATCATCGGACTTTGTGTGAAAAATATAGAAGGTCAGCTTATGATGCTGGAATTGAACAGGCTCGGTTTTTCGATATCAACAGGAAGCGCATGCCAAATAGGACAGCAGCACGCATCGAAAGCGATGATGGCCTTACAGGTCGACTCGCAAAGAGCGAAGGAGTTTATAAGGATTTCTTTAGGAGCCAGCACAACTGCGGAATCAATTTTAGCGTTGACCCGTTCCCTTATCGAAGTTATGCAACAATTCAAGAGAAAGTAATTCAGTCGTGATATATGGTAAAATAACTTTGTAGGGAGGTTATTTAATGAATGTGAATGAAAAAATTCTTGGGGATGAACGTCGCCAACTTATCGTCGACACGTTGCAAACATCCGAAAAACCCATTACGGGAAGAGTACTCGGAGAAATGACAAATGTAAGCCGTCAGGTAATTGTCGGAGATATTACTTTGTTAAAAGCAAAAAATGAACCAATTGTCGCTACAAGTCAAGGTTACATTTATATGCCTATACAGACGACACCCGAAAGAATCGAAAAAACGATTGTTTGCAAACACACTCCGGATCAGACGATAGATGAACTGAACATCCTTGTCGATAATGGTGTCACAGTGAAAGATGTCAAAATCGAGCATCCTGTATATGGAGATCTAAGTGCTTCAATCATGGTTTCTAATCGCAATGAAGTGAAAGAATTCATCAAACGAATCAAAGAGGCGGATGCCATTTATTTATCAAAACTAACAGATGGTGGTATTCACCTTCATACGATAATGGCGGACGATGAAGAGCATATTAAAAATGCTGAAGAAGCATTACGAAAAGCGGGTATCCTCGTCGATTGACGTGATATCCGCTGTTTACTACTAGTGCTTTTGAAAAATTCTGGCGTACTATTATTTAACTATT
>CAZWAW010000042.1:0-15511 GCA_964632025.1 uncultured Sporosarcina sp.
AGTAAGCAAGGAACGCATTGTACAATGTGCTAGAGTGCCCGAAATTGTATCTTCGGGCACTTACAATCTCTATAGAAAGTCATTTCTTCTTTTCTTTCAAAGCAACTGTATTTTTCACTTGAATATTGTAGAGACGGAGTCACTTCTAGCCATACTTGCCCCAAAATTAGGATGTCGTGATTATTTCGCCGAAAGCGGGTGGGAAATCTACTGGTGAAAATGGAGGTATTCAAGCCCTCCTCACTAGTGCTTTATGCAAATAAATGGTTAATCAACAGACGTGCTTTTGTAAATGTGAAAAAGAGTCAAATGGATGGTTATCCATTTGACTCTTTTTAGTCGTACATTATTTAGTAACAATCGTTTCAGCCATGCGAAGGAATTGCTCGAAATATTCATCTTTTGGAGAATCATAGATGGTAAGTCTAACAACCATATTGTCACGTTCGAAAATAATGCCCGTAATAGATGCTGTATCAGCTTTTATGGCTAGAACTTTTGCGTTTTCAATGCCCTCAGCTGTAGGAATTGACTTCTCATCTAGTACTTCAATTGGCGCGCTACCGTCTCCAGATGCTTCAAGTACAGCAATCATGTTTTCGGCTAAGTAGTCATATGTGTTGTCTTCCTTAACAACCGTCTCAATGCGCATAAATACTGTATCATTGTTTGCTGAAATTAGGCTGTCCTTACCAGGTTCTTCGCTTAGTAATGAATAGTCAGGCAGTACAGAAATGGCATAACTTTGTTCGTCGCTTTCTATCGGTTTTGCATTTTTCATTATGTCTTCTTGACTTTTATCAACTTCTGTATCCGGTTCCTTGCCTTCAGTAACTTTATCTTTGTCTCCGTTTTCAACAACACCCGCTGATCCATTTGTACTTTCTTGGTCCTTGTCGGTACTTGTACCACAAGCGGTAAGTAATAAAGTGGTCGCGATTGCTGCGTATAAAAGACTCCATCTGCTTTTCATCGTAAACCCCTCCTAGGTTAAATTGGACGTCTGAGACGCCGTAATGTTTCATTAATAGTACCTTAGTTTTTAGAATCTTTTATAGTGTGCCTTAAAAGTAGTATAACGTAAAGTCTTTTCTAATGCTGACTGTTTTTAGTTGTCGGAATATGTCGTTAACTAAACCCCTTTTTATGAGAGGTTTCCTGTATAATAAAAGTTAGCTATGTGTTAATCCATGGAGGGATTACCTTGGAGTGGAATTTAGAAGAAGAAATTGAATTATTACGCGAAGAGATGATGGACGCAGCGATAAAAAAAGGACTGACTGCTGCTGAAACGATAAAGTTCAGTAGGAAGCTTGATAATCTCATGGATCAATACGAAGAGCTAAAAAAAGGCTGACAACAAAGTAATGGAGTCCTTCTATGCCTGTTTATGAAGAAGAAAGCCTCTTTACAGACGAGTTCGATAAATTCAAAAAAATATTTTGTGAACAATGTTTAATAAACAAGAAAAGCGGGGAAATTAAGATAGAACACAGCAACATTCTCATTTCCCCCTTTTGAGGACGGATCCCTATTACAGGGTTCCGTCCTCCTTTTTTTTGATCAAAAGTAGAAGTGAATGATGGAAAAATACAAATACTTTGGTAGGATAAAAGATAATACGATTTTTAACCTCATTCAGCTGAGGCAAAACCCTGCTGAATGAGGGCAACTTAAGTACGCCGAGGCGAATTTGATAAAGGGGGAATTGAAATGGAAATCAAAAAGATCGCATTTATTGGGACAGGTGTTATGGGTGCTAGCGTCGTTAAACACCTCTTAGACAGTGATTATGAAGTGGCTATATATACACGTACAAAAGAAAAGGCAAGGTCTCTAATTGAAGTAGGTGCTGTTTGGGAGGATACAGTTGCTGGGGCGGTGAAGGATGCGGAATTAGTCTTCACGATGCTAGGGTATCCGGTAGATGTCGAAGAAATTTATTTTGGAGATGGTGGTATTTTTTCAACTGGTAAGGCAGGTCAGATTCTTATTGATATGACGACTTCTAGCCCGGCACTGGCTATACGTATTGCGAAGGCAGGTGCTACGTTGCAGATGGCAGCAATTGACGCACCCGTTTCTGGGGGAGACATTGGTGCGAAGAATGGGACGTTGTCAATTATGTGTGGCGGCGAAGAAGAAGTATTCAATGCTATTACACCGATTTTATCGGTATTTGGAAAACAAATTGTTTATCAGGGACAAGCAGGCTCCGGGCAGCACGCGAAAATGTGCAATCAAATTGCTATTGCGACCAATATGATCGGTGTTTGCGAAGCGCTGGTGTATGCTGAAAAAATGGGGTTGGATCCTGAAACTGTACTGAAGTCTATATCGACAGGAGCGGCGGGCTCATGGTCATTGTCAAATTTAGCACCACGGATGTTAAATAAGGATTTTGAGCCAGGATTTTATGTGAAGCATTTCTTGAAAGATATAAAAATTGCGCTTACAGAAGCTGAAGCGATGGAGCTATCACTCCCTGGCCTTGAGCTTGCTCATGAAATGTATGAAAAACTTGTTGACAAAGGATTAGGCGAGAAAGGGACACAAGTGCTATATAAAAATTACTAATAAACCTAAATAGTTATAGAAATATGCCGAAAATAGAAATAAGTGTTCAATTAATTTAATTCAGTGCTACCATGCCGAACAGGTGAATACCTATATAAACTAAGCGAACGCGCCTTACAAGGAGGAAGCCGAAGCGGATTCAATGGAATATCTATCTAATTATTATTACTAAAACGTAGGGGCTGAGTAAGTGAATACAATCAAATCGGATGAAGTAACATATGAAGTCTTTGAATTTGTAGAATTTCAAGTCGGAAAAAGTAATTTTGGACTTGGCATTCAGCATGTACGTGAAATTATTCAACCCGTTCCAGTTACTGTATTGCCACATGCGCACCCGTATATTGAAGGTATAATTCAATTACGAGGAGAAGTACTTCCTGTCATCGATTTGAAGAAAGTAACAGGATATACAGATATCAATGACAGTGATGAATCTAAATATATCGTTGCGGAATTCGACGGGACAACAGTTGTCTTAAATGTGACGGCCGTCACTCAAATCCAGCGTATCAATTTTTCAGATATTGAACCTGCTTCCGATATGTATACGGGTAATAAAGTACCTGTTTCGGGAGTTATCAAGCGTGATACTGGCATGATCCTTCTCGTTGACTTTGAAAAAGTAATCGCGGAGCAAATCAAGTAATAGAAGAAAAAACGGGCTATTCCCGCTGGTAGCCAGCAGGAATAGCCCTATTTAAAAGATAAGAAAGTATAATTTTTTCGACTGGAGGAGTGTCTAAGCTCCAGCGCTTTTATTATTTACCATCCAAATAAGATGAACGGAAACTTTGTGTACCCTGAATGCTGTGAATAGATTTTTTTTGTACTGTTTTTTTCTTCTCGGGTATTACCTGATGGATGGGCCCCACATATTTGGAGAGAAGCTCACGCGCAGTTTTCAAGCTCATCCGTTCTTGCGGGTTGCGAGAAGTTGGATCTTGTTGTCCGAGGTGTGGAAGTGTATTGAAGTCTTCTTTTTCCGGGATTGTATGAAAGAGGAATTCGTCACATCGGACGAGGACTGTGGAATGCTGCTTGCTAAATTTTGGATTATCGACAAAATGCAATCCGATTTTTTCGGCAGTGCCAGAACTAAGAAGCTTGTCTATCGCCATCTTTTTTAAGGCGTAAAGTTGCCTGTTGTCAGGTGCGGTTTTAGCATGGCGATTTACAGTATAAATGGCAATTGCCAATTGGCGGATAGAATGCTTGTTTTTCAAAATAGGCCTCCTTCATTGGAAGATTGAATGATTTCATATGTTTCATATAATACCAAGAATGAAAGAATTGTACAACTTCAGATCTAAATAGTGGTTAAAACCCTGATTTTTACGAATAATAATTATGCTACTAGTAAGAATTACGTATATATTTATTCGGTACATACTTTTTCGATATCAGTGCAATCTAATAATAATCGATTATAAAGTGCTCAGGCAATTTGCGCACATTTGCCTAGATTACTCGATAAAAATTTAGATAAATGCACAACAAACGGAGGCACACATGGGAAACGTTAAGATTGAAAAACGTTTAGAAAAAGTTATAGAATCATATATTTTTAACCATTCGTTTAAGATGACCATATTTATTGAGAAAAATAAGCAAGGTAAATTTGATGTGCTTTACGCCAACTCATTGGCTATGGAATATTTTTCAGCTGATATTGAACAATCGGCAGCTAGTTTTTTATGTGATTTGTGGATACCAATCAAACGCAGGATACGGAAATTACAACATCATTCTAATTTTACGACTGAGATTCAATCGATTCGGGGTGGGACAAGCGTATTATTCGAACTGGATATTCAGCGCCATACTGAAGAGTATGAACGAGAAATGATCGTCATTGAATTGCGTGAACGGCTAGATACCGAAACTGAAAGGAAGTCTCAGACGGAGTTACAACATAAATATAATTCTGTCATCGAACATAATCTTGACCCAATCATAACCATTGATCTAAGCTATAAAATTATCTACTCGAATCGAGCAGTCCATCTAGGATTCGGCTATCGATTCAAAGAACTTTCCGGTCGTTCAATCTTGAATCTTACCGGGGAAGATAATATGAAAGAATTCAAGCTCTTCCTGTCTCGCGCCCTTGCAGGGGAATCAATTGAAATGGAAGGTTCGACTTTTTTCCATAAAAGGGGGCACTTATTGCCCGCGTACTTGAAGGTAATTCCCGTCTTTGTTGATGGAGATGTGAAAGAAGTTCAATTGATTGTACGGGATACATCAATTCATCAGGAAAATAATGAGAAACTTCATTACCTGAGCTATCATGATCATTTGACAGGTCTGTGGAATCGCCAGGCGATGAAAGAACACTTTACGGAAGACTCTCTTTATGCTTTGAAAAGCGAAAAGAGGCTGTCTTTTGTCCATTTAGGACTTGATCGATTCAAATTAATAAATGAGTCACTTGGTCATAATGGTGCGGATGAAATACTAAAAATGGTTGCGGAACGTTTAAAAGTAATCTGTCCCGCATCCGCCAGATTATATCGTAATGGTAGCGATGAATTTATCGTCTCATTGCAAAATCATTCTGTGCTGAAGACAGAGAAGTTTGCACAGCAGTTACTGAATGATTTCGGAAAACCATTTTATCATAATCATCAGGAGTATTTCATTTCCGCATCCATCGGAATTGCTGTTTATCCTGAAGATGGAAAAACACTTGAGGACCTACTACGGAAGTCGGAGCAAGCGCTTGCCTTTGTAAAAGACCGTGGTCGCTCTCATTATCGTTTCTATCAAGAAGCGATGAATTCTACCTTCCCGGATGAAGCACTGATGGAATCTCATTTACGTAGGGCGATTGAGTTAAATGAATTGACGATTCACTATCAACCGCAAGTCGATTTGAAAACGGGGCATATTAGCAGTTTCGAAGCGCTTCTTAGATGGAACAACGGCAAATTTGGGTTTGTATCACCGGTGCAATTCATCCCCATTGCTGAGGAGTCAGGCCTTATACACGGAATTGGTGATTGGGTATTAGACCAAGTATGTAAACAGTTAAAAGAGTGGCAGGATAAACAGTTCAAAGCTGTCAGGATAGCTGTGAATATATCGCCAAAGCAATTTAGAATGGAAAACTTTGTCGATAAATTGAAAGGGAAAATTTCTTACTATGGCATCGTACCGTCTTCCCTTGAAGTGGAGATCACAGAAGGGGCATTGACGATAATAGATGAGACGTTAGCGACGTTAAATGAACTAAAGAAAATCGGTATTTTCATCTCTGTCGATGATTTTGGAACGGGTTACTCATCCCTTAGTTATTTAAAGCAATATCCAATTGATATCATTAAAATCGATCGATCATTTATAAAAGATATTGAAATTGATGTAAAAAACAAAGCGATAGCGAAAACAATTATTAATCTAGCCCATAGTCTAGGGATGGAAGTCATCGCAGAAGGCGTAGAAAAGGATTTACAAGCAATCATTCTACTTGAAGCTAAATGTCAGAAGGCGCAAGGTTTTTTGTACAGTAAGGCAGTTCCGGTAGAGGAAATTGTAGAAAAGTATTTAGGAAGTAATGCGTAATCGTGTAAACGGACAACTGAGAAAATTCGTTGTCCGTTTTTCGTTATAAGGTTTCTTTTGTTCTCGTCACGAACTTAATAACATGTTACACTTATGAGTGAATATTCATTCATTATACAAGGGGGAATTGCTGTGTTTGATGGAAGAGTCATAATTGTAACAGGTGGATCGAATGGGATGGGAAAATACATGGCGAAGAAATTTGCTGATGAAGGTGCACAAGTCGTTATTACGGGTAGAGATATAGATAGATTGAAAGCGGCTCAAGAAGAAATTGGGGATCGCGCACATCCATTTCAGATGGATGTGCGGAGTGTTGAATCAGTCGCAGCGCTTGTCGCTTTTACGGATGAAAAGTTTGGCCGAATCGATGGATTAGTAAATAATGCGGCAGGAAACTTCATCGTAAAAGCAGAAGATCTATCACCAAACGGCTGGAAGTCTGTTATCGATATTGTGCTAAATGGCACATTTTATTGTTCGAGTGCTGTTGGAAAGTACTGGATTGAAAAAGGTCAAAAAGGATCGATTTTGAATATGCTTGCAACGTATGCATGGGATGCGGGCGCGGGCGTTATTCATTCCGCTGCAGCCAAAGCAGGTGTCATGTCGTTAACTCGGACTTTGGCAGTTGAATGGGGAAGTCAATATGGAATACGAGTAAATGGAATTGCTCCGGGTCCGATTGAACGTACGGGCGGCGCGGAGAAGTTATGGCAGTCGGATGAAATAGCTAAACGCACACTTGAATCGATTCCGTTGGGACGTCTTGGAAAGCCGGAAGAGATTGCAGAACTGGCGGCATTTATTATGTCAGATAAGGCATCTTACATGAATGGGGAAATTGTGACACTCGACGGCGGACAATGGTTGAACAAATCTCCGTTTTGAGGATAAAATGTAGCCTTTTTGTACATCCTACTCCCAAAAGGAGATGAATGCATTGGATGTATGGACCGTTCCATTAATTACCGTAGTTTTGATCATTTGTATAATCGGCTTTATCTCTGTGAAGAAATGGAACAAGGCGGCCTCTGTTGCTGATGGACAGGATAATCAGATTTCGGGTCCAATTGAAGAGCATCCATTTACGTTGAATCCAATGTTTTGGATCGTACTCGTTGCCGTATTTTTCATTGGAATTGTCATTTTCTATTACGCAACCTCTTCTTAACTGAAGGGGTTTTCTTTTTCGTTTTCACGGATAGAAAGTCCTTCTTATGATATGATAGATATGTAGTTTTAAGGTGAACAGCATAGCTACAGAAGGAGTAGATTTACATGATTTCTATAAACAATAGGGATTTTCTTTTCACACCAATAGCGGATTTTATCATTTCGTCTGAAAAAGTTGCGCATGTTCAGGTTGGAAATAATGCAGAGCACGCCCTCCTTGTTCTAACGAAAACTGGTTATTCAGCTATACCGGTCCTTGATGCGAAATACCGTTTAAAAGGGTTGCTCAGTATGGGGATGATAACTGATTCTATTTTGGGCCTTGAACGTATTGAATATGAACGTCTTGCCAATTTAAAGGTTGATGAAATTATGCAAACTGATTTGCCATCCATAAAAACGACAGATCGATTCCAAAAAGGGCTTGATTTATTAATTGACCATACATTTCTTTGTGTGACGGAAGAAGACGGCACATTTGCAGGCATATTAACACGAAGAGTAATACTGAAACAATTTAAAAGATATATTTACTCGGTTGAATAATTGTTACGGTTAAATTGTGGGCTCCTAAATGGGGTCCTTTTCTGTTTAAAAGGAGAATGACGATAATGAAAAATAATAAAATAACGAATCGGCCACTGGTGCTCATTTCTGTCATGCTGGCAATGTTTGTCGGAGCGGTGGAGGCGACGATTGTGACGACAGCAATGCCTTCGATTGCTTCGGACCTTGGTGGTTTTTCAAGATATAGTTGGATTTTTTCTTCGTATTTACTGATGAGTACGGTTACTGTACTTATTTATGGTAAATTGGCGGACTTATTTGGTCGAAAACCGATCTTATTTATTGGGTTGACGATATTTCTTATCGGGTCTATATTATGTGGTTTTGCCGTTTCAATGGAGCAGTTAATCGTATTCAGGTTACTTCAAGGCCTTGGTGCGGGTGCCGTCATGCCGATTGCTACGACGATTGTTGGCGATATTTATACGACGGAAGAACGGGCGAAAGTTCAAGGATACTTATCCAGTGTGTGGGGAATTTCAGCTGTATCTGGTCCGGTTATTGGTGGGCTGATTGTTCACTATATGAATTGGAAGTTTGTTTTCTGGGTGAATGTGCCGCTTGGAATACTTGCAATGGTCGGTATCTATCTGTTTCTTCATGAACCAAAGCGAGAGAAAAAGGTTTCGATTGATTATAAAGGTGCCTTCCTCCTTACGTTATCGTTATCCACTATTTTATACTGGCTTGTTGAGGGTGGGCAGGCATTCGGTCGCTTGTCGTTTTACAGTATCACCCTCGTTATTGTAGGACTCGGGTCGTTAGCGTTATTTGTTAGGGTCGAACGACAAGCAATAGATCCAGTAATGCCATTTGCTTTGTGGAAAACCCCCGTTATATTGTATGCGAATCTTGTTTCGTTAACGACAGGTGTCATATTGATTGGAGTTTCCTCTTATTTGCCGACATTCGTTACAGGTGTTATGGAACAGCCGGCGATAATTGCTGGATTCACCCTGACGGCAATGTCTATCGGATGGCCGATTGCATCCTCTGTTGCAGGTCATTTGTTAATCCGCTATGGTACGTTTCATGTATCTTTTGCGGGTGGGTTATCGCTCATACTTGGAACAACTTTATTTGTCATGATGGACGCTGGGTCAGGACCTTGGTGGGCTGCGATGGCAAGCTTTTTTGTAGGCGTTGGCATGGGACTGACAAGTACATCGTTCACCGTCACAATCCAAGGGGCGGTTCCAAGAGAGAAGCGAGGATCAGCGACGGCTGCCAATATGTTCATGCGGAATTTCGGGAATACGGTAGGGGCGGCATTATTTGGCGCGATTTTAAATGGCATGTTAATCGTCCATTTCAAAAATGATGATTTGAATTATAGTTTAGATGATGTCAATTTACTTCTGACGGATGAAATGAGAAAAACGATACCAGCAACAAAAGTACAGCTGTTACAAAATGCGCTCGACGGCTCGTTGCACTGGGTGTATATTACTGTAGCCATTTTTGCTGTTATTAGCTTGCTCCTTATATTAAAAATTCCACGTGGAAAGGGGTATTTGAATGACAACGACAGAACTTGAAATCATTAAAGCGTTAGCGGAAGAAGGGAATATGCGAAAAGCTGCAGAGCGCCTTTTTTTATCGCAACCGGCACTTTCCCAACGATTACAGTCAATTGAAAAGGAGTGGGGAACGTTATTGTTCATCCGCTCACAGAAAGGGCTTGAGCCGACACCAGCGGGAGAACTGGTCATCGCCTATGCACGTGAAGCAATTGTAAAACGTGAAGAAACGTTTGAAATGATTGCATCGATGGCGGATAAAGTGCACGGCACATTGAAAATTGCATGTGCATCCATCGTAGGGCAGACTTGGCTGCCTCAAGTATTGAAAGAGTATGTTGAACTGTATCCAGATGCCAAAATCTCGCTGATAACGGGATGGAGTTCAGAAATTGTAAAAGCATTATATGAAGGAGAAGCTCATGTTGGAATTGTGCGTGGCCAGGTAGATTGGAAGAGCAAAAAAACGTATTTATTCCGAGACCACCTCTATTTAGTAGACCGTGAAATTACGTCAATCGAAGAATTGAAAGATACGACACGTCCATTTATTCAATTCAAGAGTGACTCGAATTACCATATGGAAATTCAGCGGTGGTGGCAGCGTCATTTCGACCAAAATCCGGGGCGTCAAATTACAGTCGATCAGATTGAGACTTGTAAGCAACTGGCGTTAAATGGGATTGGTTATGCGATATTACCATCAATTACGTTGACAGGCGATGAAGATGTCAATAAAATGCCGCTTTTGAACAATGAAGAAGAATTTGAATTGACGCGAGATACATGGTTAATCGGTTATGAATCTTCGTTTGCACTGAAACAAGTAGATGCATTCACACAAATTGTCCAACGTCATGCCAAAAGATTACAAAAAGATTACAATTATTGAGAAAAAAGGAACTTTAGGTTGTCTCGTACGTACTAATAAATGAGAACTATAAGTCTACTTGACTGGAGGAGAATGATATGTGGAGAAAGTTTACGGTGTTTTTGGTTTTGCTAACCGGATTGATTGTTATCATTCCGGAAGTCAATGCTCTTGCAGCTCCGGATTTGAAAGTGAGCGTTTCGGCAGGCATCGACGGAAAAGCAAAGGAAGGAAAAGGTGCTCCACTAATAATTGTAATCGAAAACAGTGGGACTGCATTTAGCGGGGATCTTGTAATCGATGTTCCGAGTTACTTTACGACAGGAAGTGGGGAAGCAATCCCTCTTGATATCGGAGCTGGAGAGACCAAAACGATTTCGCTTGTCATCCCGAATATGACCGATATGAACAATAGATATGGGGGAATGACAAACACGAAAACAATTTTCCTATACGAAGGTGGATGGGAAAAAGGGAAAGAAATTGTACATAAAGGTGCACAAAAGATAACGCCAACGATGTATTACGATGACTCGAAATTCATCGTAACGTTTACGGATAATCCAGATCGTCTCGGCGCTTTGAAAAATAGCCGGATTTTGAATGCTTCTACTAGCCAAATCATTAGCGCATCGAAAATGGGAGAACCAAATTTTCCGGAAGAAGCGGCAGGATGGGGAGCGGCAGATTTTATCATCATCGATGAATATCCGCTAGCCGATTTATCTGACAAGAAACAGAATGCGTTGTTAGGGTGGGTTCGTTCAGGAGGCATCTTAGTAATTGGAGGTTCTGACAACGTGAAAGCGGAGACGGGCGTCTTTTCCGACCACTTGCCTTTGACGTTGAAAGGAAGTACCGAAGCGAATCCAGAGGTTTTGAATAAGTGGGCGGGAACAAAAGGATTTGAAGGCCCTATCCCTTCTTATTTAGCAGAATTAAACCCGGGTGCATCGTCCCTACTTGAAGATGAAGGACATGTCCTCGTTGCCTATTCCAAGTTGGGCCAGGGACAAATCGTCCAGACGGCATTCTCGTTTGGTGATGACCCAATCGCTAAAATGGTTGGAATGTCGGCATTCTGGGGTACATTATTCGATACGACGGGACATTCAAATCAATGGGGACAGAATCGTTATGATAGCCCGAATAATGCGATTGTCCATACGGTAGGTAGCACCAACGAATTATTTCCATCATTCAAAGTATCTGCGCCATTAATTTTCGGAATAATTATTTTCTATATTATTCTTATTATACCTGTGCTTTACTTTATCCTTAAACGGAAAGACAAGCGAGAATATGCATGGTGGATCATTCCTTCCATTGCGATATTGGCGTCTATTGCCATATTTGCATACGGAGCGAAAGATCGAATTGGAAGAGCACAAATTCAACATTCCGCAATATTAAATGTTGAAGAGGATGGTAGTTTGACAGGGTTTTATGCGGAGTCAATCCTAACCAATAAATCTGGAAACTTTACATTTTCCGCACCTGCTGAAACAACGCTTGGTGCTTCATTGCCGAATAATGATCCTTTCACGTCCAATCAAGGTACCATCCATAAAAAGGCGATTGTTGAAAAGGATGCAGCAGGTACGACAATGCATCTTCGTAATATCGGCTATTGGAATGTAGGGACAGTGTATGGAGAAACAAGGGTTGAAAAGCAAGGGAATTACGCTATCCAATTGAATGTCACGGATAAAAAATTGACGGGTTCAGTGACGAATGAATTTCCATTCGCATTGACGGATGTAGCGATTTGGTCAGGAACAAAACTGATTCCAATAGGTGATCTTGGACCGGGGGAAACGGCCCAAGTGGATGAAACGTTGAAAACATCTACGTTGCTCCCAAGAAAATCGATGTTCAATTCCTATACGAATTCTGCACCAGTCAATATGGATGACCTGACAAAGATGAGGAAAGATAGCATTCTGTCGTTTTCCGGTGATTATATGAACAAGACTTCGAGTCCAGCAATAATCGGTTATACAGATACACAGATTGTTCCTATTGAACTTCTGAAAGTAAAGCCTTCCATGTCTGCATTAACGATGCTCGTCCAACCGGCAATGGTAGATGTGACGTTGACCGATGCGTTTACAGTTGAACCTGAGATGATGGAGATGTCGATGCTATCGGAGGACGGACAGTTTCAGCCAGATTCACAGGGTTATGGGACAGACGAATATTACTTTAATGAGTCCGTGTACAATCAAACATGGCAATTACCCGAGGGATTAGTAGGGAAGAACATGAAATGGACATCGCTGGAACTTTCGAAAATACAAAAAAAACTATATGATGTCAGCCTATTAAATGTGCGGTCTGGCCAATTCGAGCAGTCAGAGTCTGGGAAATTGGTGAAGACGGAAAATATAAACGACTATATAACACCTGATGGTAAAGTTGTTGTCCGAATCATTTTTCATGACGAAAAGAATGGTAATCAAGGCCGTGCACCTATGCTCAAGCTGAATGGGGAGGTGTCGCAATGATAGAAATAAAAGGACTAACAAAGAAGTATGGCCAATTCAAAGCGCTTGATAATTTGAATTTGACGTTGAGTGAAGGAACAGTTTTCGGATTTGTTGGCGCGAACGGAGCTGGGAAATCGACGACATTCCTCATTCTTGCGACCTTATTGCAACCGACGGCGGGGGATGTCTTCATAGACGGAGTAAATATCCGAAAGAATCCGGAAGCCGTGCGTAAAATGATTGGGTATATGCCTGACTTTTTTGGTGTCTATGATCAGCTGAAGGCAGATGAGTATCTGGACTTTTACGGTGCGAGCTATGGCATTCCAGAAGCGGAGCGGCAAAAGCTTATTCCGCAATTGCTGGAACTTGTGAACCTGACACATAAGCGTCATGCATACGTAGACCTTTTATCGCGGGGGATGAAGCAGCGACTTTGTCTGGCACGTAGTCTTATCCATGATCCTAAAGTACTTATTCTTGACGAACCTGCATCTGGACTTGATCCGCGTGCACGTGTTGAGATGAGAGATATCCTAAGAACATTGAAAAAGATGGGCAAAACGATTTTAATTTCGTCGCATATTTTGCCTGAACTTGCGGAAATGTGTGATGAAATAGGGGTAATTGATAATGGTCGTCTCATCGCGCATGGCTCCGTTGCCGAAATTCAGGATAAACTTCGTGGAGAAAGGGTCATTACGGTCCGTTTGGCTGGACCGCTTGATAGCACGATCGCATTTTTCGAAGAAGATCCGTTCGTGTCGAATATCGAACAGTTGGATGCTAATATTGGCATCAGATTTTCATATAAAGGGACGGAAGAAGACCAGGTCATTTTGTTGAAGCGAGCTATCATGAATAATATTCCGATCCTTTCATTCATGGAACATGTGACCAATCTGGAGGATGTGTTCATGGAAATTACGAAAGGAGCTGATTAATATGAAAATGAATTTCAATAATCCGGTTCTCTTTAAAGAATTGAAATTAAGGTTCCGCTCACCGAAAAGTTTCATAGGTATCCTATTCTACTTGATAGCGATGTGTATTTTTGTTTTTGGTTTCATCTTCGCGACAATGACGATGTCAGGGACGTCTTATTTCAGACCTAGTGAAAGTTTCATCCTGTTTGGGCTGTTGGCATTTATCCAACTTGGACTTGTGTTATTCATCACACCGGGTTTGACGGCTGGAGCAATTAGTTCGGAAAGAGAAAAACAAACACTGTCAATTTTATTGACGACATCACAAAGTTCTTTTCAAATCATTACAGGAAAGTTGTCGTCATCAATTGCATTCCTGTTGCTACTCATTGTGGCGGGACTACCGATCTATAGTTTAGTGTTTTTATTCGGCGGTATTTCTCCCATGGACTTTGTTAAAGTGTTCTTCTTCTTATTTGTTACGCTTCTTGCAATTGGAAGTGTGGGTGTTATGTTCTCCACGATCATTCGCCGGACAATTGTTTCGATGATTGCAACATATGGAACAATGCTGTTCCTATCGGTTGTCACCGGGTTTATATTCTTGATTGTTATGCAAATGACCGTCTTCAATCACATGGGAACAGGTGCGCCGCCATCTTCAATGCTTGGGCATATTCTTGCGTCCATAAATCCGGCGATCCTCTTCGCTTCATTCCTGTCGCAGGGAATGGGGGATAGTATTTCGGAAATGACGCAAGTAAAATTCCCGATTTGGATTGGCTATCTCATTTTCTATTTGTCACTTACGGTTATTTCACTATTTATTTCAGTAAAGAAACTGCGTGTTAATATGAAACGTTCAAAATAATAGGGAGGTGGGCGAATGGAACGGAAATCATTATTGGAAAAATATATACGGGCTACTTTGTACCGGCTACGTTTTGAAAAAGCAGTCTATACGGTGCAGACTGGAATGTTTGCTGCCGCCCTTTTCGCGGTCCTTATTGTAGTCGCTTCTCGACTATTTGTCCTTCCTTATTATGGACGTATCGCGCTTGTCAGTGCAGTAGTTCTACTTATTGCGACAATCGTTTTCATTGTCTACAAAAGATACAAGAACGATGAAGCGGTAAGGCAGCTTGACGAATTTATGCCAGATAATCTGCTTATTACAGCGATGGATATCAAGGTCAATGAAACACATCTTGCTCCTGCTATCATCATTGCGGCCGAGTCAAAAGTGGTGGATGCATTTGAGCGGTTTAAAAAAAGGGAGAAACGGTATGTAAATTCAAAAATGCTAGGTGGATTTATTATTGTCTCTGCTTGTCTTGCCCTATTAGTCACGTTTCCATCTGAAGCGCAGTTGGAAGCGGGAGCGATTGAAAAGGAAAAAGAGATTATTGAAGAGATGAAAAAAGAAGTGCAAGATTTGATTAAAAAGGAAGAACTTCCTGAAGTGAAAACGGAATTGCTGGAGCTGGCTGAAAAGCTTTTGAAAGCGGCAACGTCGGAAGAGGCGTTGAAGGAACTTGTTAAGAAACAGAAGGAATTACGATTGCAAGAACAGCGTCTAGCAGACAAAAAAGAGATAGCTAAGACATCTGGTGATCCTGCGGATTCGTTAAGCGATGCGGAAGAAAAGGAACTTAGCGAGCTAAAGGAACTTACGGATAAACTTGCACAAAATGCAGGAGAAGCACATAGCGCGTTGAATGAAATTGGTAAAGCGCCCGCATTACCTGCGCTTGCAAGTTCAGGGAGTAGCTCTTCGGCAACAGAGAGTGATACTAAAACCGGGACATCAGAAGGTGA
>CAZWAW010000042.1:15611-22227 GCA_964632025.1 uncultured Sporosarcina sp.
CAAGGCCAAGGAGGAACCGGTGCAGGCAAAGGTTCGGGAGGAAGGACTCTTCTTTCAATCCCGAATGCCCGTGTAGGGGAAAAAGGGGATTCGTCCGTTGTTGGAGGGGAACTTGGTGAAGGGAGTTTCATCGAGGAACGCGAAACAGAAGGTCCAGTTGAAAAAGGAACAATTCGACCTTACAAAGAAGTTGTTGGAGATTATAAAGATTCTTACCTGAATAGTACGGATAAGATGAAGCTGCCGCCAGATTTGCAGCACATCCTCTCTGATTACTTTTCCTCAATCGAATGAAGACAGAATGGGAGTGTATGTATGCCATTTACACCAGAGCAGTTTGAAGAAATGAGTGAGAAATTAGGTCTAGTTAAAGGGGAAATCGGGAAATTTATCGTCGGTCAACAGGAAGCGGTCGAGTTTTCCCTCTATTCGATTTTGGCAGATGGGCACGCATTGTTGGAAGGGCTGCCCGGACTTGGGAAGACAATGCTAATTCGAACGATTTCAGAAGTGCTCGATTTGTCATTTTCACGGATTCAATTTACGCCTGATTTAATGCCGGCTGATATTACGGGAACAAGCATCTTGGAACGGAACGAAGAAGGAATGCAGCGCTTTGCTTTTAAAGAAGGTCCGATTTTTAGCCAGATGGTATTGGCGGATGAAATTAACCGGGCTACGCCGAAAACGCAAAGTGCCTTGCTTGAAGCGATGGGCGAGAAAACAGTAACGGTACTTGGAGAGACGAGACAAATGGCACGTCCATTTTTCGTCCTTGCAACGCAGAACCCGATTGAAATGGAAGGTACTTATCCATTACCGGAAGCACAAATGGACCGTTTCCTTTGTAAAATAATTTTACCGTATCCAGCGAAATCAGAATTAAAGGAAATAATTTTGCGTACAACAGGACCGCAACATATCGAAATTCAAAAAGTGATGGATGCAGATGAAATCGTCATGGCGCAAGAAATGGTCAAAGAAGTTGTTATTGCGGATGAAATGATTAATTACGCGGTCGATCTGGTTTCAGCAACCCACAACAATAGCGGATCTTCGGATGACTGGGCAAAATATGTCCAGTATGGAAGCGGACCGCGGGGACTTCAGTCTATTATCAGACTCGCCAAAGCGCGCGCACTTGTGGCTGGGCGCTACCATGTATCCATTGCGGATATAAAAACGGTTGCTAAACCCGCACTGCGTCATCGTATTCTTATTAATTACGAAGGGGAAGCAGAGGGCATTGACGTTGATGGGCTTATTGTTAAGTTGCTTGAAGAAGTACGACAAGGGGCATCGGTGCAATGAACGGTGAACTGTTTCCTAACGGGTTAGCAAAAAGGCTTGGTGCATTATCGATTGTATCCAGATCAGGCCGACTCGGGCATCATAAAGGGACGCATCGTTCAAGAAAGACCGGTTCTTCCCTTGATTTCTCTGATTTCAGGGAATACCATCCGGGTGATGATTTGCGCCATATCGACTGGAATGTCTATGCACGAACGGACAAACCTTACATTAAGCAGTTTCTGGATGAACAAGAGATGCGCATCCATATTTTACTCGACCCAACGAAGTCGATGGGGGCGGATGGAAAATGGAATTTCGCTCGCCAACTGGCAATTGCGCTTGGGCAATTAGCGCTTAAGAGCGGAGATACGCTGTCGTTTTCCACGTGGACTGATGGGCAGGATACCTTTTTCAGAAAGAAAGGCGCTGCGCACCGTGCTTCAGTGACGAAATTCATTTCGGCGATTGACAATCCGGAATCAACAGAAAATTTCACTGACCGAGCACTTGCGTCTATTCCAAAAGCAGTAACGGTGTTGTTCATCCTGACAGATGGGCTTGAAGAGGTAGGAAAGTGGGAACATCTTTTCCGCCGTCTGCCTGGCATTTGCGGTGACGTACGTGTTGTAACAATTCATTCGAAAGCGGAAGAAGCACCTAATTACGAGGGTGATATCCGATTTGTCGACATCGAGAGCGGTGACGGAATTGAAGTGACCATGACGAGGCGTGCGGTCCAAGATTACCTGGAAAAGAAATCGGTACATGAAGCACAAATGATAGCGCTTGCCCGCAAATTTGGGATTCAACTTATTCGTGCAGAAGTTGATGAAGGGGTCATGGAAACCGTAACGAAAAAAATGCGCCAAGCAGGATGGGTGCGTTAGATGGAGGCGGCTAAGTGGGATTTGATAAGTTAGTGAATGGTTGGACGGTGGTTTTTCCTTTGACCGTCCTTCTCTATTACTTTTTCCGAAAACGCTACGAAACGACAACGGTATCATCGACATTGTTCTGGGAACAATCGATGCGGGAAACAAGGGTGTCTCCATACTTGAAAAACTTGCAGCGGAATGCCTTGTTTTATCTGCAAATGGCGGCACTACTACTGTTAGTATTCAGTTTACTAGGACCTTACCTTAATAAAGAAGAGGCGGTCGGTGGTCACACAATTCTTATAGTGGACACGTCTGCGACTATGCTTGCTAGCATCGAAGGCACTTCGCTATTTGAGAGAAATCAGGAAGCAATGAAGAAACTTGTCGCAAGTCGTCCGGGAGAACCAATCACAATTATGACGACTGGGAAAGAGCCCATTGTCGTCATACGGGAAGAAACGGACGGTGAAGCAATCACGACCGCTATCGATAAATTAGCCGTTACATATGAGCATGAATATATGGAACGGGCGATTGAGTTCGCAAAGTCAATCACCGCAACAGAAGGTGCTGCTATTCATATTTATACGGATTCGCTAGATCGAGCAGCTTTTTCTGAGGGAGAAAGTGCCATCGCGTGGACGATTCATGGTGATGAAATACCTAAAGTCAATGTATCCATCGATAAATTCGGAGCAGTGAAGACGCCTGAAGGAACGGAAGCCATTATCAGGATTACCAATGATTCCGCTGATGCTCAAATCGGAGCCGTACATATTAAGGATCTACTAACCGGTAACTTATTGATAGTCGAAACTTTTTCTATTGAAGGTGAGGAAGAAGTACTTTTATCGTTCAAGGAATTACCTGAAAGTAAATTATTACGTGCCGAAATCGTTGTAGAGGACGATTATGAAGCCGATAATACGGCCTACGTCTTGTTAGGTAATGAGACAGGGGAGGCCGTTGTCGACGGGCAATTACATGAGTTGGTAAAGAGAGCATTTGAAGCTGTGGGATTAACCGTTACGACCGGTTCCACGACTGAAATGCTTGCTGCGCAGGACGGGTCCATACTCGTGACAAATGATGTGTCATTTCTAAAAAAGGGAACAAAGCCGGTGATAATTATTGGAAGGAACGATAAATCTACCGAACCAGTTGCAGGCGCTGTAAAAAACACTTCTGATCCACTGTTTACGATTGCGGATATTAGTGACGTCTACGTAAGTGCCTTGTATCCGCCCTTTAAATCGTATACGACAATCGCGACTGTGGGAGATAAACCGTTCATCCAAAGATCGAAGCGGGGCGACATTGTCATACTTGCTGATATTGAACTGACCGATTGGCCACTTCATCCGTCCTTCCCACTATTTGTTTGGAGTTCCGCTGAATTATTGCGTTCTGAAACCGATTCTTTGGGGTTATTTGTGCCAAATGAACGCAAAGCAGTTCTTTCAGGTGGAACTAAGAATGGACTGGAAATCTATACGTTAGATGATGAATATATCACAACAATTGCGGATGGTTCGAGTTTCATCGCGCCAACACGTCCGGGTATTTACAAAGCGTTGGACAGAGGGATAGAAAAGATGTTTGCTGTTCAGCTTGAGAAATCTGAAAAAGAGCTTGTACAGGGTTCATCGTACCAAATCGGGCACGCTGAAAATGGGAAAGGGAATGAAGAAGGGAAAAACAGGATTGGCTGGCTATTCCTCGTGCCACTTTTGCTTCTTTTACTTATTGAATGGGAGGTGCAAAGAAGACGTGGATATCCGAATTGATCAGCCGTTATGGCTTTTATTGTTTATTCCAATTGCGCTCTATATGGCGTATACATGGAAATCAGCGGGCATGCGGCTCGTTGGAAAAGGGACCATTCTCTTTGTCCTGAGATGTACTGCGATTGCTGCTCTCATCTTTGCACTGGCAACTCCTTTTATAACACTGCGCGCTGATAAAGAACAAGTATTGTTTGTTGTAGACCGCTCTGTTTCAATTGAAAGTGCCGGAAATTCAGCGGATAAATGGATTACAGAAAGTCTGAAAGGGCGTCAAGTGAATCAGTCAGTGGGACTGTATTCATTCGCAGAGACGTTCCGAACAGATTTACAGTTGACGGATGCAGACGTAACGCTTCCGGTAATTGGACAGCTGGAATCGAAAGATGCAACCGACATTGCGAAAGCGATTGACCTTGCTGCTACGGTGGCTAAAAATGAAAGCGCGACACGGATTGTGTTACTGTCTGATGGTTTGGAAACGGTGGGCAAAGTTGAAGAACTATTGCCTAAATATAATGATGGCCGTGTTATCATTGACACTGTTTTACTTGAACGATCAGGAAGTGCGGACGCATCGATTTCGATTTTTGAGACGCCTCTCAATGCTTATGAAGGCGAGAAACAGTTGCTGCAACTGGAAGTGGAATCATCTACTCGAACTGTTGGTGAACTGCTCATTCATCAAAATGATAAGGAAATCATCAAAGAGCCGGTGATACTTGAGCCTGGTAAGAATACTTTTTCATTCCGGACATCGGCAACCGGGAGCGGGCTGCTGAAATACGAAGCTAAACTCCTTGTATCGGATGATAGCTTTTTAGAAAACAACCGAATGCTGTCCGTCACGATGATGGAGCGTTCCCCGCATGTTCTAGTGGTTCAAACGAGCCGTAACCCATCAGCCATTCCAGCACTTCTTGATAAAAACGCAATGACTGTAGATGTTGTTGATGCGGAACAATTACCGGAAACGCTGTCGGGTTATTTAGGCTATGGTGCAATCATTTTTGATAATGTGCCAGGGCATGTCGTTGGTGAAGATAAGATGACGGTTATTGAACAGGCCGTGAAAAACTTTGGTACAGGCTTCATGATGGTTGGAGGAGATGAAAGTTTCGGGCTTGGCGGTTACTTTAAGTCTCCGATTGAACGGCTTCTTCCAGTTGAGATGGAAGTGAAAGGAAAAGAATCGCTTCCTTCGCTCGGCCTAATGATTGTTATGGACAGGTCGGGAAGTATGTCCGGTTCGAAAATTATCTTGGCAAGAGAAGCGGCGGCTCGGTCGGTAGAGCTTCTCCGTGATGATGATACATTTGGTTTCACTGCATTTGACGATCAAGTATGGGAAGTCATTCCTATCGGTAAGCTGGAAGATAAGAAGGACGCAGTCGAGCAAATCCTCTCTGTACCAGCAGGCGGGGGGACGGATATTTTTCCAGGCATGCAAAAAGCATATGATGATCTTGCGGATTTGAAACTGCAAAGGAAGCATATTATTCTGATGACAGATGGCCAATCACCGATGCCTTCAGATTATGAAGATGTGATTGCGGAAGGAAGAAAAAATAATATTACGATGTCGACAGTTGCTATCGGTTCAGATGCGGACTGGTCGCTATTAGAAGATCTTGCGGAAAATGGTGGCGGACGGTTTTACGACGTCGTCGATGAGTCGACAGTACCGGCAATACTGGCCCGAGAAACGTCGATGATGACACGGACATATATCGAGGATAATCCGTTTTATATGACGCTGGGTGGTGTTCCTGAATGGACGTCTTTGTTTAGCGAAGGGGTTCCGCAAATGAATGCCTATATTGCGACGACTGCGAAGGCTACAGCGACGATTGCAGGGATTAGTCATAAAGACGACCCTGTCATTGCCGAATGGATGTATGGACTTGGCAGGACAGTTGCATTCACATCTGATTCAACAGGGAAGTGGACGGGCGACTTAGCAAGATGGGGCGGTTATCCAGAGTTTTGGAATACCGCAGTGGCCCGATTGCTGCCGTCTTATGAGGAAGTCCCTTATATTATCACACACGAAAGGGGCGGCACCTATACGGTAACTGACAGTTCTCGTAAGGCAGCATTCCTCGACATAGCCGTCGTGGATGAAGCGGGACAAGAAGTGCCGTTCACCTCAGAGCCTCTTGCTCCTGGTAAAGTGCGTGTCACAGTCGATGCAAAACCGGGACTCGTATTTTTCGGAGTGTCGGATGATAAAGGTGGATTGTTCGAAGCTGGTCTTTCAGTGCCGTATAGCGATGAATATAAACCAGCAGCTCCGAACGCAGCATTGATGACTAAAATTGCCGAACGGACAGGTGGAAAAGTGTTAGAAGAACCGACAGAAGCATTCCGCAATCATCCTTTTAAAAGTGGTGAAAAGATACGGATTACTGAATGGCTAATTTTAGCAGCGATGATTTTGTTTTTTATCGATATTACATTGCGCCGTTTTGGCTTGTTCAAAGGGCTTACGAAGAAACGTCTAGTACGTGAACCAGTTGTCGAGGAGACTTCGACAGCGGGGGAGAGTATTTCTGAGTTATTGAAGGCGAAGAAGAAGCGCTGATTTGAAAGATTTCATCCCCGTGGTCGCTGTATATGTATAAAGATTGTGCGAGTGGCGGTCATAACAGTATCCATGGC
>CAZWAW010000042.1:22327-23502 GCA_964632025.1 uncultured Sporosarcina sp.
TGGCGAGCATAACAAGCTTCATGCCGGTCATAACGGGATTGATGCTCATTATTTGGTACATCAATAAAAGCGCCATCACGCTGGAAGTTTTCCGGTGTGATGGCGCTTTTATTATGTAATTACAAACCCGATAGCAAATCCCCGTTCCGTTTTGCCCAATAAGATGCAATGGTGAAACAGATGAGTAGGATAACAGTGCCGATAATATATGGATAGATGATATTGATATCGAACAAGATGCCCGCAAGTGCCGGTCCAACCATGTTACCGAGGCTCATGTACGCTGTCATCATGCCAGCAGCAAAACCTTGTTCTTCGCCTGCAAGTTTTGAAACGAGCGTATTGACAGCTGGTCGTAAAAGGGATGTTGCAGTGAAGAAAATCGTTGCAACGAAAAGAATCATAAAGAAGGAATTGACGAATACGATACCAATCATTGCAAAAGCGGCAATAATAAGGTTTACAAGAATGACACGCATTTCTCCAAAACGTTTAAACAATTTGTTGATGACGAATGTCTGAGCAATAACTCCGAAAAAACCACCAACTGTAATGATGACGGCAATTTGGGCGGGTGTATAGCCGTATTTATGGTCTACGTAAAGCGAAATTGTAGATTGGAAATTAGCCAAACCGAATGAAAAGACAAACATGACAATTAGCATGACAAAGTAAGGAGTTGTCGCTGAGCGTTTCATCTGCTTGAATAGATTTTCTCTCTTTTTCTTACTTCCAGGTTCCACTGCGCTACGTGGCGCGGGATTCGGTAAAGCAAAAACGGAAATAAGTGCTGCCGTTAGAGCAGCCGCTGTTGCAATGTAAAAAGGGAACTGTAAGCTAACTTTTGAAAGGAATCCGCCGATTGCAGGTCCAATCATGAATCCTAGCGACATGGAAGCACCCAACAGACCCATTCCTCTTCCTCTGTTTTCATAAGTTGTAATATCGGCAACGAATGCCATCATAGGTGGTACGATAAATGCAGCGCCAAGACCAGAAAAGAATCGTGCGGCATACAGCATCCATAATTCAGTCGATAATCCAAATGCAAGTTGTGATAGACCAAAAATGATTAATCCTGTAACAATAAGCTTTTTTCGTCCATGTTTATCAGATAAATCGCCGGCAATCGGCGAAAAGATAAATTGGGCAAATGAGAACATGGCAATTAGAAA
>CAZWAW010000043.1:0-14001 GCA_964632025.1 uncultured Sporosarcina sp.
GCGATCATAAAAGAGTCCGGACCGATCATAAATCACCATTGGAAATTTTAGAACTTCTAGAAATTCCACTTCCGACAGTCCATGACTATCTTTCGCTATAAATATAGAAGTAAACTATCAGTTTTGCTTCAAACAAAAAGAGGACAGTCCCATAGCAGGATTGCCCTCTTTAAAATAAATCTTAAAGCGTTTTTCCTTCTTTCAGTAAATCACGAATCTCTACGAGTAGAGCTTCTTTAGGATCCACTTCAGGTGCTGCTTCTTCAACTACCTCTTCTTTACGTTTAAATTTCGCCATCAGACGGATCACCATGAAAATGACAAACGCAACGATGAGAAAATCAAAAATAGATTGAAGGAAAACACCATATGTAACATCTGCATCCCCGATTTTCTGATGTAGCCCTGAAAAATCGATACCACCAGAAAGTACTCCGATAAGCGGTGTGATAATATTTTCCACGAGCGATGATACGATTTTCCCGAATGCAGCACCAATTACAACCGCAATGGCAAGATCGAATACGTTCCCCCTGAGTGCGAAGTCTTTAAAATCTTTTAGCATATTTCTCATTCCCTACTTATTCATATTTTCATAGCACGGGCAAGCCGTATTTCGACAATACCCTCCATAAAAGAATTATAAACCAGTTGTCTCTAAGTTTGATAGAGGAAAAGTATATTTTTTTTGCATTGTGGTGTTTTAGTCATTTTTAACCATCCTCAACATCAAGAGGAAACCATCGGTACACGGTTAAATCGATTTTTCCATTCTCCTTGAAAATAATTCCTTCCATCTCAAGCAACTCCCGCTGGTCACCATCCGTAAGTGAGATTTCGCCTTGCACATTGATAATTCGATGCCAAGGCAACCCGTATTTTGTACTCATGGAATGCAGTACCCGCACGACTTGTCTCGCACCGCGTGGACTTCCAGCCGCTGCGGCAACTTGGCCGTACGTCATGACATGACCGGCAGGAATTCCTTGAATGATGCGTATGGTACGTTCTGTGAATAAATTCATGTACAACAGCCTCCTTGCGTCATTTCCATTGTACCAAAATCCGAATGAAACTAATTCCATTCAAGTACGTATAGTTACAATAGAAGAGCTCAAAAATGGAAGGGGTTGATTTGTATGAGTGACTTATTCGCAAAACGCACAGGTATTGGGTTTGCGCTAAAAGGTGTCGGGCTGGCTGTGATTGCATGGGGCATTATCCAAGGGTTTATATTTATAGTTACTTTCGGAGAGTCATTTACGAATGGAATGGGAATAGTTAGTTTCCTGAATACCATTTTCACCTATTCCATTTGCGGAATCCTAATCATCGGCTTCGGGGAGGTCATTGATTTATTGCAAAAGATTCATGATCAAAATGACCCGAAAGCTCAAGCGTTACAGGCGATGGAAGATAACTCACGCACTGTTGCTGACACGCCAATTCCTTTAGCTATCGAGCAGGATATAAAAGAATTTTATGCAAATAAAAACGTCTGGGTTGACTCGATATCACCTTCGAAAAATCATAATATCTACATTGTGAAAGTAAATGGACGCACGGAGTATATTGAACTTGGAGGACTTACGCCAAAAACCCTTACAGAAGAAGAGGCAACTCGGTATTTTGGATAGATTTTGTCGGATGGTGTGAGAGCCATTGAAGAATGTGAAGTGGAAATACGGTACATGGTCAGCCGTTTTAAGCATAGTATTGTTTATCAAGATTTCCCAGGAAATGAATTGAATATGGCCTTTTCTTCGACTAATCAATCGTGCATGTTAAAAGGGCCGCTTCACATCATTCATCGACGCGAAACGGCCACTTTTATTTCTTGCGTTTGTTCTGGAAATAAGCAAACATAGAAATTGCTATCGTCACCCAAAGCGCACTTGCTGCGAATCCTCCAACAATATCACTTGGATAATGGACGCCAAGGTAAATACGACTTGTGCCAATCGTAATGATCATGAAAGCGGTGAACAGAACAAGAACAACACGGCTCATAGTGGTTTTTACATTACGCCAGGCGATATACGCAATGATTGCATAAAGAGCGAAGGCCATCATCGAATGACCACTGGGGAAGCTAAAGCCGTTTGCATCCATGATCCGGTGGATTACTGGTCGCTCTCGTTTGAAATAAGTTTTGAGCGCGCTGTTTAATAAAACGGAACCAGCAATCACTGCAATTAATAGAAATGCTTGATGACGGTAGCGTAGCACAAAGTATAAGACGATAAATCCAATCAAGGCAATTGTCGCAACGACATAACCTGAACCAATCCACGTAAACACTCTCATAATAGATGTCAGCCACGGTGCTTCCAGTCCTTGGACAAATCCAATAACGGCAGTATCGAAGTGTGCAATCGATTCGTTACCAACAGCGGTAGCGATATATCCAAAAGCGATACCTAAGAAAATGCACAGAACAAATGCTAAGAGAAGACGAAATGATAATTCGCGCATTGAATGCACCCCTTTCAATTAATTGTATACTACTTCTAAGTGAAAACGACGAAGAATAATCCTAATGGACAAGTTGAAAAGTATTAATAGAAACGTAAGAAAGATGCTACACTAGAAAGAACCTATCATTTACCATAAAGGATCGATTATGACACTTATACTTTTAGTAGTTGGCTCGTACATACTGGGCAATGTACTGACAGGCTCGATTATTAGTAACTTCTTTTTTAAGAAAGATATACGAATAGAAGGAAGCGGAAATCCTGGTGCGCGTAATGCTGGGCGGGTGTTTGGAAAAAAAGCATTCATTGCGACATTCATCGGAGACGCATTGAAAGGCGTACTGGCCATTTTCGTTGCTAAGTGGCTCGGATTCGGAGTGGCCGTAGAACTTTGCGCACTATTCGCTGTGACGCTGGGGCATGTGTATCCATTATTCTTGAAGTTCCGCGGCGGGATGGGAGTATCCACTTTCATAGGCGGCATACTTGCATTCAATCCGCTACTGTTTGTTGTGTTTGTAGGCTTATTCATCATATTCTACCCGTTCTTGAAAAGTTTCACGTTAGCTGGGCTAAGTGCAGTTCTATTGATGCCGGTTTTAGTACTAGTTTTTTCATACGGAATTCCTGTATTCATTGCAGCCTGTTTGTTATCAGTACTTCTTTTATTTACGCATCGAGTTGATTTGAAACAGAAACTTATGCCAGAAAAGAGTTGAGAAAATGAGTTTTATGTATAAAATCGCAGAAACAGCTTTGGAATTCGAACAGATTCATGAGCTTAATTACCGGACGTTTTCCGAGGAGATTCCACAGCACGACCGAAACGAATCAAGAAAACTTGTAGACAAATTTCATGATGAAAATACATATATTATTTGCAAGAAAGATAATCGTGTCGTCGGAATGATTGCGATACGAAGTGAACGTCCATTCTCGCTCGATGGAAAAATTGGTCCAGTTGAACATCAATTACCGTTTCAAGCCAAAAAACCTGTAGAAATCAGGCTACTTGCGATTGAAAAGGACTATCGAAATGGCAGGGCATTTCTTGGACTTGCTCAGGCGTTAGTCCAGTATTGCCTTAAGGCAGGCTATGACGCTGCTCTCATCTCAGGGACGGTTCGAGAACAGAAATTATACGGGCAACTTGGATTTCTGCCGTTTGCACAATTGACGGGAACTGCAGAAGCTGCCTTCCAGCCGATGTATTTGACGAAAGAAACGTTTGAAGCGGGCGTTGCGGGCAGAATCTCAAAACCACTTGTCAATTTCCTACCAGGCCCTGCGTCAATTTCCGGAGACGTAAGAAAGGCCATGATGGCAGAACCATTCTCACATCGGTCGTCTGAATTCGAAAGTGTTTTGCAACGCGTGAAGGACAAACTGACCGCATTGACTGGTGCAAAGTACGTCCAACTTCTTCAAGGGACAGGTACGCTTGCGAACGATGTTGTTGGAGCTCAGTTAAGTATGCGCAGTGGTAAAGGTCTTATACTAGTGAACGGGGAATTTGGCTTGAGACTCGCCGATCATGCTAAACGTTTCGGCATGGAGTTTGACACAATGGAAATCGAGTGGGGGACCCCTTTTGATGCTGATGAAATTCGAGACGCATTATGCTCGGGTAACTACAGTTGGTTATGGGTTGTTCATTGTGAAACGTCGACGGGTGTGTTGAACGATCTGTGTTCATTCAAAAAGCTCTGTTCACAATACGGCATTACACTAGCTGTGGATTGTGTGAGTGCGATTGGGACAACGGAGGTTGATCTCACTGACATTGCCTACGCAACGGGTGTTAGTGGCAAAGGACTGTTAAGTTATACTGGTCTATCTTTCGTATTTCATAATGAAGAAATCGCCGCAAATGATAACTTGCCACGCTATCTTGACTTAGGTACTTATGCGGAGGCACAAGGGATTCCGTATACCCAATCGTCTAATTTGATAGCAGCTCTCGACGTAGCTTTACTGGCATTTGAGTACCCGAAAGAAGTCTACGCGGCAATTTCAAAACGTTCACGTAAAGTGAGGACGGCCGTTGAACAAGCCGGTTTGCCAATGTTGGCATCAGGGGAAAGTGTTGCAGATGCCATTGTTACAATTGCTTTACCGACAGGTTTATCCGCAATTAAGCTCGGGGATAATTTGTTTTTGAACGGTTTCAATGTTCATTACGAGAGCGCTTATTTACGCGAAAGGAATTGGCTTCAAATTTCATGTATGAACAATGTAGCGGAAAAAGAGTTAAACAGAATGCTTGAACTGCTCTCTTTGTTAATGTCCACAGATGAGTAAGTGTTTACGACTAACTCTAAAGGGAAAACATATTAAATAGAAGGAGCTGAAGATAATGAAAGAATTACGCACTGTTAATGAGTGGTACGACGTGTTGGAACAATCGAAAGAAAATCCTTTGTTCGTATTAAAACATAGTACGACATGTCCAGTTAGTGCAGCAGCCTATAATGCATTTGAGTCATCTGCAGCGGATATACCGAAATACTTTCTTAAAGTGCAGGATAGTCGGCTTGTATCCAATGAAATCGAAAGTAATCTGCACGTTGAACACCAATCGCCCCAACTGTTTTTATTGAAAGATGGACGAGCAGTCTGGCAGGCGACTCATTATTCGATTAGCGGATCAAAAATTGGTAAAGCTGTAGAGGAATACGCAAGCAATTAAAGTGAAGCAGGCGCCCTAATTGGGGAGTGCCTGTTTTTTTAATATACCTAGACTCCAGCGCATCCATTTTTGTTCTTTATAGGATGTTCTACAGAATCTAAAGAATATGGTAAAATAAGAGTTATTAAAATAGTCCGTTAAATAATGAGTGAAAGTAGGTTCTTTACATGCGTTTACAAGATAAAACTGTTGTCATAACAGGTGGGGCAAATGGAATTGGTGCAGTTGCTGCTACACTTTTCGGCAAAAATGGAGCACAGATTGCAATTGTTGATTTTGATAAAAAGGCAGGAGAGGCAAAAGCGCAACAACTGCATGAATTGGGCATCGAGGCCGCTTTCTTCCAAGTGGATGTTTCCGATGGTGAAGATGTCAAAGAGATGGCAACAAAAGTTATTGAACAGTTTGGCAAAGTGGATATTCTCATTAATAATGCAGGCATAACAAAAGATGCGATGATGCTGAAGCTTGAAGTGGATGATTTTAAGCGAGTGATCGACGTGAATTTGACGGGTGTTTTCAATTGTACACAAGCATTCCTTCCGACAATGCTTGCTCAAGGGAAAGGGAAAATCATTAATACATCCTCGATTGCAGGAACGGGTGGAAATGTCGGGCAAACGAATTATGCTGCAGCGAAAGCGGGCGTTATAGGCATGACAAGAACTTGGGCAAAGGAATTCGGTCGTAAAGGTATCAACGTAAATGCAGTTGCGCCAGGTTTCATCGAAACGGATATGATTGATACGATTCCGGAGAAAGTCCTGGACCAGATCAAGTTGATGACGCCTTATACACGACTAGGCACGCCGGAAGACGTAGCGAATGCCTATCTGTTTTTGGCTTCCGACGAATCTGATTTTATTAATGGGACTGTTTTAGAAGTAGATGGTGGCATGTTGAAATAACGGCGATTGTGCATGGCATGAAAATGGATAACAAGCCCTTGTATATGTGAGTAGCAACTTTACGTGAAAGTTGCCTACGACATATACAAGGGCTTGTTCGAAATGAGTTGCTTATAGAATTTGTAGTTGTTTAGGGAACGTGGACAATACTTCGACTTTCCCGTCTTCATTGATATAGACGGTGTCTTCAATCCGGACACCGCCGACATCGGGGATATAAATTCCTGGCTCGATTGTGAAGACAAGTCCCGCCTCTGCAATCTGTTCATTTTTTTCATGAATAGAAGGCTCTTCATGCACTTCGATACCTAAACCATGACCAACACGGTTATTGAAATAGTCCCCGTAGCCGCTGTTAATGATGACATTTCTTGCTTCAATATCGAAAGTTTTCAGGGGTATCCCTGCTTGTACAGCATTGATGCCAGCTTCATTAGATTTGAGAACGATGTCGTAAATTTCTTTTTGTTGTTCTGAAGCTTCACCGATAATGAAGGTCCTTGTAATATCAGAACAATAGCCGTCTTTGATGACTCCGAAATCAATCAGCAGATAATCTCCTTTTTGGATTGTCCGTTCTCCAGGAGAACCATGTGGTAATGCCGCTTTTTCTCCGGATAACACAATTGTTGAAAAGGAAGTACCATCCGCTCCAAACTTCCTCATCAGAAATTCCAATTCCGCAGTCAAATCTGATTCGGACATCCCGACCTTCACTTTCTTGATGCCTTCCTCCAAAACCTTTTCAATGATTTCTATAGCTGTCATTAATTTCGCGATTTCTTCTTTAGACTTCTTCATTCTTTGTTTGTTGATGAATGGCTGCACATCGACGACTTCTACACCTGGGAAAAATTCCAGCAAGCTATTGTAAAGATAGTAACTCAGTGCTTTTGCTTCGATACCAACTGTTTTCGAAAGTTCACCAACCGATTCACGGACAACCTCGAAAGGTATTTGCTCGTCAGAAATTGGAATGATTGTTGTTATATCAGATCCTTGCATGGCAGCATCTTTGTCTAATGACGGTACAAACAAATAGGTTTTATCGGCATGTGTGTCAATGAACAAAGACATGAATCTTTCATGGGGATTTGAATTGAAGCCTGTGAAATAAAAAACATTTGCCGGTGCTGTAATCATAACTGTTTTGATATTGTTCTCGATAAGATGCGATTTTAATAATTCTCGCCTTGTTTCATATATAGTACTCAAAAGTGAACCCTCCTAAAGTTGTTTGACAAACTGTCCCTACTTTATTCTAACTATTCGGCATACCAATTGCATTACTATTCTATGGGTTTTGAATTTAGGGGGGCTAGATATCATAAATTTAACGACCCTTGAAAAAGTCCTCTGGTTTGGGATGAAATATTGTTTGTGAATTTATTCACAATAAGTGACACTTGTCATATCGAAAATCATGACAGTTATGTCTTCTGTGAAGTCCGAAAGTTCTTTATCATTAGATTCAAGATAGCGAATCAGAAAAAGAACATAAGATTGAAGGAGGATCACACAACATGTCTAAAGAAAAAACAAAGCAGCTACACAAAGACGTTGCCCCTTTTGCTAAGTCAGATAAAAAGAAAAGTATCATGCAACTTGTTAATACAGTACTACCATTCCTAGCCCTATGGTTCTTGGCGTACCAAAGTTTATCAGTGTCGATTTGGCTAACACTTGGACTTTGTGTTATTGCAGCAGGATTTGTCATTCGGACATTCATCATCTTCCATGATTGTACACACGGTTCATTCTTTAAAAACAAAAAAACAAATGATATTGTCGGTACCATTACTGGCGTTCTTACACTGTTTGCATATGAAAAATGGAAACGTGAACACTCGATTCACCATGCAACAAGCTCGAATCTCGACAAGCGCGGTACGGGTGACATTTGGGTCATGACGGTCGAAGAGTACGTTGAAGCATCGAAATGGCATCGTTTTGGTTACCGTTTATACCGTAACCCAATCGTTATGTTTGGTTTCGGCCCGCTTTTCCTTGTACTTATCTCAAGCCGTTTCAATCGTAAAGATGCACGTAACAAAGAGCGTAACAATACGTATTTGACGAATGCAATACTTGTTGCCCTTTACACAGGCATGATTTTACTTATCGGCTGGCAGGCATTTGTTCTTATACAAGGAACAATCATGTTTGTTGCGGGAGCACTAGGTATCTGGTTATTCTACATTCAACATACATTTGAAGACTCGTATTTCGAAGAGGAGTCTGAGTGGGATTATGTGAAAGCTGCTATTGATGGCAGTTCATACTACAAGTTACCGCGTTTGTTGCAGTGGGCGACAGGAAATATCGGTTTCCACCATGTCCATCACTTGTCACCACGTGTTCCGAACTACAACTTGGAATTAGCACATGAATCGACACCACCTCTTCATCAAGCAACAACGATTACGATCAAAGAAAGTTTGTCATCAATCCGTTATCGTTTGTATGATCCAGAGAAGAAAAGATTTATCGCGTTTAAAGACGTGAAGCATATGCTGAAATCGGCACGCACTTCAATTGATTTGAAACCAAAACGTACAAGTTTCGACGCAGAATAATACTTAAAACAGTCATCTCTTCAGAGGATGGCTGTTTTTTTTATCCCGCTATTTGGTACAATGGAAAGTATAGACAGGACGGTGAAACAAAGATATGCAAAGTTGGTATAGTATTTTCCCGAAAAATCCTTGGCTTAGTATTTATGCATGGGCTGTATTTTGTTTTCTTCCATTCTTTTTCATATTCAGATCATCGTCGCCCATCGGGATTTCTGTTGGGATTTCATTGTTATTTTTATTTTTCCTGTCATATCGTTTTTCATTCAAATCGAAAAGCGGGCTTGTTTACATGTGGATCAGTTTTGAAATTGTGATAAACGTCGTTATGACGCTGTTATTCGGCTATGTGTATTTATCCATATTCACGGCATTTTTCATAGGTAATATTCGCAATCAAGTCGGATTCTTCATCATATATGGGCTACATATTGCAATTACGGTCATTGCGATTGTCGCAGGTTTTTTCATCGAACTCGAATTGTTTCTTCCGCAAGTTCATTTCATTCTTATCTCGGTGATCGGTGTAGTATTGTTGCCATTCAATTTATACAACCGGAATAAGCGTGAAAACTTGGTAGGGCAATTAGAACATGCCAACGAACGGATTTCGGAGTTAATTATAGTGGAGGAACGGGAACGAATATCTCGTGATTTACACGATACTCTCGGTCAGAAGTTATCATTGATTGGCTTAAAGAGTGATTTAGCTGGCAAGTTAGTATCTCGTGATCCGAGGGCGGCTGAAAGAGAGTTGCGGGACATCAGGCAGACCGCCAGCACAGCCCTGAAAGAAGTCCGGGAGTTAGTTGCAGGCATGCGGGCAACTAAGCTGGAAGATGAAGTGATTCGTATTAAGCAGATGTTGAAGGCAGCTGAAATGGAGTACACCATTGAAGGGAATCCATCGTTCACCAATATTCCAGCCATCGTTGAAAGCGTGCTGAGTATGTGTTTGAAAGAGGCTGTGACAAATGTTGTGAAGCATAGTTATGGTAAGACTTGTTGCGTGTCGTTTGAACAATTGCCGAATGAATTTGTCATCAATGTGATAGACGATGGAATCGGAATTACAAGGGGCGGAGAAACGTCGCCTGGGAATGGTTTGACTGGAATGCGCGAGCGGCTTGAATTTGTTAATGGAAGTCTTCGAGTCGAGGGTGGCGAAGGAACGAAATTATCGATTCGCGTTCCTGCAGTCATACAACATATTATGGAGAGTGATTGATGTGATACGTATTGTCATAGCGGAAGACCAAGGGATGATGCTCGGAGCACTTGGATCATTATTGAATATGGAAGATGACATGGAAGTCGTCGGAAAAGCGAAAAACGGGGAAGAAGCGGTCGCGCTGGTGAAAGAACATCAGCCGGATGTCTGCGTCATGGATATTGAAATGCCAGTGATGACGGGACTTGACGCAGCAGAAGCGTTGCATGATGAGCCTTGTAAAATCATTATCCTGACGACATTTGCCAGAACAGGTTACTTCGAACGTGCGAGGAAAGCGGGCGTACGCGGTTATTTATTGAAAGACAGTCCGATTGAAGAGCTTGTCAGTTCAATCCGAACGATAATGGATGGCAGACGAATTTACGCGCCAGAACTCGTTGACATTGCCTACGGGGACGGAGATGAGACGGTAAATCCGCTGACGGAGCGTGAAAGCCAAGTGCTTGGACTTATTGCTGAAGGGAAGACAACAAAAGAAATCGCCGGCGAGTTGTATTTGACGCCTGGTACAGTGCGGAATTACATCTCCACAATTTTGGATAAGCTCGGTGTTGGGAACCGGATTGAAGCGATATCTCGGTTTAAGGAGAAGGGCTGGTTTAAGTGAATTGATTGTATGAAAGGAAGGTGAGCCGACAGCGATGTCGGTTTTTTTGTTGTTTGAATATTGGCATGGCGGTGATAACGCTCCCCGAGACGGTGATAAACAGGTGTGTGGCGGTGATAACGCGCCCCAAGACGGTGATAAACAAGGGCAAGGCGGTGATAACGCACCCGAAGGCAGCAATAAACTCTGTTACGAGCACAACCTAAATATGTTACAATTTTACTAAAGACGGAAAGTTCTCATAAGGGGGAATTGAACATGTTTGGCATCGGTTACGCAAGAAAACTCGACGAAAAAGATGGTCTCGCGCAATACAAAGACGAGTTTTATCTACTTGAAAACACAATTTATATGGATGGTAATTCACTCGGTTTATTGTCAAAACGAGCGGAGCGCACATTACACAGTTTACTTGATTCATGGAAAACACTAGGTATCGACGGCTGGACAGAAGGTGATAATCCTTGGTTTTACTTATCTGAATCGGTTGGAGAAAAAATGGCGCCACTTGTCGGGGGAACAAAACGTGAGGTTATTGCAACGGGCTCGACAACGACGAACCTGCATCAGCTTGCTGCGACATTTTACAAACCATCAGGCACTAAAACAAAGATTCTCGCGGATGAACTCAATTTCCCTTCAGACATTTATGCACTAAAAAGCCAGCTAGCACTGAAAGGTTTTAATCCTGACGAACATCTTGTCCAGGTGGAAAGCAGGGATGGTCGATTTTTAAATGAAGACGATATCATCGAAGCGATGACAGAAGACGTCGCGCTCATTGTTCTGCCAGCCGTTTTATACAGAAGTGGGCAAATACTCGATATGGAGAAACTCGCTAAAGCTGCAAATGAAAAAGGCATACCGATTGGCTTTGATTTATGTCATTCGATTGGTGCTGTTGAACATGCACTGCATGATTGGGGCGCGGATTTTGCTTTCTGGTGTACATATAAGCATTTGAACGGAGGACCGGGATCTGTCGCAGGGCTGTTCGTCCATGACAAGCATTTCGGCACAGCACCTGGTTTGGCAGGGTGGTTCGGTTCGAAAAAAGAAGCACAATTCGATATGGAACATACAATGGATCCGGCAATGGATGTCGCTGCCTATCAAATCGGGACGCCTCATGTACTTAGTTTAGCGCCGGTCATCGGTGCGCTTGAATTGTTTGAAGAAGTAGGCATTAAAAAAGTCCGCGAAAAGTCACTTCAACTGACGGACTATATGTTGGCGTTAATTCAACAGGAACTGTCTGAGCACGGCTTTACAATTGGCAACCCAGTCGACGAATCACGTGGGGGCCACATCTTACTCGAACATGTTGAGGCGGCACGTATTTGCAAAGCGTTGAAAGAAGATGGCGTCATCCCGGACTTCCGTGCGCCAAATGGTGTTCGACTTGCGCCGGTTGCGTTATACAATTCCTTCGAAGACGTCTGGCATACTGTGCAGAAATTAAAACGAATCATGGATGAAAAATGTTATGAAAAATTTGAGAATAAAAGAGGTGTCGTCGCATGACGGGGAAATGGATTGATATTTCACAACCGCTGCAAAATAATATCGCCGAATGGCCTGGTGACACACCATTTTCATATGAAGTTGCTTACAGCAAAGCCGAAACGGGTTCAGTAAATATAGGGAAGTTAACGACAAGTACGCATATGGGGACGCATATCGACGCACCGTTTCACTTCGATGATAACGGGTTAAAAGTGCTCGATTTACCGATTGATTTATACATCGGACGGGCGCGTGTGCTCGACGTTTCAGGCAAAGAAAGTATTGGTCGCTCCGATTTAGAGGACATCGATTTCGGTGGGGCGGAACGGATCTTATTGAAAACAGGCAGCCGTCCTGATCCGAATGTATTTCCGGTAACGTTCACGTATTTACGCACAGATATCGGCCCTTTATTGAAAGAGAGAGGGGTTCGGCTCATCGGCGTTGATGCGCCATCTGTTGACCCGGAAACGAGCAAGACAGTCAGTGCCCACCACTCCCTCAATGAAAACGGCGTACTGATTTTAGAAAATATCGTGCTTAGCGAAGTGGAACCGGGCGATTATGAACTGATTGCATTACCGCTTCCGCTAAAAGATGGCGACGGCAGTCCAGTTCGTGCCGTATTGCGAGCAATTGAAGGGGGGCATACTAGTAATGACTGAAAAAGGGATTCACACGGATTTTAAAGATAATATGACATACAGCGAGTATTTGAATCTCGATAAATTGCTGTCGAGCCAGCAGCGTTTGTCGGGTCATCATGATGAGATGCTGTTCATTGTCATCCATCAAGTGAGTGAGTTGTGGATGAAACTTATTTTGCATGAGCTCAATACCGCAATTGACTTAATCGAAAAAGATGAACTGCCAGAAGCATTTAAAATGCTAGCACGTGTGTCAAAAACGCAGACGCAAATTATCCAGGCATGGGATGTATTGTCGACATTGACCCCTGCCGAATACATGGAATTCCGGGACAGTTTGGGCCGAGCTTCAGGCTTCCAATCGTATCAGAACAGGCTTATTGAGTTCGCGCTTGGGTATAAGCAGCCACATATTTTGAAGATTTATGAGAAGGATCCCGAGCTCGCAAGTGATTTAGAGGCCGCATTCCGTTCACCGGGCATTTACGATGTGGCAATACGTGCGCTTTCGCGTGCTGGCTTCGCGATAAACCCGGAACTGCTGGAACGCGATTTCTCTGTTACATACAAAGGGGATTCGTCGGTAGCGGATGCGTGGCTGGAAGTCTACCGCAACGTCGATGACCACTGGAATTTATATCAGCTGGCGGAGAAGCTTGTCGATATCGAAGACAGTCATCAGCAGTGGCGGTTCCGTCATATGAAAACCGTTGAACGGATTATCGGCTTTAAAATGGGGACGGGCGGTTCGTCAGGTGTGAATTATTTGAAGTCAGTCCTAGATCATCGGTTCTTTCCGGAGTTATGGGATGTGCGGACGAAGTTATAAAAGAGCAATGGTTGTCAATCAAAAAAGTAAGGCCTAGAAACTCCGCCAACAAATCTAGTTGGCGGAGTTTTAGTGTCGTATTCAAAACAACTTCAAATCTATTTTTTCTGTTCACTAATTGGAGGCAAGTATGCAGGCAATAAACCTGTCGAACTGATTGCCCGTCGACAGTAGTTCCCCTCCGCGAACCGCTGTGGTTCATTGCCACAACCTTGAAATATCCAGTAAGCGAACAATGTGCTTGAAATTATGTTTCCCTACCGAAATTACCAATAATCGATAGGCGGACTCATTGTGAATTCCATTATAAGCACCACCATTACTGAGTTGTTATAGTAGCATATTCCGCAAGGACGGGGGTTGTGTGTGCGTTCCAAATTGTGCACAGCCGCCTGCAATCAATGATAGAATTAGCGCATTGGACTACTAATCGGAAATTAGGATTAATGTAGAAATGGGGGGACTAAACATGCGTTGGATATTAATTATTTTCTTTGCAATTGCGGTAGAAATTTTTGTGCGTTTTCTAAC
>CAZWAW010000043.1:14101-23362 GCA_964632025.1 uncultured Sporosarcina sp.
TGGCTCAATCCCTTAATAGAGTCAACAACGACTGGTCTTCAAAAAACAGGTGTGACTGCAGAAAACGTCAAAGATGCATCAGACCGCCTGAAACGTTTCGCGCCATACATTGAGCGTGTCTTCCCGGAAACAAAAGTGTCGAACGGCATTATCGAATCACCGATTACCGCTATTCCGAATATGAAAGAAGCGCTTGCCGATCAATACAAAGTAGCGATCTCGGGTGAACTTCTCCTAAAAGAAGACAACGCACTGCCGATTTCAGGTTCTATTAAAGCGCGCGGTGGCATTTACGAAATCCTAAAACATGCCGAAACCCTGGCGATTGAGCACGGATTGCTAACAACGGCTGACAACTACACTAGATTCGCAGAGCCAGAATTCACCCATTTATTCGCCAAACATAAAATTGCTGTCGGCTCGACAGGAAATCTTGGCTTAAGCATCGGAATTATGAGCGCTAAGCTCGGTTTTGACGTTACTGTTCATATGTCTGCAGATGCAAAACAATGGAAAAAAGATATGCTGCGCGAAAAAGGCGTCACAGTTGTTGAATACGCTGATGACTACAGCAAAGCTGTTGAAGAAGGGCGTCGCCAAGCAGATGCAGATCCTTCATGTCATTTTGTTGATGATGAAAACTCACTCGACTTATTTTTAGGCTACGCAGTGGCAGGGGAACGTGTTGCAGCGCAGTTGAAAGCCCGTGGCACAATCGTTGATAAAGACAACCCGCTGTTCGTCTACCTGCCATGTGGTGTTGGTGGTGGCCCCGGAGGTGTAGCATTTGGATTGAAGCTTGCTTTCGGTGATGCGGTTAATTGTTTCTTCGCTGAACCTACGCATTCGCCTTGTATGATGCTCGGCATGATGACAGGTCTTCACGACAAGGTTTCAGTTAAAGACTTCGGTCTCGACAATAAAACCGTTGCTGACGGGCTCGCAGTCGGTACTGCATCTGGTTTTGTTGGCAAGACGATGGAACCGTTACTATCCGGCTGTTATACAATCGCGGATGAAACAATGTTCAAGTTATTGAAACTGCTCGCGGACTCAGAAAGTATTCGACTCGAACCCTCCGCACTTGCCGGGATGACTGGTCCAGTACATGCAATCCGAGAAAACGTTAAAGATTCTGATTTGGCAAATGCTACCCATCTTGTCTGGGCAACAGGCGGCAGTATGGTGCCTGAAGCAGAGATGAATTTATATTACGGTATGGCCGGGAAATAATTCAGTTTATTTCCCGGGAAATCGACATTGGTTGGGAAATAATTGCGGGTAATGAAAAACCTCACACTTCTGTGAGGTTTTTTGTCTTTATTGGGCACTAATTAGTCCAACTTCTCTTTATGCGAAAATGGACATTTCCCTTGAATAGGTTCCACATCATCCCCAATAAAAAACTGTTTCCACTCATTATGTTCTGGATCCCCGAAGTGGCTAATGTCTGGATGCTTCGGCAACTGGTCCCAGACTTCAACGCGTTCACGAACTTTTTCCCGCGACATGACACCGCCATTTTCCGTCCCTTTCAATCCCTCGAATATTCGGCGCGGCTGAAAACCAAGTACCATAGCATTTCCTAGATCACGGGTTTTTCGTTGTTTATAAGCAGGTGTATTGCCGAAAACAAAAATTGGCTCGCCGTGAAAACGGAAATCCCACAGATGATGAGCGGGATCCCGGGGACTATCTGCAGGCCATTCGATTTCATCCACACCATGCAAGTACTGCAGTATTTCCCAGAACTGCTTCCGGTACTCATCCAAAGAACCTTCAGTTTCAAATGGCTCAACAAAAACGAATAATCCATGCCGCTTATGAGTGGGATTGTCGAAAAGTGCCAAAAATGACTTCAACGTTTCCGGCAAATTGGACCAGTCGTTTTGTGTTACATACCCATAACGCAATTCGCCCTTGACCTCTCCTCCCATACCGAAATAACAAGGAAATGTTTTATCCGTCACTGTGTCATGGAACGTTTGGTATTCCTTCAACAACCAATCAGGTAAATCGGTACGTTCTGCAAAATCCTCTTTTGTTAATAAAGCCCTATCTGTCTGAATCATCTTATCTCCTCCATTTAACTCAATCTCTATATTTACCCATTCCCGTTAGGACAAGGATAAAACCATTTAAATGTTTAAGTAGCATTTGATGGGGAAGTGTTAAGAAGACAATAAAATAATTGGAGGATCCAGCATGAATTCCCCTATAGAAAAGAGAGACACTACAAAATGCAATACAGAGTATGATACGCTGCGCCGTGTAATCCTATGCCAGCCTAGATTTATGGCTATAGAAGAAGTGATTAACGACGTGCAGAAACAATACGAAGATGAAAATATAAATGTTGAGCTTGCGATGAAACAGCATAAAGAGTTTGAAGAACTCCTAAAAAAACATGGCGTCGAGGTGATTAAACTACCATCATCTGAAAAATTTCCAGAACAAGTTTTTACGCGGGATATAGGCTTTACCGTTGGTGACGATATCTTCGTTGCAGAAATGGCAAGTGATATTCGTAAAGGGGAAGAAGAGGCACTTGAAGAATGGTTGGACGATGAGGATATTGAATTCCAAACCACAACGAATCGGGTAGAAGGCGGTGATGTCATCGTCGACCGCGGCACATTGTTTGTCGGCATCAGTAGCCGTACATCCATAGAAGCGGCTGAGAAATTGAACGTTGATCTCCCAGATTACACAATTATTCCTGTTCCTTTCGATGAAAAGTACCTGCATCTCGACTGCGTGTTTAACATCCTGTCACCCGAAGTAGGACTGGTTTTCCCACAAGCATTTGATTCTAGAACAGTCGATATGCTTTCAGCCACATACAAGCTCATCGAAGTTTCTGAAGAAGAACAATTCACAATGGGCACAAACGTCCTATCCATTGGCCATAAAAAAGTATTTAGCCTACCGCAAAACAAACAAGTCAACGAACAAATTCGCGCACACGGATTCGAAGTTATCGAGGTAGACTTCTCCGAAATCATCAAATCGGGTGGCTCATTTAGATGTTGCTCGATGCCTGTCAATAGAGAATAGAAACGATTGGAAACCTCACTGTGAAGTGGGGTTTTTGAATTTAAGGGGCCAATAATAATTTTCTGTCTAACAGGGCTAAACGGTCAATCGTCAACTAACTATTATCATATAGTAGGGTAGGGAGGCAATAATATCATGGAGAGACATAGAAAGTGTAAAAAAGTAATAAGAATAATTGATTGCAAAAACTATAGCAAAAAGATTGTGTGTCAGACACACATAGAAGTTAGCCCAATTGATATCTCTAAAGTTAGTATCATACCGACTGTGAACAGATATTTTTATATTCCAACATCTACTATTGATCTGACGACTGGAGTGACTATTCCTTCAACTCTATTTTTAAATGATGTTGGAAACAAAACAACTGAATTTACGATTTTCAGCACAAGCGGGTACATTAATTTATACATCAATGGGGTAATGCAAGGGAGGGGATTCTATAAAGTGAATACGAATTCCTTAATTATTCATCCTACTGCTTCAAAAATTTCTGCGAATATTCCTATTATTATTGAATCATTAGGGTTTCATTCGAATCATACTACTTATTAGTTGGACAGCCCTGTCACTTCGTAGAGGTCTTGCATCTACTATAATGTAAACGAAAGGAGGTGAATCAAATGGCGCTTTCCCTTATTAATATTCATGTGGCTGTTTCAGGTAATTCGACAAGATTTTTTAATGTATTGGCAGCACCTTTAGCTGTCGTCGATGGTACAACTGTTGCTGCAACTGCTTTTCTGGATGACAGTGGAACTGCTGCAACTGCTTTTCCAGTAGTAACGAATGGTTACTATAATTTATATTTAAACGGTGTGCTACAAGAGGGCGATTCCTATTCAATTACTGCAACAGAATTGACCTTTAATGATGTCACTGGCAGTATATCTGCTGGAACCCCGTTAGTAGTAGAAGCTGTAGAGTTAGTTACAGTAATTTAACTAAACGGCTTTTCATTCGAATGAAAGGTTGGTTATACGGGACAAGTTTGTGAATTCCATGGCAAACCCTATAAAACCATTCAATTGGCCCCGCTCATCCCCTAAATTCCCCCCCGCGATGATTATGGCGACTTCCTCTAACAATCAGGTGTAGAAGTAGCAAAATAATATCACAGTGGCTCAATTTTTTTATGGATATGAAGAGGGTATTCGTTTCGAAAGGGATGCTCATAGCGAATGTTCGATTGAAATCTGATTAAGTTATCATCATTTATGAAGATACCTAAGACAGGTATCTTCTTTTTTTTATGACGTTCAATGCGTCCGACGGCGTCACTGATCTGAAGCTGTATTTGTAGACTTTGAAGCATTTTCATAAGCAACCAAAGTTACCCCTAGTTTATCCTCCAAGCCATTTAACACTGCTAATTGTTCGTGGCTCAAATCCGCTAATTCAACTTTATCATATGACATATCGAATCCCCTTTTCAATTTACCTGTATTGTATCCGTTTAGGATGAGATTATACGTTAATATGTTGGTTGAATTTCAGACAATCTAACCACCAACGTTCTACACCGTAAATTGCGCCATATCGACTCGAAGCGTTTCTGTGATTTCTTCCGTCGTAGCGCTAGAAGATTGTGCTGCGACCGAGGCCTGCAGGGCAAGCTCTTAAACTTTGAGTGATTGCACGATTTTATCTAATTGCTGAATTTTATTTTTGAATGAAGCAAGCACTTCATCAAAATCATATCAGCTAACAAAAGAAAGGGGATGGCTATGAAAGAATAGTGGGAAGTAGTCCGGATTTATTGTTGCAACTGCTCTTGATCGGTCATGTTTAAAGAAGGTGTTTAGCGATGAATTTGCTAAATCAGGCTGCATTTTTTTATGAAACAATTAATTCCTGTTACCCACAGTTGTGCTACGGTAAATCGGTACATGCGCAAGGATACTGTTGACAGGCATTTATGTGTTCAAAAAAATGGGGTTTAGAAAAATTATTGTGAGGGGATCGGATATGTAAGGGGAAAGGAGGCACCATTTTGAAACCAACTATTCAGTATAGAATTAAAGAAACGCCAGTCCAAGTGATTCATGATAATGGAGAAGTAGTCGTTAAGAATGGGGTTTTAATAGTAGGAGAGCAGCTTTGTGCAATTTATGATTTAGATGAAGAATCATTTCCGTTTGTTTGCACTCTAAATCACGATTTAGATCATATGCTTTCTACTCAAGCTCTATCGATACAAATCGGTAATTTGGAGGACGGGATTGAGATAGCGGAGTGCGAAGTTTATGAGGGTGAATGTGATGAAAAAATGCTCTATGTCTGCAATGAGTGTCATGAAATGCATGTAGATGAAACGTACATATGCCAAGTCTGCAATTGTGAAAGTTTACGTATTGTTCCAGAATCTGAATTGATTAATTAAGTGAGGAGGGAGGGGAATTGAATTTCAAAAGTATAGACATTCAAGTGGTAGACGATAGCGGCCAGATTGTGGTTCAAAATGGAATATTGGTTGAAAGTGATCAGTTTTGTGCAATTTACGATATAGATGAAGGTCACTTTAAATTTGTCTGCACAACAAGTTTCGAGTTAAGCATAATGCTCGCTACTCAAGACCTTCACATAAGAGACCCAGAAGAAGAGGAGCGCTTATGTTCAGAATGTGGAACACCGATGCAAGAAGGATTTTGTTTTGAATCGGATGCAACACAGTATTGCAGTGAAGAATGTTTAACAAAAGTGATTACGTGGGATGAGTATTTGGCGATTCATGATAATGGGAATGGAGATGCTTATTGGACGGATTGGTATGATTGTTGAGGTTATATAGCACGCAAAGGATCATGGGAAATTGAAGGTCTTTGGTAAAATAAATATGTAAATGGCAACTATATGGTATGATTTGTTCATATAATCAGATAAATATTTTTGGTATGAAAATAAGATTAAGAATAGGTGATTACAATCAAAAAAACAGTACATGTCGTTGGAGCAATTATAGAAAATGAAATCGGTAAAATACTTTGTGCACTACGAGGACCAGAAATGACCTTGCCGAATTACTGGGAGTTTCCAGGTGGCAAGATAGAAGAGGGCGAAACAAAAGAAAAGGCCTTAAAGCGGGAAATTCAAGAAGAGCTGGGCTGTACAATTGAAGTATTTGATCAAATTGAAGATACAACATATGAATATGAAAAAGTTATCGTGAGGCTAGAGACGTTTATGTCGAAAGTTATATCTGGAACTCCAACGCTTTCGGAACATGCGGAAATAAGATGGATCTCGAGAGAAGAGTTACCGTCATTGAACTGGGCGCCCGCTGATATTCCAGCAATTGAAAAGTTAACTAATCTAATCCCTAAGAAATAAAATAGCGAAGAGATGCGGTGATTACATGGAAAGTTTTATTCGGAATTTAAATGATTCACTGCAAGAGGGCTTCATTGATAAAAGCCAAAGCAACTCCGGTAGTTTTAAACCAGAACTATTAATCAATAACGTGAAGAAAAACATAAACGTTTTAAATACACTACAAGAAGAACTTGAAACCAGTGAAGACTTCATCTTTTCAGTGGCATTTGTTACGGAAAGCGGCCTAGCTACAATGAAATCCCTGTTTTTAGATCTTAAGGAAAAGGGGGTTACGGGCCGAATATTAACCTCTACATATTTATATTTTAATCAACCTAAAGTGTTTAAAGAACTTATGAAGCTAACGAATGTGGAAGTACGTTTAACACAGTTAAAAGGTTTTCATTCCAAAGGTTATATCTTTAGACATAAAACACACTACTCACTGATCGTGGGGAGTTCCAACCTAACCGCGCATGCTTTGAAAGTGAATTATGAGTGGAATGTGAAATTAACTTCGCATGAAAACGGTGACATTGTTCATCATTTTAAACATCAGTTTGAAGATGTATGGGCAGACGCAGATTTATTAACGGAGAAATGGATAGAGAATTATGAAGTAGAATACTTGAAAAATGCAGATCTTAGGCTTGCTGAGCAAGTGATCGAGATGCCTGCAAACTATAATCTAAATGCAATCGAAGAATCGGTGAAAATTGTTCCGAATGCCATGCAGAAAGCAGCGTTATTACAGATACAGGCCGTTCGTGATGAAGGAAAAGACAAAGGGTTAGTGATTTCCGCAACTGGTACTGGGAAAACGTATTTGTCTGCATTTGATGTTAGGAGTTTTGCGCCTAAGCGGATGCTATTTATTGTTCATCGGGAGCAAATACTAAACAAAGCAAAAGAAGATTTTCAAAGAATTCTGGGTGGAATCAATGAAGAGTTTGGATTATATGTAGGTGCTAGCAAGCAATTGGATAAGAAGTACCTATTCGCGAGTATTCAAACACTGTCAAAACAAGAAAACTTAAATCAGTTTGACCCGAAAGACTTTGATTATATTCTAATAGATGAAGTACATAAGGCAGGGGCGACTTCTTATCAGCGTGTCATTAATTATTTCAAACCGCAATTTCTAATGGGCATGACAGCCACCCCAGAGCGGACGGATGACTTTAACATCTACTCATTGTTTGATTACAATATCGCTTATGAAATTAGGCTGCAAGAAGCACTTGAAGAGGACATGCTTTGTCCATTTCATTACTTTGGCGTGACGGACCTTGAATTAGACGGAGAATTAATCGATGATACAGCCGTTTTCACAAAGCTCGTAACTGAGGAACGTGTAACCCATATTATTGAGAAAATTAATTACTATGGTTTCTCAGGTAATGAAGTAAAGGGGTTAATATTCTGTAGCCGAAAAGCTGAAGCAAGTGAATTATCCATTGCATTGAACAATAGAGGATTTCGAACAGTGGCATTAACAGGGGATGATTTACCAGGGGAAAGAGAACGTAGGATAACCCAATTAGAAAATGGAATTCTTGATTATATTTTGACGGTGGATATTTTTAATGAGGGAATTGATATCCCGAGCATAAATCAAGTGGTGATGTTGAGACAAACTCAATCAAGTATTATTTTCATTCAACAGCTCGGACGTGGATTACGGAAGCATGATTCAAAAACCTACGTGACGATTATCGACTTTATCGGTAACTATAAAAATAACTATCTAATTCCGGTTGCACTTTCAGGTGACAAGTCCCAAAACAAAGACAATGTACGTCGACGGACAAAGGATACGAGCTATATAAAGGGCGTATCAACAGTTAGCTTCGAAGAGATCGCTAAGAAACGAATCTTTAGTTCAATAAATGAAAGTAATTTGACTGCATTGAAAATTTTACGAGATGCCTATATAGAATTGAAAAATAAAATTGGCAGGGTTCCTTACTTATATGACTTTGTAACGAATCATTCCATTGATCCAGTAGTCATCGCTGAGAAACACACGAACTATTATCAATTCTTATTGAAAATGAAAGAAGAAATTCCTGCTTTAACGAGCTATGAAGAGAAAGTGTTAACAATGCTCTCTTTAGAAGTATTGAATGGAAAACGTCTGCATGAAATTTTATTGCTCGAACAATTGTTGCGACTGGAAAAGATTCAGCATGATGACTATGTGAATTTGTTAGCTACAAAAAATTGTAGGACAGATGAAGAAACAATGGATTCAGTGAATCGGATCTTGAATTTATCATTTTTCACAACAAGCGTTCAAAGTAAATATGGTGGGAAGCCACTAGTCACTGTAGATGAAAGCGGAAATTATATGTTGAATGAATCGATTCGTGAAGGATTAACAAGTAATCCTTACTTTAGAGAGCTAATTCAAGACGTTATTCATAGCGCAAAAGCGAAGTCGAAGCTGTATGAATGCAATCGGCCCCTCACGCTATATGAAAAATACTCCAGAAAAGATGCCTGTAAGCTCTTGAATTGGAATGCAGATGAAAGTTCAACGATGTATGGATATAAGCCGAAGCACAACACTTGTCCCATCTTCATTACTTATCATAAGAATGAAGAGGTAGAATCCAGCGTTAATTACGGCGATGAACTCCTGAACCCAGAATTACTTAAGTGGTACACAAGAAGTAATCGATCATTAAGTTCCCAAGAAGTCCAGAAAATCATTCATTCGGATGATAATAATATCGATATTCATATCTTTGTGAAAAAAGATGATGACGAGGGAACGGATTTCTATTACTTGGGACAAGGTTACCCAGATAAGTCCAGTGTAGAAGAAGACAGGATGACTGATAAGAATGGGAAGGATCTTCCTGTTGTTCATATGAACATGGTGATGGA
>CAZWAW010000044.1:0-23099 GCA_964632025.1 uncultured Sporosarcina sp.
AGAAAAGCCGCCAAAGATGCAATTTTGGCGGCTGATGCTTTCTTTATGGTTTTTTCTTTTTCTATTAAAGAAGTGTCACTTTTTATAAGCTATCACATGATTAGATGCATACTCTTTGTTAAAAGTAAGCAAGAAGCACATTGTACAACGTGTAAGAGTGCCCGAAATTGCATCTTCGGGCACTTACAATCTCTATAGAAAGTCATCTATTCTTATCTTTCAAAGCAACCGCATTTTTCACTTGACCATTGTAGGTACGCGACAGGCAACTATTCGCAATAGGATTACTGAAAAAAGTGTGGCTAGAAGTGACGGAGTCACTTCTAGCCACACTAGGACCTCTCAGTAAATCTGTCATGAATAGTTAGCCGTAAGCGGGCTGGAAATGGTCCAGTGAAAATAGATTTTCCGAGCCCTCCCCAATGATTTTCTGGCTGGTTTAGAGTTCATCAAATATGTTGTCTAAATATGTTAATATAGAGAGTACCGATTCAATTGAAAGGAGGCAGAGGGATGATCCAAATTGGATTAACTGGCTGGGGCGACCATCCGGATGTATACGACTCTTCCTCTTCGAAGAAAGAAAAACTAATTGATTATGGTGCACACTTTCCAATTGTCGAATTGGATGCTACTTTTTATGCCATTCAGCCGGAGCGCAATATTCGCAAATGGATTGAAGAAACGCCTGATAACTTCCGATTTATCGTCAAGGCATACCAAGGTATGACTGGGCATCATCGGGGGGAACTCCCGTATGCATCTGTCGATGAGATGTACAATTCTTTCCGGCTCTCGGTTACACCACTCCAAGAAGCAGGTAAACTTGCGATGATTCTTGTCCAATTCCCTCCATGGTTTGATTGTACAAAAGAGAATGTTGAGGAAATTCGCTTCGTTTGCGCTAAATTGGATGGATTCGATATTGCCGTTGAATTTAGGCATCAGTCATGGTATACACCAAAATTTCAACTAGGGACCTTGTCTTTTTTGAAAGAACTGAAGGTAATCCACTCGGTGTGCGATGAGCCACAAGCAGGGCAAGGAAGTATTCCACTGGTAGCCAATACAACTCGTCCGGATAAAGTGCTTCTTAGATTGCACGGTCGTAATATAGCAGGGTGGCGCAACACAACCGGTGATGATAAAGCATGGCGTAAAGTTAGATATCTATATAACTACAATGATACCGAGCTGATAGAGATTCAGTCAGCTGTCCAAAAACTAAAAAAAGAAACTGAAGAAGTCTATGTAATTTTTAACAATAATTCCGGCGGACATGCAGCACAAAATGCAAAACGTTTTCAAAAAATGCTTAACATCAACTATGAAAGTCTGACGCCGAAGCAGCTCGACTTTTTTGAAGGAGAATGGTAATGGAATTTATCTTATTGGCCGTTATCGGTCTAGCAGCAGGAATTATTGGGGCGCTTGTCGGATTAGGCGGGGGTATCATTCTGGTGCCAGCAACACTTTTCGTTGGCATTAACCTTGGTTTAATCGATGGAATTACACCGCAAACTGTTGTCGGGCTTTCCGTCATAATGATGATTTTTACGGGACTAGCATCGACACTATCCTATATGAAGACAAAAACAATTGATTTTAGAAGCGGATTCATCTTTTTCCTAGGAAGTATTCCGGGAACTATGCTAGGTGCATTTGTGAATAAAGGACTCGATTTACCATCCTTTAATCTTTACTTCGGGATTTTACTTATCATTTTATCGACGCTACTCTTGGTTCGTAAATATTTGAAGCCAGTCAGCTGGTTTGTTAAAAATGGCAAAGAAAGAATGTTTACAGATAAGGACAACCAAACGTATGTCTATGGCTATCCTGTATGGTTTGCGTTACTACTGACATTTGGAGTTGGATTTGCTTCCGGCTTATTCGGAATCGGTGGAGGCTCAATCCTCGTCCCTGCAATGATTCTTCTCTTTCTATTTCCACCGCATGTCGCAGTCGGTACATCCATGTTCATGGTATTCTTATCGGCTCTCGTCAACTCGATCACACATATCTCCCTTGGCAATGTGCCGTGGCTTTATACGATTCCAGTCATTCCGGCCGCCTATATTGGAGCTAAAATAGGTGCTCATCTCAATCAAAAGATGAAATCGGAAACGCTCGTTGTTGCACTGCGAATTATCTTACTATTACTTGGGGTCCGATCGATTATTGACGGACTTATGGGGTGACATATGAATCACAGTATTGAAACAATTCATTTCTATCATACAAATGATATCCATAGTCATTTTGAAAACTGGCCGCAAATCAGTAGGCTTCTTTGTGACGAAAAACGTATGCATTCAATAGAAGGAGATGCTTGCTACGTCTTCGACATCGGTGATCATGTAGATCGTTCCCATCCTTTTACGGAAGGGACGAAAGGTCAAGGGAATATCGGATTGTTGAATGAAGCGGGGTATGATTCTGTCACGCTCGGTAATAACGAAGGAATTACCATGTCGAAAGAGGCACTGTCTGCTCTCTATAAGGATGCCAAGTTTGATGTTATCTTGAGTAATTTATTCGAAGAAGATGGTAGCCGTCCAAAATGGTTATTGCCTTATAAAATCTACGTCACTGATCAAGGGACGAGAATTGGCGTCATAGGGGCTACGGCAGAATATAAAGCTTTCTATTCGAAGCTCGGTTGGCAAGTGACACCACCTCGCGATAATTTAAAGCTTGTTGCTGAAAGCATTGCTAATGAAACGGATATGATTGTTTGTCTATCTCATATGGGCATTCATGAAGACGAAAAGCTTGCAGTAGAATGTCCTGAAATCGATGTCATTTTCGGTGCACATACGCATCACCTTTTTCATGAAGGTAAATTGATTGGTAAGACCCTTTTGGCGGCAACAGGCAAATACGGTGAATATGTGGGTCATGTAACAGTGAAGTTTAACGTGGATGCTAAAGAACTTCTACAAATGGATGCAGAACTTGTTAGGGCAGATTCAATTGAAAGCAATGAAAAAGATATTGAAAAAGTAAATAAGCTAATCCAAATGGGAAAACAAGCGATGGAGGAACAGGTTTTTTATAACCCTTCTCACTTAGCCCAAAATCTATTTGATGTTAGTCCGCTGTCCTCTTTCTTTGGCAGAGCGCTCATTGCGTATTCGCAAGCGGATTGTGCCATGTTCAACGCGGGAATCTTTTTAGGAAGCCTAGATAAAGGCTGGGTGACAAAAGAGGATTTACATTCACTTCTACCTCACCCAATCAATTTATGTCTCATTTCACTGGATGGATCAGATTTGAAAGAAGTCTATGAGTTGTCGTTAACTAAAGAGTGGCCGCAAATTGAAATCAAAGGACTTGGTTTCCGTGGCACGTTAATGGGTGCGATGATTCATGAAAGACTTTATAAAAATAGATATGATCAGCTTTTTGTGGGAAATCGTGAAGTTGTAGCAGGTGAGAAATACACACTTGCAACATTGGATATGTTCACATTCGGTTTTTTCTTCCCGTCTCTTAAACATACAGAAATAGAGTACTACATGCCTGAATTAATTAGGGACGTGCTTGGTTGGTACGGAACTACAGTTTTTAAAGAATGAACGGCTCCCCTCCTGCATAATGTATAGCAGGAGGAGTCGTTTTGAGATTTCAAGGCCAGGTTACTAGAAAGTCCAGGAAGAAAAAACGTAAACTGTTACCCCTTCTAATTCCCACATTTCTTATTGCAATTGTCCTTTTTATTTACATTATCAATGCAAGGCTTGCTCCAATTTATGTTGATTATGCAGAGGTACAGACACAAAAAATCGCTGCTCATGTTATTAACAAAGCTATCAACTCACGGACTGCTAATGTGCTAGACATCAATGATATCATTGTAAACGTCCCGAACGATTCTAAAGGGATGATTAAATTCAACACGGAAATAATCAATAGAGTATTAGCGGAGACTCATAGTCTCGTCGAGTCCCATCTACAACAGGCTGAAGCGGGAAATCTATCTATATTACCAACAGATGAGATTGAATTTGATCCGCAAGCGATGGAAAGTGGAGAGGGAATTGTCTTTTTTGTCCCCCTTGCTCAAGCGGCAAATATTCCATTACTAGGGAACTTGGGACCGAAAATACCGATTCGTTTCCATGTTATAGGTCAAGTTCAAGCGACAACAGATACAAAAATAAGCGAATTTGGTATTAACAATGCCGTTGTTGAAGTGAATATACTGTTAACAGTAAATGTCCAAATCATTGTGCCTCTTGCAACAAAGCAAAGTGTAGTGACACAAAGAATTCCAGTCGCTATGGGTCTTATCCAATCAACAGTGCCTCAAATCTATACAACTGGTGGTGGAAATCCGCCATCGGTTGAAGTTCCCGCACCTCCCCAAAAAGAGGAATGACAAGGGACTTGAAAATGCTGTGGATAACTGATAGGCTAGTAAAGGATTGAAATATCGATTGGGTAGAGGCTGCATTGCTTATTAGTCACACACGCGAGATTGACACCGATGACCGTGTGTAAAAGGAAGCTTTGCCGAAGTTTGGTAGGATCGTCAGGATCTATCAGGCTGGGGTTATTCCGAAAAGGGATAACACTGTCATACATCTTTGAACATGTATGATGAGCTACAAGTCGTGAGTTAGATAAGCAGTATTAGTTATCCAACAAACGCAACGTAGATAAAGCCGGCTCCTGATGCACTCCGCTGAGTGTAAATTAGTAGCCGTTTTTTTATTCCCCCTATAAAAGGGCCTCAACCCGACTAAATGGAGGAATAGTAGATGATCGGAACATGGGTATCAATTTTACCACCACTAATTGCAATTATTATGGTGTTTGCAACTAAGCGAGTGCTGTTGTCGCTCGGAGCAGGAATAGTTTCAGGCGCACTACTCACAGCGTCATTTGGACCTGTTGAATCGCTGAAGAACTTATGGGAATCGATCAAGGCTACATTTTGGGATGGTGGACTTAATACAGGAAATATTTACATTATCCTTTTCATTCTTCTATTAGGAGTTATCACTGCATTTGTTAGTTTGTCTGGGGGAAGCAGGGCATTTGCAGAATGGGCAGTGCGTCATATCAAAACAAAACGCGGGGCAAAATTGCTCACAGTATTTCTTGGTATCGCTATTTTCGTGGATGACTATTTTAATGCATTGGCAGTGGGGCAAATTGCTCGACCGATTACAGATCAGCATCGCGTTTCAAGAGCGAAATTGGCTTACTTTATCGACTCAACTTCGGCGCCGATTTGTGTCATTTCTCCAATTTCCAGTTGGGGTGCTTTTTTAATCGGACAACTTGCACTTATATTTGGTGGTGCTGCAGCAATTAGCTATTCGCCACTATCTGCCTTCGTTATGATGGCGCCTATGAATTTTTACGTTATCGCGACACTGTCAATGGTGTTTTTCCTTGCATGGACGAATTTCGATATATTCGAAATGAAAAAACATGAACAGCGCGCGACAGAAACAGGTCAATTGTTTGATCCTGATAAAGTCATTCCAGGTCAGCTGAAAGAGGAATTCCCCGTGCACGCACATGGTCGCGTTCGAGATTTGGTCGCACCAATCGTCACACTAGTTGCAGTGACATTTGCGGTTATGGTTTGGACAGGCTATTTAGCGGGCGGATCAATGAACGTTTTGTCAATCTTTGAAAATACGAATGTCTCTCTTGCATTACTGTCGGGTGGAATTATCGCCACGCTGATAGCGGTAGTATTATATATGCAACAGATGAAAAATAATGAAACGGCAAGCTATTCTCTTATTGGCAGTGCCTTTATAAATGGATTGAAAGCCATGATGCCACCTGTGCTGATTCTTATTTTTGCGTGGTCATTATCATTCTTGATTGGAAAACTAGAAACAGGCTTATATTTATCAGAGATTGTATTGAAATCAAATATACCGGTTTCATTCCTGCCAGTCATCATGTTTATCCTTGCTGGTATTATGGCCTTCTCGACAGGTAGCTCATGGGGATCGTTTGGTATTCTTATGCCGATTGCAGGAACCATAATGATTGACGCGGCACCAGAAATGTTACTGCCTGCACTTGCAGCAGTTCTTGCAGGAGCGGTTTTCGGTGATCACTCTTCACCAATTTCTGACACGACGATTCTATCATCAACAGGTGCAGGCTGTAACCATATTGATCATGTTTCGACACAGTTTCCTTATGCGTTGATCTGTGCAACAGTGGCTGCAATGGGCTATGTCATTCTTGGTATTACAGGTTCCATATGGATTGGTCTAGTTGGTGTCATTGTTATTCTTGTAGTATTGTTTTCTGTTTGGACAATGAAAGCTAAAAAAGAGGCAATAAAGCAGGCTTTATAATAGTAAATGATTGGAAGCGGTAGGTATTTTGCCGCTTCTTTATTATGTCAAAAATAGTTTTTTAACAAAAAAATGTTTTGACAATAGTCAGATAGGTATATATACTAGGCGTTAAGACTAACATAATCAGAAAATGGTGAACTTCCACTCAATGGTTAATTACAAGTGTCAGGAAAGGATGATAGTGAATAATCGGTCTTTCTGTTAATCGTAAGACTTATTTAAAGAAATTGAACTGCGAAAGAAAAGATTAGAAGAATCTCTATAGACCGAATAGAAAGTTTGTTTTACAATAGGCATGTAAGCGGGAACAAAATGATATCTTCAGAATGCTAAATCGTTTGTCATTACAAGTTCGATTTTAATTATCTGAAGTATCAATCAAAAGGGGGATTTTATATGAAATTGAAAAAATTTGCAAGTGTATTTGCAGCTTCGGCTCTAGCAGTCGGATTATTGGCAGGATGTGGTGCAGGGAACAAAGCTGAAGAAGGAAGCACAGGTGAATCTAAGGGTGGCGATACGATTAAAATCGGAGTCAACCTTGAATTATCAGGTGCTGTTGCTTCTTATGGTACTTCAGAGCTATCGGGAATTGAACTTGCTGTTGAAGAAATTAACGCAGCAGGTGGAGTTGACGGTAAGGAACTCGAACTTGTAAAAGTCGATAATAAGTCTGAGCCTGCTGAAGCAACGAGTGCAGCGCTTAAATTGATCACTCAGGATAAAGTAGTAGCAATCATCGGAGCAGCTACAAGTGGTGCTACTGTTGCACAAGCTGAAATTGCTAACAGCAACGAAACGCCACTTATCAGCCCATCTGGGACAAGCCCGAACGTAACAGTTAAAGATAACGGGGACGTTAATGAATTCGTATTCCGGACTTCATTCATTGACCCGTTCCAAGGAACAGTTGCAGCAAACTTTGCAGCAAACGATCTTGGCGTTAAAAACGTAGCAATTTTCTCTGATAACGCGAGCGATTACTCAAAAGGTCTTGCATCATCATTCAAAAAAGACTTTGAAGCTGCGGGTGGTAAAATTGTTGCTGAAGAATCTTACGTAGGTAAAGATTCTGATTTCCGTTCAACGCTTACACGTATTAAAGCAGCAAATCCTGAATTCATTTTCATCCCTGGATACTATGAAGAAGTAGGATTGATTGTTAAACAGGCTCGTGAAATGGGTATCACTGTTCCACTAATGGGAGCAGATGGTTGGGATTCTCCAATCTTGCTTGAACTTGCTGGTGCAGAAGCATTAAATAATACATTTACAACAAATCACTATTCATCTGAAGATCCAGACGGCATCATTCAAGACTTCAACAAAAAGTTCAATGACAAATACAGTAAATCACCTGACGCATTTAACGCACTTGGTTATGACACAGTTTATCTATTAGCTGATGCTATTAAACGTGCAGGCGGTCCAGACTCTGTGAAGATTAAAGATGCTCTAGCTGAAACAAAAGAACTTGAACTTGTAACTGGATTGTATTCGGTTGATGAAAACCATCACCCAATCAAATCTGCTACTATTCTTGAATACAAAGACGGCAAACAAGTCTTCAATACAAAAGTAAATCCTTAATTAAAACTACAGGAATGGGGGGAGGACGTCCTCCCCCTCATTCCTTTTTTAATCCTTACTTTAAAGCTGGAAAAGGAGTGAAAAGTTAATGGAATGGTTACAACAGCTAATAAACGGTATTTCACTCGGCAGCATTTATGCGCTAATTGCATTAGGCTATACAATGGTTTATGGAATTATAAAACTCATAAACTTCGCACACGGTGAAATCTTTATGATTGGTGCGTTTATTGGGTATTATTCCATTGCAGGTTGGGGTCTTGGATTCTTCCCCGCTTTACTATTATCTATGGCTTCCTGTGCAATTATTGGTGTTCTTATCGAACGGATAGCCTACAAAAGATTACGTAATGCGACAAGAATCGCGGCTTTGATCACTGCAATTGGTGTATCACTACTTATTCAAAATGGTGTCATTTATATGCGTGGGGCGCAACCTAATGCGTATCCAGAAGTATTACGCAATAAATCATTCGATTTTTTCGGTGCTCAAATCAGCAGTCAATCAATCTTAATTCTTTCTGTTTCTGTAACATTGATGATAATTCTTCAATTTGTTGTACATAAAACGAAAATCGGAAAAGCGATGCGAGCTGTTTCCTATGATGCTGAAGCAGCTAAGCTGATGGGGATTAATGTCGATAACACAATCTCGGCTACGTTTGCGATTGGATCAGCCTTAGCTGGTGCAGCGGGCGTTATTTTCGGTATTTATTATACAAAGATCGACCCATTAATGGGTATTATTCCTGGTTTGAAAGCATTCGTTGCTGCTGTCCTTGGTGGAATAGGAATTATTCCAGGAGCCATGGCTGGAGGTCTTGTGCTTGGAGTAGTTGAAACATTTGTCAGTGCGCTTGGTTTCTCTCTATGGAGGGATGCTGCGGCATTCATCATTTTGATTTTAATACTCATCTTCAAACCGTCAGGGCTCTTTGGTAAAAATACACGTGAGAAAGTGTAGGTGAAAAAAAGTCATGAAAAAGTCAAAACAGTTTTGGTCATTTGTTGCTTCATCTCTAATCGTTTATACAGTTATTCAAGTACTTATCAGTGTAGGTATATTGAATGATTTCCATTCTAATACATTAATCTTTATGGCAATTAATATTATGTTGGCCGTCAGTTTGCATTTAGTAATTGGTGTAACAGGACAGTTTTCACTTGGTCATGCAGGATTCTTAGCGGTGGGTGCCTATGTTTCAGCAATCGTGACGATGAAATTACAACTGCCATTTCCGGTTGCAATATTAGCGGCAGGAGTGATGGCTACAGTAGCAGGGTTAGTCATAGGGATTCCAAGTTTACGACTACGCGGTGATTATCTAGCGATTGCTACACTTGGATTTGCAGAAATCATTCGTATTGTGTTCTTGAATATTGAATATGTAGGTGGAGCGGCAGGGATGCAAGTGACGCATTTAACTACTTGGACCTCTGCATTTATCTGCCTTTTCGTTACGATAGTCATCATCGTCAATTTTACAAATTCAAGGCATGGTCGCGCGTGTATCTCAGTTCGAGAGAATGAGATTGCGTCTGATGCCATGGGAATTAATACAACGTATTACAAAGTGTTAGCGTTTGCAATTGGTGCTTTCTTTGCGGGAGTCGCAGGCGCATTGTATGCACATAACTTTTATATCATTCAGCCTTCAAACTTTGGATTCTTAAAATCCATTGATATTTTGATCTATGTTGTATTGGGTGGTTTAGGAAGTTTGTCAGGAGCAATTGTTGCAACGGTTCTATTAACAATTGTTTCTACGTTCTTGCAAAGTTATCCTGAAACACGCATGATCATCTATAGTCTTGTACTTATCATTGTCATGCTTTATCGTCCAAAGGGGTTAATGGGAACAATGGAAATAACGGATTACTTCAAATTGTGGAGAGGTTCGAAAGGAGGCAGCCAGCATGACAAGTGAACCGTTACTGAGAGTGAAAGATGTAGGTATACAGTTTGGCGGGCTGAAGGCAGTTTCGAATTTCAATATGGAAATCAATCAAGGTGAACTGATTGGACTTATTGGTCCAAATGGAGCGGGTAAGACAACGAGTTTCAACTTATTGACAGGCGTTTATAAGCCTACTGAAGGCGATATTTTATTCAAAGGGGAACGCATTAATGGGATGGCTCCTTATCAGGTAACGCGTAGGGGAATTAGCCGGACGTTCCAAAACATTCGCCTGTTTAATGAACTATCCGTTTTGGATAACGTTAAAGTTGCTTATCACTCGTTAGCGAAGCATTCAGTTCTAAGTTCTATGCTACGCCTTCCATCCCATTTTTCCGGGGAGAAGGAAATGGAAGAAAAAGCAATGGAATTCCTCAAGATTTTTGAATTGGATAAATATAGAGATGAAGATGCGAAAAACCTGGCATATGGGAAGCAGCGGAGGCTTGAAATTGCACGGGCATTAGCCGCAGGCCCAGAGTTGTTACTACTTGATGAACCCGCCGCCGGGATGAACCCGCAGGAAACGAAAGATCTTATGGAGTTAATCGCATTTGTCCGTAAGAAATTCAATCTAACCATTTTATTGATTGAGCATGATATGAATTTGGTAATGGGGATTTGTGAACGTATTTACGTATTGGATCATGGTGTACTTCTTGCTGAAGGAACTCCTGAAGAAATCCGTAATAATCCGAAAGTAATCGAGGCTTATTTAGGGGAGGAAGTTGACGAATGAGTATGCTAAAAGTTGACAACCTAAACGTCTATTATGGCAGTATCCATGCGCTCAAAGGTGTTTCATTACATGTAGATCAAGGTGAAATTGTTACATTGATTGGCGCGAATGGTGCTGGGAAGAGTACGTTGTTGAAAACATTATCAGGTTTATTAAAACCTAAAGAAGGCACGATAGAGTATTTGAATGATTCAATAGCGGGTAAGCAGGCTCAAGCAATTGTAAAAGCAGGAATCTCCCATGTACCTGAAGGAAGACGAGTGTTTGCAGATATGAGCGTTGAAGAGAATATTGAATTAGGTGCTTTTTTAAGAAAAGATAAGGCAGGTATTCAACAAGACTTTCAAAAAGTCTATGAGATTTTTCCACGCTTGCATGAGCGACGCAAACAAACAGCCGGAACGCTGTCTGGCGGAGAGCAGCAGATGTTAGCAATGGGCAGGGCTATCTTGGCAAGGCCGAAATTGTTGTTGTTAGATGAGCCTTCAATGGGGCTAGCACCACTAATGGTTAAGACGATTTTTCAAGTCGTCAAGGATATTAATCAAGAGGGAACGACGATTCTCCTCGTAGAGCAAAATGCCAATATGGCCTTATCAATTGCTGACAGGGCGTACGTTATTGAAACGGGTCGTGTCATTCTTTCGGGGACTGCTAAAGAATTGCAAGCCAGTGAAGAAATCAAGAATGCTTACCTGGGTGGCCATTAATTGAAAAGGGACAGTGCTTGGTATCTGGCACTGTCTCTTTTTTTGTGAGAGTAATCGAATTAGCGCTTAGAGATGGTTGTTTGAAGTCTGAATATATGATACATTGGCAACAGTAGTGAAAACACTTTAAAAGTTAGCGGGAATGGAGTCGATCGTCGTGTCATGCAAACCGGAACAGGGAAACAGAGCAGAACATGTTAGAAAACCCGATTGGTTGAAAATTAAGCTAAATACGAATGATAACTATACAGGTCTTAAAAAAATGATGCGTGAGAATAATTTAAATACCGTATGTGAAGAAGCGCGTTGTCCAAATATCCATGAATGTTGGGGAGAGCGTCGTACAGCTACATTTATGATTCTTGGTGCAGTTTGTACACGTGCATGTCGTTTTTGCGCTGTTAAAACAGGCTTACCGACAGAACTAGATCTTGCAGAACCAGAACGCGTTGCGGATTCTGTTGCCCTTATGAATTTAAAACATACAGTGGTCACAGCGGTAGCGCGTGATGATCAGAAAGACGGAGGATCTGCGGTATTTGCGGAAACAATCCGTGCTATTCGCAGAAAAAATCCATTCACGACGGTAGAGGTTCTTCCATCGGATATGGGTGGCGTTTATGAGAATTTAGAGCGGCTTATGGATGCTAAACCGGATATCTTGAATCACAATATCGAAACGGTACGTCGACTGACACCAAGGGTTCGTGCGCGTGCAACATATGACCGTTCACTTGAGCTTTTGTTACGTGCGAAAGAAATGCAACCTGATATCCCTACAAAATCTTCTTTAATGCTTGGTCTTGGTGAAACACATGAAGAAATTCTCGAGACAATGGATGACCTAATTGCGCATAAAGTTGATATAATGACAATAGGCCAGTATTTACAGCCTAGTAAAAAACATTTAAAAGTACAAAAGTATTATTCGCCACAAGAATTCGGCGAGTTGAGAAAAATTGCAATGTCCAAAGGGTTCTCACACTGTCAGGCAGGCCCGCTCGTACGCTCGAGTTACCATGCTGATGAACAGGTGAACGCGGCTGCAAAAGAAAGGCAGCGTCAAGGTGATGAACAACTTGAAACAACACTGCAAAGCTAAATTGGCGGTGAAAGTTGAATGATGATTTTAGAAAACTGGCAGTTTGATATACTAACAGACTACCGTGAGGGATTTAATGAAGAGGCTTTGCTTGCAAGATATAGCGATGTTCTCCTCAAATACGACTACATACTTGGGGACTGGGGATACGGACAACTCCGTTTAAAAGGGTTTTTCGATGACACAAACCAGAAAGCAACGTATGAAACTAAAATCAGCACATTACAGGATTATCTCTACGAATACTGTAATTTTGGCTGTGCTTATTTCGTTTTGAAAAAATCGGGACGGGTTAAGCTTGAAGTTGAAGCACCTGAGACTCCCGAGACTCCCGAAGTAACTTAATAACTGGGCTTGCGCGTGGATCTTGGATCTGCGAGCGGGTCTTTTTTTGTTGTATAGGAAATTATAAGATTCTCTACCTATGGATAACCTTCGAAAGATGATATTCCACATACAGACTTCAGCGCATGGGGGTTGGAGTGATATATGATCGGTCGCGCGGCGTTTATGCTCGTTTGGTGTGATATATGATTGGTCGTGCGATGTTTATGCTCGTTTTGGGTGATATATGATCGGTCGTGCGATGTTTATGCTCGTTTTGGGTGATATATGATCGGTCGTGCGGTGTTTATGCTCGTTTGGCCTGAGAAATCTCTGAGCGACGAAGCGGTGTTGGAGGAACATTCTATTTGTTAAGTACCGACTATATAAGATCGCAAATATGGTATCATAAGTTGAAGAAAGTTGAACAACCAGGAGGGAAAGTCCATGTATTTTGTTGACCGAAACCAAATCAGTGAATCACTAAATCATATGGAAAATTTACTTGAATTGTACAGAAATGAAAATGGGTGGCAGAAAGACATCATCCACTCACTTGCGCTTGAACGGATAGCAAATGTACTCATCGAATCGATTATTGACGTCGGAAATTCGATGATTGATGGTTTCATTATGCGAGATCCGGGTAGTTATGAAGATATCATTGACATTATGGAAGACGAACGTGTTATCACTGCGAAAATGGCTGGCCCGTTAAAACAGGTAATCGAACTTAGGAAAATGATTGTCCGAGAATTTACGAAAGTGGATGTTGGAACGATAATCGAAGTATTGAACGCTTCAATGGATGAACTTCTCGAGTTCCCAAACAAAGTGCGTCATTATCTTGAAAATGAGCTTGGTCCAGTATCTGCCTTTTTACCTGAAGAGAAATGATTATGGATAAATACAAAGCAATCTGTCTTGATCTAGATGGAACGGTTTACCGTGGGACTGATCCGATTTCCGAAGCGGTCTCTTTCATTGAAAATACGCAACAAAATGGAATTGATCCTTATTTCATCACAAACAATTCTTCGATGACTCGTGTGCAGCTTCAGAAGAAACTGGCTTCATTCGGAATAATTGCAGATTCTGACCGCATAATGACATCTGCAATTGCTGCCGCAAAGTACTGCAAAGAAAATTATTATGGTGCATCTGTTATGATGATTGGTGAAAAAGGGTTAGAAGAAGCGTTAGCATCTGAAGGGATAGCAATCACAGCAATGAATCCCGATGTTGTAATCATGGGCATTGACCGAAGTATAACGTATGCAAAATTGGCGGATGCTTGTCTAGCGCTACGGGCAGGCGCACATTTCATTGCAACGAACAGTGATAAAGCATTTCCGACGGAGAGAGGGCTCGTTCCAGGGAATGGATCATTTGTGAAGTTAATGGAGAATGCAACAGGAGTATTTCCTGTATTCGTCGGGAAACCCGAGCCTCATATGCTTGAATTCATTCAAGTAGAAAACGGCTATAGAAAAGAAGAGATGATCCTGATTGGTGATAACTACGATACGGATATCCAAGCGGGAATTCGTTTTGGCATCGATACGATACATGTTGCAGGGGGAGTCACTTCACCAGAAGAAGTACTTTTGAAATCGCAGCAACCGACCTTTTCGTGCCGGACACTACTTGACTGGATAATATAAAAAGGCTAGCCGCCTGGAAAAGCGCGGTTAGCCATAATGCTCAAAAGAGCGGATTGTCTTCTATATATTGATAGATGCGCTCAGTCAGTTCGTCATTTGTATCAGCTTCGACGATTTCACCATTGACGATGGCATAGAGCGTATCTGAACATTTTGTACAGTAACTCAAGCAACCATACTCAAGAACGTCAAGATTTGGATCTTTCTCCAACTTTTCAAATGTTTCCTGTGAATAGTTTGCAATATTACTTATGCAAAATTCGACAATCGGATTCAATACGATCACCTCACCTATTAGGAATCCTACTCTTTTTTCCCCCGCACGTCAATTACCCTGCATTAACGGGCAGTTTCACTTTACCGCGAATGATTGTGAAACTTGTCACAAACTGATATAATCGAAAATGGGAAAACAACGGATTAATGGATTACAAAGGAGAAGAATTATGAGGAAACTTGTATTATTAGGTGCTGGATATGGGAATATGCGCATTTTACTACGTTTATTGACAAAAGAATTGGCGAATGATATCGAAATAACGCTTGTCGACAGGACTCCGTTTCATAGTTTGAAGACGGAATTTTATGCACTAGCATCTGGAACTGTATCGGATTCAGTTGTACGTGTTCCACTTCCTGAACATGATCAATTGAAAGTTGTAAGCGGAGAAATTATTGAAATCAGGCCGGATGAGAAGTGTGTCTATCTTGATGATGGCGTGCAAATCATGTATGACGAACTGGTTATTGGGCTTGGTTGCGAAGACAATTACCACGACGTGCCAGGGGCTGCAGAATACACGTACAGCATTCAGACGATTGGTAAGTCCAGAATTACGTACGAAAAACTTCTTGGACTTGGTAGCGGCGCGACGATTGGTATTGTTGGGGCTGGTTTAAGTGGAATTGAACTTGCGAGTGAGCTTCGGGAAAGCAGACCGGATCTGAACATTAAGCTATTCGATCGTGGTCCGCGTATTTTGGGGAACTTCCCAGAGAGACTCAGTAATTATGTCAAAGGATGGTTCGACGAACATAATGTAGACGTCGTTGCAAACTCAAACATTACAAAAGTGGAACCAACAATCCTTTACAATCATGAAGAAACTATACCAGTTGATGCAGTTGTCTGGACAGCCGGGATTCGACCAGTGGCATCTGTGAAAAACATTGACACGGAAAAAGACGGATCAGGTCGCGTTGTACTGAACATGTATCACCAGTTGCCTGGATTTAACGATGTCTACGTCGTAGGAGACTGTGCAGCACTTCCTTATGCTCCAAGTGCACAAGTAGCAGAGGAACAAGCGGAACAGATTGTGCGCATATTGCGTAACGTTTGGAACAACGAACCGCTACCGGAAACTATGCCGGAAATCAAGCTGAAAGGGTTCCTCGGTTCCCTTGGTAAGAAGCAAGGATTTGCATATCTTGCAGATCGCACTGTAACAGGCCGTATTGCGCGTCTGTTGAAGTCTGGTGTGCTTTGGATGTATAAATGGCATAACGGTTGACAAAAAATCCCTTATTCGCATATCGCGAAAAGGGATTTTTTCTTCTCATTTAAGTTAATTCTTTATCACTTCAAGATTCTGCGATATAGCCATTCTTTTCAAGTGCAGCAAAAACTGGTTTTAATTGGATATAACCTTCGCCAATCATTTCACCGTTGATCATGACCAGCGGATAGAAGAACTCATCGTCCTGTATTTGCTGGATAATTTTTTTGTGTTTGTCGTCGGAAACAGCTGATTCGATATCAATGTATGTGATACCGTATGGCTGATTCGGGTACTTTCTGTCAATGGCAGCTTGAAGCCATTCGTATGTGTCTTTGGATGAAGGTGAATTGACACAGCTTGCACAGATGATATCTGCCCCATAAATTTCAATAATTGTAGTAGTGGTATTCATAGTTATTGTCCCCTCCCGATTGATTGTTGGATTTTTTCTTCTTTCCAGTTTATAATAAGTATAAGGAAAGGAGAGTTAAAAAACAATGACAGATACAGCGCTAACTGAACCAGTACAAGAAGTATTAGATAAATTACGACCATTCCTCCTACGTGATGGAGGAGACTGTGAACTTGTTGATATCGAGGACGGCATCGTAAAACTCCGCCTACTTGGTGCTTGCGGCACATGCCCAAGCTCAACAATTACACTAAAGGCAGGTATTGAACGCGCCCTTTTGGAAGAAGTTCCAGGCGTCGTTGAGGTAGAACAAGTATTTTAATTTGAAAATTGATTTTACAAGATGAGCGGACCGAACTTCGGTCCGTTTTTTCTATTTGATGGCACGGATTTCTTGCCACCGTTCTTTTGCCATTTTGATGATTTTTGGTTCAATGGATGTGCGTTGGCTCTCGAAGACGCGTGAAAAGTTTTTGATGGCCTCATCTTTATCGCCGATTTTCCACGAAAGTTCCGCAATCAAATACAAAACCCTCGTTTCTGACATTTGTGTTCCAGCAAAATCACCTTCTGAAAACGAAGCGTTATAGAAGTTGCGTGCGATTGTTAGAAAGCGTTGTTCTTCTAGCTCTGCACCTTTATCACGATATAACCAAGCGACTCGTAAAGTAAGTCCAGCTAGTGTAAGGGCTTTCTCCTTTTTAAACATCGCGCTTAAATAGGCCAGCTTATACGTTTCAATCGCTTCATTGATATCACGTTCTGTACCGAAAGATCGGCCGTTCCACTTAGATGTTATTCGTTCAGCTATTTCTTCTTTCGTGCCAGGGGCAAAGTAAGGGGAAAATTCATCGGTAATAGAGAAGCCGCAATGAGGGCAAACGGAAACTTTGTAAAATATTGGATTTACTTCGGAATCTGAATAGACAGGTTTGAAGTCACTTTCGTGGGATGAAACCCGAACGAATCTTGACCGAATTCGCGTAGTAGTGAAATTTCCCCTGCAATGAATGCATGTAACTTTCTTATCATAAAACGGGCTAATTTCCATATAAACCTTCCTTTCGTACTATATAAATCATTATAACGTATATCCTTCAACACTGGAGTTAAATGATTGCGTTCTGCTTGATTTAATTGCTATGATAGAAGGAAGAAAACAAAGGGAAGGTGAACACGAATGACACAAGTTGTTGAAGTTACAAAAGCAGCGGCAATTCATGTAAAAGAAATGATGCGTCATAATGAGGAAGAAGGATCATTCCTGCGTGTCGCTGTGAACGGCGGAGGATGTAGTGGTTTGACATACGGAATGGGTTTTGAAACTGAAAAATCGCCGGATGATCTTCTGCTTGAACAGCATGGTTTACAAATTCTCGTTTCTAGTGAAGATGCCGGAGTTCTTGAAGGCACACAAGTCGATTATAAAGAGTCCCTTATGGGGGGCGGATTTATCATAAATAATCCCAATGCAATTGCCTCTTGCGGTTGTGGGACATCATTCAGAACAGCTAAGAAAGAAGGAACTCCAGCAGACTGCTGATTCTTTTTTCGACTCTCCTAAATCATACTTAGGAGGGTTTTTTTGACGTATTATATAATTGTTTATTTAATCAGTGTTTTCAAATATTTGCTATTTCAAATATACTATTGAAAAGCCGTATCAAAAGGGCTACTATAAGAGATAGAAGTTTGTCGAAAAAAATGACAAAGGCCGGGACTGTGTAAATCGTCGGTTTACCGATTTCACGTGGGCCGGGAACATAAAAAAATCAAAGGTGGTTTCGATCTTCGTGAAAAGACCGACAATTTTAGTATTAGGCGCGGGTTATGGCGGTTTAACAACAGTCGTTAACTTGCAAAAATCTCTTGGAGCAGACGATGCAGATATCGTTCTAATAAACAAAAATGAGTATCACTATGAATCGACATGGCTTCATGAAGCAGCTGCAGGAACAATGTCTCCTGAGTCAGTGCGTTACGATATCAAAGATGTTATTAACAGTAATAAAGTGAAATTCGTCAAAGCTGAAGTTCAAGCAATCGACGTTACTGGGAAAGTCGTAACGACAAATGTCGGTACACATACATACGATTACCTTGTTATCTCACTTGGTTTTGAAGGCGAAACATTTGGTATCCCAGGCCTTGATAAATATGCACTTTCTATTGCCAACGTTAAAGCAGCACGTCAAATCCGCGAACATATCGAATATCAATTCGCGACTTGGTCAACTGAAGAAGTTAAAGACGATAGCCGTCTGACAATCATTGTTGGAGGAGCGGGCTTCACAGGTATCGAGTTCCTTGGTGAGCTTGGTAACCGTGTACCTGAACTTTGTAAAGAGTTCGACGTTCCACAAGAAAAAGTACGCGTACTTTGCGTAGAAGCAGCACCAATGGTTCTTCCAGGATTTGACCCTGAGCTTGTAGATTATGCTGTTAAGCATTTGAACTCTAAAGGAATCGAATTCTCAATTGGTACGCCAGTTGTAGAAGCTACTCCTGAAGGCGTCAATATTAAAAAAGGTGAAGATGTATTTGAATTCGTCAAAGCTGGCACAGTCGTTTGGGCTGCAGGTGTCCGTGGTAACCGTCTAATCGAAGAAACGGGTATTGAAAACATGCGTGCTCGTGTCAAAGTAGACAAGGATCTTCGTGCACCAGGTCATTCCGATGTATTCATCGTTGGAGACTGCGCACTTATGATCAACGAAGCAGTGAACCGTCCATTCCCACCTACTGCACAAATTGCTATGCAACAAGGTGACATGTGTGCGAATAACATCATCGCACTTATGAAAGGTGAACCGACTTCTGACTTCACACCTGATTTAAAAGGTAGCGTTTGTTCACTTGGTGACAGCGATGCAATTGGGGTTGTATTCGGTAAAAAAGTGACGGGTACAAAAGCTTCATTCATGAAGAAAATGATTGATAACCGTGCGCTCTTCATGATCGGTGGTCTAGGACTGACACTGAAAAAAGGTAAATTTAACTTACTTAAATAAAATATATATAAAGCATTCGCCTGTCATTGACGGCGGGTGCTTTTTTTTGAGGGAGGATCCTAAATGTCACGAAAAATGCGAGGGAATGTATGGCTTGGTGCGGCAGGGCTTGTTGTGAATAGCGAAGGACAGTGGCTTGTTGTTAGGAAAAACTACGGTGGATTAAAAGGTTTATGGTCAATACCGGCGGGATTTGTTGATGGCGACGAAACAGCAGATTGCACAGCAATTCGTGAAGTAAAGGAAGAAACGGGAGTCGTCTGTCAGCTCGAAGGCATGATTGGGTTTCGGACAGGTGTTTTGAATGGAGAAGTTAGTGACAATATGGCAATATTTCTATTGAGGCCAACAACTGAAGGTCAGTTATTAATCCCGCAATTAAAAGAGATTTCAGAAGTGGCGTGGAAGAGTCCAGTTGAATTAAAAGAAGATCAGGACGTCTCAGTTATGATTCATGAAATTGCAGAAAAGGCGATTGAATTAGGGTTTGATGAAATCAAAAATATCAACCCGGGCGATCAATTCGGTTATACTTCATATAAACTATTTTTCAAAAAGTGACCTTTATCGACAAGATTAAAATCGACAAATTATTGAACAAGTCGTGTAATGTTGAAAGCGTTCAGCCGTTCCTGTAAAATAATGAATGGAAAACGGAGGTAGTCACATTGGGAACGATTTCAATAACGCACGTCGTTTTATCTATAATGATTTTCATAGTTATGTTTTTTGGAATAGGTTTCCTATTAAATATGCTTCTTCGTATGACATGGTTGATGGCTATCATTTATCCAATTGTCGTCATACTAATTATTGATGAAGTAAGTGTATATGAATACGTTACGAAACCGAACTACGCGTTCCAACTTCTTGGTGACAAGATTATGGCACTTCATACAGCAGATGTCCTAATCTTGGCAAGCGGGCTTGTCGGAGCGATTATTTCAGGTTTTGTTATTAAGCTATTAAGAAAACAAGGGTATCAAATGTTTTAAGAAAAGGTGTGTTCAAGCGATTATGCTTGAACACACCTTTTTTTATTGTCAAATGATGAATGAATAGATAATAACCGAAATAAGGATACCAGTTACAGCACCTGCAAACACTTCACTTGGTTTATGACCTAGCAACGTTTTTAACTCTTGAATTTTTTGTTGTCCATCTTTCTGCTGCCAACCTTTTGCTTCTTGAACGAACGTTTGGAAGTCTACTCGCATTTGATTGATAATCAGTGCTTGTTGCCCTGCTTGGTAACGAATTCCCGTTGCATCAAACATAACGATGACGGCAAAGATGGCAGAGACCGCAAACATAGGTGAGTCAAGTCCCTCCTCGTAGGCGATTGCAGTGGTTAATGATGTAACTGCAGCCGAATGTGAGCTGGGCATCCCGCCCGTTGAAGTCATTAGTTTCCAGTCAAGTTTACCTTCCAGGAAATAATGAATCGGGATTTTGACGAATTGAGCAAAGATGATACCGAATAATGCCGCAAGGAGCGGGGTATTTTGTAATAATGCCATTTAGTTCGACTCCTCTATAAGTACAAAAATTGTCTATTCAGTATACCATAATGATGTGCTATAAAAAACAAGGTAGTACGGGTGCCGAATGAATTGCTACAAACGGCTGAAAATTTAGGCTATACTAAAGAATGTAGGTAAAAATGGAGGTTGTCAAATGAAAACAATAATAATGAAACCAAATTTTGATAATGTAGAAGCAGATGTACTTGTAATTGGTGTACCCGAACATCCGGAGAATATAACAGGCTGGGACGGCTTCGTGAGCTCTTTCAGTTCCCGCTTACCAGAATGGGTTAAATCCGGAGATATTAAAACTGAATTCAAAAGTATTGTCAAAATGCCATCTGTAGAAGTTGGCGGCTACAAGCGTGTAATCTTTATCGGACTTGGCTTGCATAAGGAATTGACAGAGGATCGTTTGCGTCAGGTATTCGCGGCTGTAGGAAAAGAGCTTGCAAGCATGAAAGTAGCTTCTGCCGCGATTTGGACGGCACCATTCACGAATGACAAGTTGACGTGTGAAGATGTTGTTTTTGCGGCAACGGAGGGTATTGGGCTCGGCATATACAAGTTTGAAGGATACCGTACGGATTCAAATGAACGTGATGTTGCACTTGAAACGCTATCGTTTTTATCTTCATTTGATGAAGAGGAACTGAAAGCTGCCTTCGAAGTAGGAAAAGTACATGCATATGCGGTTAATGAGGCACGTAATCTTGTTAATATGCCGCCTAATCTATTAACAGCGACTAAAATGGCTGACTATGCACGTGAAGTCGCTGAAAAATATGATTTTGAAATTGAAGTACTGGGTAAGAAAGAAATGGAAGAACTCGGTATGGGTGCAATCCTTGCAGTCAATAAAGGTTCAGTGGAAGAGCCAAAGTTAATCGTCATGAAATATGCTGCAACTGACAAATGGGAAGATGTTATTGGCCTTGTCGGCAAAGGAATTACCTATGATACGGGCGGCTATTCATTGAAAACGAAAGACGGAATGGTTGGTATGAAAGGTGATATGGGCGGTGCGGCTGCAGTTCTTGGAGCTATGACAATTATAGGAGAGCTGCGTCCCGCTAAGAACGTCATCGCCGTTATCGCATCAACGGACAATATGGTTTCTGGTGATGCTTTCAAACCAGATGATGTAATCACATCACTCAGTGGCAAGACGATTGAAGTGCTCAATACAGATGCAGAAGGACGTCTTGTTCTTGCAGATGCGGTTACATACGCTAAGCAGGCCGGTGCAGACTATCTGATTGACGTTGCGACACTTACAGGTGGTGTTATCGTCGCGCTTGGTATGGACAAGACAGGGGCGCTTACGAATGATGAAGAATTCTTCGAAGAGTTCATGCAGGCATCCATGGAAACGGATGAATTCGTCTGGAGACTTCCGTTAACGGAAAATGATAAGAAAAGAATACGTAAAAGTGAAGTGGCAGACCTGAATAACTCGCCAGGTAGAGATGGTCATATGATATTTGGTGGTGGATTTGTAGGGGAGTTTGTTGGTGACACGCCTTGGATACACCTTGATATTGCGGGGACATCTGATGCAATTTCCGCACATGATTTAGGGCCGAAAGGTGCAACGGGTGTCATGGTACGAACGCTGGCGACGCTTGTTGAGCGTTTAGCCGACACTGATATAGAAGCCGAATAGGCGATAGCCTTTTTCCCTTTAACCTTATTCGAATAGAATAAGTAGGAAAGGGGAATGACTATGACTAGAGGATTTCACGGTGGTGGCGGATATGGTCGAGGTCGAGGTGGCGGTTATGGCCGTGGTGGTTTTGGTCGCGGCGGCTTCGGTCGAGGATTCGGTTTTGGTGATTTTGGAGGACCTTTTATTGGAGGATTTGCTGGTAGTTTATTAGGCAGTGCATTGTTTCCGGGTGGCGGATACGGTGGGGGTGGTGGATACCCAGTCTATCAATACCCACCCTATCCTTATCCATATCCACCGTATCCATATCCGTATCAACCATACGATTATTACGGCACTTACTAAAAAGAATAAATGCCTGTCAACCGAGTTTTCGGCTGGCTGGCATTTTTTAGTGGAGAAAATGGGTGTGGCGGTCATAACACCACCCATGGCGAGCATAACTCACTTCAAGGCGGTCATAACCTTCAACACGCAAAAAAAACGCACCCCTTATCTGAAATAAAGGGTGCGTTTTTTTTAGTCTTCCTTCTGATGAGTCGGAGGATTCT
>CAZWAW010000045.1:0-22806 GCA_964632025.1 uncultured Sporosarcina sp.
AAATAAGATCCAGTATCGCCGACATAATGGGCGGTACTGGATCTTTTCACTTTATGACTTGCTAAAAATCCAGCCATATTTTAATAGCAGTCCCTAAAATAAGAAGTGCCAATAGCCATTGAAGTACTTTCGTGTTCATTTTTTGACCAATTTTCGCCCCAATAGGCGCCGCTATTATACTTGCAACAATCATAATAGCCGCAGGCCCATACAACACTTGATCAGTTGTAATCTTACCGATTGTCGAGCCGATTGAGGAGATGAATGTAATCGCAAGAGAAGTTGCAATTGTCATTCGTGTAGGTATCTTCAAAACAACCAACATAATTGGTACAAGAATAAAAGCTCCTGCGGCTCCAACGATTCCTGCCGCAATACCAACAATGAATGCCAACACTGCCGCCAACCACTTATTGAATTTGACTTGATCGACTGGAATGTCATCCAATCCTTTTTTTGGAATGAACATCATAATCGCAGCGATTGTTGCCAATATACCGTAGACCAGGTTGATGGCACCTTCAGACAACAAATTCGAGCCGTATCCTCCGATAAAACTACCTACTAAAATGCTCGTTCCCATGTACAGTACCAACGATTTATTTATCAAACCACTTTTACGGTACGCCCATACACCTGAAATTGTTGCGAAAAAGACTTGAATTGCACTTATTCCCGATACTTCGTGAGCCGTGAAGACTGCAATACCAAGTAGGGGCGGGATATATAACAACATCGGATATTTTATAATCGACCCGCCTATCCCAACCATTCCAGAAATAAAGGAACCCACAAATCCAATTAAAAATATTGTCACAATAAACGCGAAATCCACCACATTTTCCTCCTTTCAAAAGGAGAAAGGGCATCTACTATGCAGACACCCTTCCGTTTCAAATTAACCTTTTCGGATCCAAAACGTAAATACGCCAGCCTCTTCTGTATGCTTCACTAAGTCATGCCCACCGGATTTCGACCATGCAGCTAAATCAGCGACGGAACCCTTATCTGTCGCAAGAATCTCCAACACTTCACCCGTTTCCATTTCCTTCATGACTTTCCTTGCACGTACAACCGGCATTGGACAAGCCAACCCTTTAGCGTCTAATACTTTGTTTGATTCCATTACTAATCTCTCCTTAGTTTTTAATAACTTATCTAACTGCACAACGATTTGGTCCGATTTCCATTTCACGCTGGGTTTCTTCATCAGGTGATATTTTCCCCATATTTGTTTCACGAATTTGTTGGTAAGCATTTGGTTGTGGAGGTAAATTCCCAGTCACCATGTCCCTGAATTCCGCTTCGTCTTGAATATTCAAACCGTGATTTTCAGCAAACAATGTACCCAATTTTCTTGACACACTACCGTCCCTATTCAATTCTTCAATAATCATGAAGTGCGCAGGGAGAACAATTAATTCCTCTGACAATTCTTTATAGCGTTTGTACAACGACTCCCGCAAATCTCCAACCCAATCTTCAGCCAAACCAGCAAGGTCAGGGCGTCCGATTGAATCGATGAATAAGATATCGCCTGAAAGTAAATACGTGTCATCTACTATGAATGATGTAGAACCAATCGTATGCCCAGGTGAGTACAAAGGTTGAATGGCAATCGTCGTATCACCGATTGTAATTGTTCGCCCCTCTTCTAATGACTCATAGGCAAACGTTACTTCACTAGCGTCTTTTGGAGGCAACCAGTACGTTCCATTGACGGCTTCTGCAATTTTGCGTCCCCCGGAAATATGATCTGCATGGAGATGTGTATCTAAAATATGCGTAATTTTAACATCCAACGTTTTCGCGAAATCAAGAAATACATCAGTCATTCGTGTCGCATCGACAATTGCCGCTTCTCCATTTGAAACGATCATGTATGACAAACAACCTTTGCCAATTCGCACGAACTGATACAGCTCTCCGCCATCTTTCAAGTCACCAATTTTCACTGGCTCCAAATGTTCACTCCAGGCCTTCATGCCACCTTGTAAGTAATGAACTGCACGCCCTTCTTCCGCAATCATTTCCGCAATCATAATGGAAGATCCTTCTTTCGCGCAGACAACGACGATATCTTTATCCGCAGGAAGCTGATGCAAGATTTCTTCAACCCCATCGAGTAAATCGAAATAAGGGATATTAAGATACTGAATGTTCTCTCCTTCAATTTTCCAATCCACAAATGCATCTTCATTACGAACGTCTAAAATGAAAAAAGGTTCTTGATTCACTACTTTTTTCGCTATTGTACTTGCAGTCATTAGTTGAACTGTCACTTGTATACCCCCTCTAGTAATTTCATTCGTTAATTAATTACACAATCTTTTCTGTTGGTCCATTCCATTCACTCATGCCAGGCACAACGTTTTTCACTTTTAAAAATCCGGCTTCAGCAAGTTTCTGAGAAGCTACATCACTACGGCTACCTGTACGGCATACGACGTAAATTTCCGCTTCTTTATCAAGATTCCCGAGTTCACTTTCAAGGTCCCCAAGCGGCAAAGACTTAGCCCCTGGAATATGATTGAATGCGTATTCTGCCGATTCACGAACATCGAGCACAAGTACTTCACGGTTCTCCTCTAAAACAGCTTGCAGTTGTTCATTCAACACAATATGCGGATGTTTTTTCTCAACTTGTTCTTCTCCACTCGACTTCCGTACATAATGCGTCAGAATTCCTGCATCTTCAGTCGTGCCCAAGTAGTCATGCCCGGAACCCTCAGCCCATGCTTTTAAATCCGCCGTAGACCCTTTATCAGTTGCCTGTACTTCCAACACATTTCCCGGTTCCATTTCCTTCATAATCTTTCTCGTTTTGACGATTGGCATTGGACATGCCATTCCTTTTGCGTCAAGGATAAAATCAGTTTTTATCATGTCATCTACTCCCTTTACTCATGCCCGTATGGGTATATTTTAATATAAAAAATAGGATTATTCTACTAAACCTTCCCAGTCATTCATACCGCCAACCATATTGACTACTTTAAAGCCGTGTCCCTCAAGCAATTGTACAGCTCTTCCACTACGTCCTCCGGAGCGGCAAACCATTGTGTACTCAATTCCTTTATCCAATTCATGCATACGGAATTCCAATAATCCGAGTGGAATATGAATTGCTTGTGGTATTTTCCCTTCTTTCACTTCATCCACTTCACGCACGTCAATCAGGTGAATTTTTTTGTTCGCTTCTAACTTTTCTTGAACTTCTAATGGTGTTATTTCAATCATCTAAAAACCTCCTATTTTTTGCATTACATTTAAATAAATAGGTTTACATTGCCCTCTTGAGCATCGCCTAGGTAAGCAGCAACTCCACCGTAATGGATGCCATCCATCAATTCTTTCTGCTGTAAGCCTAGAAGATCCATCGTCATTGTACAGGCGACAAGCTTTATATCTTGTTCTTCAGCCAGTTCGATTAGTTGCGGAAGTGTCATCGCATTATGCTTTTTAATAACATGTTTAATCATTTTAGGACCCATTCCAGCAAAGTTCATTTTGGAAATGCCCATCTTATCTGCACCACGCGGCATCATTTTACCAAATACTTTTTCCAGCAAACCTTTTTTTACTGGGACTAGTTCTTCTTTACGAAGTGCGTTCAGTCCCCAAAATGTATGAAAAATCGTTACTTGGTGATCATAAGCTGCAGCACCATTTGCAATGATGTACGCCGCCATTGCTTTATCATAATCCCCACTGAATAATACAATGGTAGTTCTTTTCGTTTCAGTCAATCAAATCTCCCTTTCTATCTGTACCCTCAGGGGTATGTTTTGTGTTAAAAAGAAAAGAGTCCACTGTTTCATCGACTCTTTACTAGTAGTTCTACTGCTTCTTTTACGATATCCTCTTGTGTTCTTGGATCGCTGTCATCCATTTGCTGTATACATTCAATCAGATTGGAGCTGACAATAACGCCGATCGTTCTATCTATAGCTGAGCGTGAGGCTGACAATTGTGTAATTACTTCTTTACAGTCTTTATTGTCATCCATCATTTTTAAAATGCCTTTTATTTGGCCTTCAATCCGTTTTAACCTATTTTTTACTTTGTCATCGTATTCCATGCTCATCACTTCCTTTTATTTAAGCTATACCCATACATTATACCCCATGAGGTATAATGTCAACCCCCTTTTTAATAAAATAAAAACTTCCGAACTTAAGCAAAGCTATTGAAATAGCTAATAAAGTCTGGATTCCTGCAAATTTCGTTGAAATATGGTATACTAATAGTAGACAGCATGTGTGTTATCGTTTACGATTAGTTGTTTTCCATCTTCATCTACTTGTTGCTGTGGGATTCCCCAAAGCACTCTTTAACTAGATGGCATGATGAGAATGGATAATAGGAGGAATTCGAATGGCTTTTCCACGCAGGGAAAAAGAAGTATCGGATTTTGTCGCAGCGCGCAAAATCGATGAAGAAATTTCATTTGTCCGTAATGATCACGAAGTAAATGGTACTATTTTTAAAATACTAGAGAATTCCGTCATAGTTGAAATTTCATCAAAGGACGCCGAACTTATTGGCGCCGCGTCAAATCTTACTGTTGTTTCACATAAGAATTACTCAATCGTTTAATAAATATAAGAAAAAGGCATCTGCTTCAAAAGCGATGCCTTTTTTCTATGCAATTTTATGATTGGATATTGAAACTGGAAGACGGATTCTCCGGACCCTACGACAAATCCTGAAATCTACACTACCGAAAAAGGGTTTCTCCTGCCATTCCGCGAAAAGTAGTAGAAAAGGGGGTTGTCCTTATGATTAGAAATCTACTACTTACTGCAATTATCGCAATGGGAATCGTTTATATTTTCTTTATCCCGGCGGATCCAGTCGGCTTTAAAATTTTTATGAAACTAATCCCGATGGCGCTCATTATCCTGTTTGCGCTAACGACAAGACCTCTATTTTCCCGTACATACAAACGAATCGTCATCGGTGGACTCTTCGTCTGCATGATTGCGGATGGCGTCATCTATTGGTTCTTACCCGGACTTATCACTTTCTTCATTGGTCATATTTTTTTTATCTTTGCTTTCCGTCATGTCGCAAAAAAGCCCTTGCCAATATGGGTAGCTTTTCCCCTACTCCTTTACGGTACAGGCATGGCTATCTGGATTGCCGGGTCACAATTTTCTGTTGGTCAAACCGTGCTCGGTATCGCCATTATCGCCTACATCGGTGTTATTTTGACGATGGGCTGGATGGCTATCCGCACGCGAATGAGGCTCGCTATCATTGGCGCGTTGTTATTCATGTTCTCAGATTCTATTCTTGCAATCGATCGATTCGTTTACGAAATTCCATACCGCGATGCATTCGTTATGTTGACGTATTATGCGGCGCAAATTTTCATAGCTGCCAGCATTGGAAGTCGGGTAGTAAAGTATTCCGTAAACCGGAACAATCTGATAAGATAGATGAATCAGTACTTTATTATTTAGGAGGAATTCTTTGAAATGAAAGAAAAACTAATCGAACGTCTTGTACGTTATGCAAAAATTGATACACAATCAGATGCAGGAAGCACTTCTACGCCGACAACACCTGGCCAATGGGACCTTCTGCACGAATTACAAAAAGAACTCGGGAGTATCGGTCTAGAAGATATTACCCTCGACGATAACGGGTATTTATTCGCAACGCTTCCCGCCAATACGGACCGTGACGTACCGGTCATCGGTTTTCTTGCACACGTTGACACGACTACCGATTTTACCGGGAAAAATGTCAAGCCACAGCGCATCGATAACTACGACGGCCAAGATATACAATTGAACGACAGCATCGTCATGACAGTGAACGCTTTTCCCGAGCTAAGAAATTATGTCGGTCATACCCTCATTACGACGGACGGGACAACACTTCTTGGGGCGGACGATAAAGCGGGGATTGCTGAAATCGTAACAGCGATGGAGTATTTGATTGCTAATCCAAACTTAAAACATGGTAAACTGCGAATTGCCTTCACGCCGGACGAAGAAATTGGACGTGGACCACAAAAATTTGATGTCGAAAGATTCGGCGCAAAATATGCCTATACAATGGACGGTGGTCCTCTTGGGGAACTACAATATGAAAGCTTCAATGCCGCAAGTGCAAAAGTAACATTCCACGGGACTAGTGTTCATCCAGGTACCGCGAAAGATAAGATGGTCAACTCGATTTTAATCGCCAACCAATTTCAGAATGAAATGCCGGTGGATGAGATTCCTGAGAAAACGGATGGTTACGGAGGATTTGTTCATTTAATGCACTTCAATGGCTCCATCGAAGAAACAACTCTCGGCTATATTATCCGTTATTTCGACCGTGAAACATTCGCAGCAAGAAAACAGCTGATGATTGAAACAATCGACAAACTGAAGAATAAATACGGTGAAAATGCGGTCACGCTCGAAATCCAAGACCAATACTTCAATATGGGTGAAAAAATTGAACCCGTCATGGAAATTGTTGATATCATGTCCGATGCATTCAAAAACCTCAATATCGAACCGAATATCGTACCCGTACGCGGCGGTACAGACGGTTCCCAATTGTCTTACATGGGCATGCCAACGCCTAACATCTTCACAGGTGGAGAAAATTATCACGGGAAATACGAATATATTTCAGCCGATAATATGGTAAAAGCCACAAATGTCATCATTGAAGCCGTGAAACTTTTTGAAGAACGCGCCTAAATAAAAGGGGGATAGCTTATGAGGGAAATTTGGATTGGTGTCCTTTCCTCCATTTTTTTCGCGGTAACATTCATTTTGAACAGATCTATGGAATTATCGGGAGGAAGCTGGCTTTGGAGCGCCTCCCTCCGCTATTTCTTTATGGTACCTTTTTTAATCGCTATCGTCGCTTACCGCAAAGGGCTCGGTGATGTGAAGAAGGAATTCGTCCGTAAACCTGCTCCATTTTTCATCTGGAGCGTAACGGCCTTTGTCTTATTCTACGCACCACTTACATACGCGGCAGCTTACAGTCCAGGGTGGCTACTTGCCGGCACATGGCAATTGACAATTGTGGCGGGCGTCCTGCTCGCTCCTTTCTTCACGTTGATTGTGAAAACGAAGGATGGAGAAAAGGCAGTTCGGCAAAAAATCCCTCTTGTCTCACTTGGTATTACACTTATTATTTTTGCCGGTGTTGTGCTTATCCAAATTCCGCACGCACAAAGCGTTGAACCGCGTACATTGCTGCTTGGCATCATTCCAGTTGTTTTAGCAGCGTTCGCCTACCCGCTTGGTAACCGCAAAATGATGGAACTTCTTGGTGGTCGACTCGATACGTTTCAGCGTGTGCTTGGTATGACGCTTATGACAATTCCCGTCTGGATTAGCTTTTCCATATATGCATTATGGACAGTCGGACCTCCTTCTATGAGTCAGCTGGGTCAGTCGTTCATCGTTGGTATCAGCTCGGGCGTCATCGCTACAACGTTATTTTTCATGGCAACCGATCGTGTACGGGGAGATCAAGGAAAACTCGCCGCCGTAGAAGCAACTCAGTCTACGCAACTCATTTTTGTTATGCTTGGCGAAATGGTCATTCTTGGTATTGCACTTCCTGGCCCGCTATCATTAATGGGAATCGCAGTCATTATCGCCGGAATGGCATTGCATAGTTTTCAAACAGCTCTCGTAAAAAGGAAATTGCCCACTACCGATTAAGGTGTGGGCATTTTTTTGGATTGCGACTTTTATTACCGTACATATTCTCCAATCGTCTCAACCGCTTTTTCCGTAATCGAGGTATCTATCGCTTTATCAAAATCAATCTCACCACGTATAGCACCATTTGCTTTGTACGCGTCATATTGCTTTTTAATATCGTCGATGAACATCTTACCATCTGGATCGAGTCCGGTGACGTTCACTTTCTCCCAAAGCGCCGGGTCTTTCAACGCTGTATGCTTCGTCATAATATCAATTATTTCGTCTTTCCCTTCGCCTTTGATAAATCCATCGTTGTAATCACGCACACCTTTCAAATAAGCGGCCATGAATCGCAATGAAATATCTTGCTCTTCAGCCATGAATTGTGGTGAGCCCAACACCATTGCAATTTGGGATTCCGGTGCAAAATCAGTCGTGTCACCAAATCGAACATGGAATCCTTTTTCTACACCAGTTGCGATGAGCGGTTCAATATTAACGGCCGCGTCAATTGTTCCGTTACTGATTGCACCAAGCATACTACCAAAATCGCTCATAAGGACAAATTCGACGTCATCCTTTGTTAAACCAGCATGTTTAATCATTTCCTCAAAAATGTATTCATCAATTGAGTTGTGTGATGATACGCCAACTTTCTTCCCTTTAAGATCTTTATACTCTTTTATTACGTCAACCATATGATTACCGATGACAAGTGTGAAATACGACTTGCCTGGCACATTATGCCCTTTATCCGCAATAATTTTTACATCAATGCCTTGACCAATCGCATTAAAGAACGATGCAGTGGAAACACCGCCTGCAATATCCACTTCCCCGGCCGCTAACGCCGGAAGCATGTCATCACTGTTTGCAAACTGAGCAAACTCTACTTCAATATTATAGTCTTCAAAGTATCCTCTCTCTTTTGCAATATAGAATCCCGCACCAGACGCAGCGCCATCCTCCGCAATGACGACTTTTGCACGTTTTTCAAGCGGTGCCAAATCACCTGACGGATTAACTGCAGCTACCTCTTCAGGCTTTTTATCTTCTACTACCGGTTTCGCCGTCTCTTTAGGAGAACAAGCACTAACGATTAGCGCTATCGCAAATAACGATAGCAACCATCCGTTCTTCATCCACTTTGCCATCGAACCTCTCCCTTTCTATTCATCTTCTCGTCTCGAACGCTGCACTTCTTCCTGCAAGTGCTTCCATATTTCCACGAATTGCCCTGCCATAACAGGGTTTTCTCGTATGTCCTCGATTTTTCGCGGGCGTGGCATATCGACAATAATTTCTCGAATAATTTTACCCGGCTGTGAACTCATCAGTAAGATACGATCACTTAGCAGTAACGCTTCATCAATACTATGGGTGATGAATAAAATTGTCTTCCCCGTTTCAGACCAAATTGACAGCAATTCTTCCTGCAAGATGAATTTGTTTTGTTCATCCAGTGCACCGAACGGTTCATCCATCAACAATATTTCCGGATCGTTGGCAAATGCCCGTGCAATGCTCACCCGTTGTTTCATACCTCCCGATAGCTCTTTCGGATAAAGGGATGAAAACTTTTCTAGACCAGTCTTTTTCAAATAATAAGCCGTACGCTCTTTTATAAGTTTTTTTGGCATATGGCGCATTTTGAGTCCGAACTCCACATTCTTTTCGACAGTGAGCCACGGTATAATACCTCTTTCCTGGAACACCATCGATTGCAACGGTCGATTTTCTCCATCAGTGGCAATCGCAATCGTAAATTCCCCAATACTAGGGGTTTCAAGCCCTGCCAAGATTCGAAGTAACGTCGATTTACCGCAGCCACTTGGTCCAACTATACAAACGAATTCCCCATCATTAATGGTTAGATTAATATCGTCAAGCGCTGTAACACTGCCTTGCTTTTTATAAAATGCCTTGGTTAAATTACGAATGATGATTTTTGCTTTCCTGCTCATCTACTCACCTCCACGGTAACAGCTTTTTCTGAATTCCTCGTAACAACAGCGAGAACAGATAACCGAAAAACGAAATGAGGATGAGCCCAACGTACATTTCTTGCAGTAAGAACGCTTTGTACGAAACCCAGATCAGATAGCCAATCCCTGATGTAGCACCCATCATTTCCGCTGCAACAATTGTCAAAAGCGCAATCGCCTGCCCCATCTGAATGCCTTCCAACATAACTGGCATTGCACCAGGAAAAGCAATCTTCGTGAAAAAATCTAGTTTACCGGCTCCATAATTTTTTGCCACATCCAAATAGATTGAATCGATATTAATGACACCAGCCGCCGTATTAATAACAACAGGAAAAAAAACACTCCCCGCAATCGTTACGACTTTCGATAAATCACCAATCCCAAAAATAATAATAATGATTGGAAGCAAAGCAAGTGTAGGAATCGGCATGAGCGCCATCACAATTGGCGAAACAAAATGCCGAATTGGCGTATAAAGCCCCATTAACAGACCGACGACGACACCGGGTATCACACCTAGCAAAAATCCGGCAAGAATCCTGTACAACGAAACGCCGATATGACTTGCCATTTCACCACTTGAAATCATTCCGAAAAATGTCCCCATAATTGCGGACGGAGGCGGAAAGAAGCGGATATCGATCATTCCCGTTCTCGACAACAGTTCCCACATAAGGAGTAGGAATAAAGGCGAGGCAATCGTCAACAGCTGTTTTAACCGTTCTTTCGTTTGCCTTTGTTTCCATTCACGCTGTTCGATTTCAAACGGATCGTATCGGACAGCCTTATCATCTCTCTTCAACGTCCACCACCTCTTCATTCAAATAGTATGTGTCAGCCTAAAAAAGTGTGTTGGGCATATGCTGATATACGGGCATAATCTATTCTTTTCTACAAAAAAATCCATGAGAGCAACATCCCCCATGGATTTTCTGATTCTTTTATCCACGCCAAGCGCTCATACCGCCTGTAACGTTCCAAACGTCCGTAAATTCTTCTTTCTTCAATATCTTCGCTGCTTGTCCGCTCCGCATACCACTTTGACAAATAACAACGGTTTCTTTCGACTTGTCCAGGCTAGCCAACTGCGATTTCAACGTGTTCAACGGAATATTTTTAAATTCTTTGATGTGCCGTCCTTTAAATTCGCCAGGTGTCCGTACATCAATGAACTGCACCGACTTATTTTTCAACATCTCCTTCAAGTCCTCCGCTGAAACGGAACGTACACCTTTTGCAGGCATCATGCGCCATACAAAAAATCCAACGATTAGTAAAATAAATACCCAAGTCATATAATTGCCCTCCTAACATCCTTTTAATCTCACTAAAAATATACCACTCGGGGTATGTTGATGCAATAATTTTGTTTTGTGCATAAAAACAGCGCCCCTTTGCAAGGACGCTGTTTCGATGTCAATAAAGTATGCCGTTTTTCTTCGCATCAAACACTAACTCTTCCCGGAATGCAGGATGGGCAATATCTATGAGCGCTTTTGCACGTTCAGATAACGACTTGCCATATAGACTGGCGATGCCGTATTCAGTGACGATATTGTCGACGTCATTTTTCGAAGTTGTTACGACAGAACCAGGCGACAATTGCAGTTTAATGCGCGAAATGGTGTCGTTTTTCACAGTCGAATACATGCAAATAAATCCTTTGCCATGCTTCGCAAAACGTGCCCCGCGTGCAAAGTCTGCTTGTCCACCGGTTGATGAGTAATAGCGTCCTCCAATTGTTTCGGAAGCACATTGTCCATAAAGGTCAACCTCTGTTGTTGCATTGATGGACACAATTCTTTCTTCCTTCGCAATCTCACGCGGATCATTCACCATGCTTACCGGTAAAAATTCAACCGCAGGATTTTCATGGAGGAAATCGTACAAACGCCGTGACCCGAATGCAAATGTCGCAACAATCTTCCCTTTATTTGTGAACTTCTGTGTCCCATCGACAGCTCCCGCTTGTACGAGATCAACGATTCCGTCTGTCAGCATTTCAGTATGGATACCAAGATGCCGGTGATCTTTCAACATGCTCATTACGGCATTCGGGATGGCGCCAATACCAATTTGGAGTGAATCCCCATTTTCAATAACATTCGTTACAAATTCAGCAATTTTAAGATCTTTCTCACCGATTAAAGGAGAACTTTCTTCTGTTAAAGGTGCATCATTTTCAATGTAGCCCGCAACTTGGCTAATATGGATTTGATTTTCACCGTATGTACGCGGCATATGCTTATTCACTTCCAAGACAAACGGAACATGACCGATGAACTCGGAAATATAGTCCGCCTGTGTGCCCAATGAAAAATAACCGTGTTCATCCATTGGTGAAGCAACTGTCATGATTAGCGACATGTTCGTAATTTTCTTTAACATGCGCGGGACTTCATGGAAAACATTCGGGACTAATGCTATTTTCCCTTCCTGATAAGCCTTTCGTGTTGCGCCACTTAAAAAGTAAGAGACATGTGAAAGATGACCTTTCATTTTACCAATAATATAATCTCGCTCCCGAAGAGCCAGCATTTGATGAATCCTAACGTTCTGTAATTTCAAATGATTGTCTTCCAATATATCAAGTAGGCGATGAGGTTCCCCGTTAGCAATCGGGATAATAATATCTGCCTCTTTGTCGATCAAATCAATAAACTGTTCTGCACTCAATCGTTTTTCCACGTTGATTTTCACTCCTATAAAAGTCCGTCTATTCAATTAGTATACAATAGACTGAGCGCTCGCTCAACTTGATGATTGACTAGTAAGAACGCTATAATCGATTTATGACAAACTTAACCACGGATCAGCTCAGACAATTGAATATGTACAGCATTTATGTAGATTCGTTCGAACAGAATTTATTCACATTCGAAATGCTGCTTGACGGTCAAAAAACAGAAGATATACTAAATGTCGTCCAAGCAGTAAGCGGAAGCCCCAACCGAACTGTAGCAGCGTCGTATTTCATGCGCCGTTTTGGTATGTTTACCGCGATGCAATTTTATAACCTGGCGGCGTACGATGAAGTATGGGACGGAAACAATGAACAGCTTCATTTTGGCGCAAAAGAAGAATACGGAAAATTGGCAGTTAGCACGTTTGCATCTGCGAAGGATTGGCGGTATGTAGAAGACGCGGAACGGCGCGACGTCATCAAGCGGATTCTACAGGATGAATGTGGCGCTGTCATCCGACAAATCCGCACGGTCACATCCATTTCTCCATTGACGTTATGGGAAAACATTTTCGGTTTTCTCCTTTGGCAGTACCATGTCCTTTTGGCGAACCCTGGCACCTCCGCAGAAGCACGCACAGACCTCAATATATTGAAAGAGGATGCTGTTTGGGAAGGAATCGCATCTCGTTCTTTATTTGCTGCCTACTTAAAAGGATGCGAGCCATCCGCGCTTTTAAATACAGAAATCCGGACCACATGTTGTTTCTCGAAAGATGTACCCGGTCTCATGCAATGTGGATTTTGCCCGTTGAAATAACAAGATAACATTCATTTTTTTCGATAGCCGCTGTACCAGACCTTCATCGAATAAATTGTTCCGCTGGCTGCACCGCCATAGAAAACGCCCATGAAAATACCTGCGGTTAACTTACCTGGATGACTGATGAAAATAGACAAAATAAGTCCAATAATTGTTGCAGCAGTTGAAAACCAGCTTTCAGGGAGTTTGAATAAAACTTTCAACAGAAATATCCCTAAAAGAATAGCAGGTATTGCCCAAAATGCATCCCAGAAGTTTGTATGGATAATCGGGAACTCATTCCACATGAAATCAATCCTTTTTCACATTAGCTTTCCCACAACACATATGATTCAATACACTTTATGAAGATGAAGGGCGGGAATTGAACATGCAAATCAAAGGCAATATCGTTCGAGGTAAGGTTCTTGATGAAGAAACGCGCTGTGCACATTATCATTCCCAAATTGACCGAATTGCGATAAAGTTCTATTGTTGTGATACCTACTATCCCTGCTATGAATGCCATGAAGAAGACGGTTGTGGCAGTCCTAACGTTTGGCCAGCTGAAAAGTTCGATGAAAAAGCGGTTATGTGCGGAGCTTGTGGTTATGAACTAACTATTTCGGAATACTTCGCGTGTGGATCGAAGTGCCCAGCATGTTCAGCACTGTTTAATCCCGGATGTAGTTTACATAAAAACCTCTATTTCCAAACTTAAAAACAGAAAAAAGCAGCATTTAGATCTGCTGCTTTTTGTTTCATTCAATATCCTATTTAGGCTTTTTCATTCTTTTTATACCAAAATAAATCCCTATTCCAACGAGTAGTAGCAAAATTAGTACTGGCAAGTTTCCGATGAAAAAGACAATCAGTCCCGAACCCGCCGCAAAGATAAAGTTCGTACTAGTAGCAAGTTGCTTTTTAGTTTTTTCCCATGTATCTAAATTATTATTGTCTAGTCCTGGAACAATAACACTATTTTCATACATCGCTATTTCAATAGTTGAAAAAGACGTTTGATTTTCTAGATACTTCATCTTTCCTACAATTAACTCAATTTCTTCTTGGACATTGGATAAATCAGACGATATTTTCAATAAATCCTCTGTTTTTTCTGCCTTGCCCATAAACTCTAGCAACCTTTTCTCTACAGTTCGTTTTGATTTCACTCTGGACTCTAGATCAATATATTGTTCGGTTACATCTTCCCCAGTCACATTACGATTCAAAACTTCAGCCGCTTCCCCTTCAGCATCCGTTAAGAATTTTTGGAAATGCTGCTCTGGGATTCTAACCGTGAGCCGAGCGCTTATACTTTCCTCGCTTTCACGATGCACGTTCGATTCAACGATATAGCCTCCATATTCGCTCACCTTTTTCTCTATCGTCAGCTGGGTATTTTCAAGGTTTTTCACATTGAGCTGCAATTCTGCTCTGTGAATGATTTTTCTATTCGTTGGGATCATTTCAGATTGTTCATCGGCTAACTCTTCTGTTTTGGCATTATTCTCTTGTTCCGTTATTAATTTATCTTGTGATGTTGATGAGCTCTCCATCTGAACATCTTTCTTTGATTCACTTGAACTGCAAGACGCCATTAGTACAAGTAAGCCTGATAATAGTAGAACCAAAACCACATTGCTCTTCATCGAATCCCCCCTATCTATTTAATCAATGAGACGGATTAATCCTAAAAAGGTTACATTTTCCAATTAAATGATATGAAAAAACGCTAGACTCATCTAGCGTTTTTCAGTCTTCTATTTCGTTTTAAACCGTTTTCGTTGCAGCATTTTTAATTTCTCGCCGCGTTGCATAGATGTTTTTCACAATTGCTTTACCGACCGCATACGCCGGAACAGCAACGATGATGCCAAGAAAACCTCCAATATTACCTGCTGCCAATATAACAGTAATGACTGTAAGTGGATGAATGTCCAGTGATTTACCCATGACATTTGGTGTAATGAGATTACTTTCAACTTGCTGAGCAATAACCATTACGACTGCAGCAAAAATTCCAATCTTCGGATCCTGTATGAAACCAATAATGATTGCAGGAACAGCTGAAATCCATGGGCCGATGAAAGGAATCAGATTCATGAATAATCCGAAAATGGCTAATAATAGCGCATACTCCAGTCCAATAATCATATAACCTGCAAACAACAGAATTGCTAATAGAAAACTGATTAACAACTGCCCTTGGATATAAGAGCGGAGTACCGTGTCGATATCATGTAAAGTCTTTTTGATCCATTCCCGATGTTTTCCCGAAAAGAAATTGTATATGAACGGTGCAAACTTTTCATGATCTTTCAGGATGAAAACGAAGAAAAATGGGACTAATATTAGCAGGAACATCGCTTGAAAGAAGGATTGTAAAAATTGAACAACCCATTTACCAAAATTAACTGCTATGGATTGAAGTGATTCAACTGCACTATCAATCGAATCTTCAAACTTTTGGGGTAAATCACTTTTTTGTTGAAGCAATGAGTATGTCAAGTCATTTATTTCTTGAGCGATAATTGGCGTATTTTCGACCAAGTTATTAATTTGTTTCGTTACCGGAGGAGCAATAATCGCTACGAATATCCAAATGATTGCTACAAGAATCGCCATAACTGCAAGAATGCTTCCCCACCTTGGTACTTTACGTTCTTCCAGAAAGCGTTGAATCGGTTCCGAAATATAAAATAGAACACCGCCAAGCAATAATGGTATGAATATTGCCTTTGCAATGATGACTAAAGGCGAAAAAATTCCTTGAATCTCCATAAAGTATTTAATAATTAGCATAGCAAGCAGTATTCCAACACCTACTTGAAACCATAACTTTTTCGTCACATCGTTCACTCCTTTTCAATACGGCCTATTTATGTATCGTTATCGTTAAGTATACGTTGTTATACGGATGGCGTCGAAGGAAGTTTCAATATTTTTAGTTGAAGTCAGGAAAGTGGGATATTTCCATTGCATAGGTGTCGCGTTTTAATTGCAACTTCATGCTCTTAATTTCAACTTTAAGATTCTAATTGCAACTTCTCACTTTTAATTTCAACTTTAAAATTCTAATTGTAACTCCATTTTTTTAATTGCAACTCCGTAATTCCAGGTTTAATTGCCACATAAACTACTCACCATTCTACCAAAACACTATAATTGAACACAATTCAAAAAGACTGCCCAATTCGGACAGCCCATTTCACATTCAACTGATGAAATTAATCACCCCACTCGAAGATTTATTCGGTTACCGGACGGATCTTCCGTCATAAATCCACTACCGTTCAATTCCACTTTTGCATCCAATGCTTCCACTTTTGTAATCGCTTCTATCAATACAGCCTCATTCGGATAAATAAGCGTATACGATTGGAGTCCGACACTGCCCGCAGTAGGACGTGACACCCCTTCACCATTCCACGTATTCAAGCCAATATGGTGATGGTATTTCCCATTAGACATGAACAATGCTTGCGGATAGTTCGTGACAACTTCGAAGCCGAGTGCATTGTAGAATATTTCAGTTTCAGGCAAATTGGCTACATGTAAATGTACATGCCCCATAACCGTGCCGACAGGAAGTCCATCCCACGTCTGATCCGCACTTTCTGCAATAATACTTTCTCCATCGAGCGGATCCGTACTCATTGCAACTTTTCCATTGTCCCAACTCCAAACGTCAGGATTACGATCTATATAAATCTCAATGCCGTTACCATCTGGATCTGACAAATAGAGCGCTTCGCTTACAAGATGATCCGAAGCCCCGATTCGTACATTATGTTGGATGAAATGTTTAATAATTGCCCCTAAATCGGCTCTCTTCGGCAATAATAATGCGAAATGGTACAGTCCAGATTTATGCGCCTCTTTCGGCGTGGCATTTTCCGGTTGTTCAATAATCAGCAACGGCGTCTTGCCATCCGCTGTCAGTACAACTTTATCAGCAGCTTCTACAAGTACTTTAAATCCAATCACCTCTTTATAAAATTGGACAGCTCTATTTAAATCTAGAACGTTGAGATGCACTTCCCCTGTATACGTATGCGGTGCTGTATGAAAATTCATTTGTTTTCCTCCTAAACGGTTATAGTAAGTAACTTACTTTATGTAACTAACTTTATATGTTACAATGAATATTGTCAACACATGAACATTTTTACGAAAGGAGCCACTACAATATGAATGAATTTGAGCTTTGCCCGCGTTTCGAAAAAGCCGTATCTATCCTAAGCCAACGATGGACCGCCCTTATTTTATATCAATTAATGGCAGGTCCACAGCGCTTTTGCACAATGACCGACAAACTCGGCGTCAGTGGAAAAACACTGTCCGAACGATTAAAGGACCTTGATCAGCAAGGCTTTGTCATCCGCCACGTTTACCCTGAAACACCCGTGCGAATTGAATATTCATTAACCGAAAAAGGAATGTCCCTTACGCCGATTATGAAAGAAATCGAGGATTGGTCACAGAAGTGGATTGAGCGTGAAGCTGTTTCTACAGATTAAAAAGCATGAAAATCCACATTTTTCTAACTACCCTACTCCTAAACCCCTCGGTTATAGAAAGGGTTTTTTCAACTAAATTAAAATGTATACTCTATAAATAGATGTTCTATTGTACTAGAAGGAGTGGGAATTATGAGGACGCTGCTAATCGACAACTACGATTCATATACATTCAATCTTTATCAACTTATTGCCTCTATAAACGAAGAACTACCCATAGTTGTTCGAAATGATCAATATTCATGGGATGAATTACAATCCATTTCTTTTGATAATGTTATTATTTCTCCAGGACCAGGAACACCTACGAAGAAAAAAGATTTTGGTGTTTGTCGAGATGTTTTACGCCTATCAGAAGTTCCAATTTTAGGCGTCTGCTTGGGTCATCAGGGATTCGCCCATACTTTTGGCGCAAAAGTAGTTAAAGCACCTACACCGATGCACGGCAGAATAAGTAAAGTCTTTCATAACGATTCTGAGTTATTTAAAGGAGTACCCCAAGAATTCCAAGTAGTTCGCTATCATTCACTTATTGTCGAGGATGATTTACCTACTTGTTTACAAAAAACTGCATGGACTGAAGACGGAATTATTATGGGCTTGCAGCATACCGAAAAACCAATTTGCGGTGTACAGTTTCACCCTGAATCCATTTGCACTGAATTTGGACAACAAATACTTGAAAATTTTTCATTAATGACTAAAAAAACTACTATTTATGGATAAATTATTATTTTCAAGGAGGTGTTCTTATTGACAAATATTCCAGTGATTTCGATAGTACCGCGGGGCATGACTCGTGAAATGTCTACTGCATTACCCACTGTAAAGGTTTTGAGTAGAAAGCTATTAAATTTTGTAGAACCTGAAGAAGTTTTTCAGCATTTTTTTGCTGAAGAAGCATATGCTTTTTGGCTTGATAGCAGTCGTGTCGAATCTAACTTATCTCGTTTTTCTTTTATGGGAACAACTAATGGACCATTAAGTAAAGTGATTAAGTACGACTCAAAAAAACAGCATATTCAAATCAGTGACGCACAGGGACAAACTGAGCTTACAGAAGATATTTTCAACTATATAGATTCTGAGATCCATAAAATGCAGCAAAATTCTAATGAATTACCGTTTGATTTTAATGGAGGATTTGTAGGTTATTTTGGATATGAATTGAAAGCCGATTGTGGCGCCAATGAACACCATGTATCCTCGAATCCTGATGCCCTGTTTATTTTAGCCGACCGAATAATTGCCTTTGACCATAAAGAGCGCTGCATGTATTTAGTTAGCATTGTTCCATATAATGATCCGGCATCTGCTTCTGAATGGTTTGACGTTACAGAACAGCAACTACAAAACGTTCCTTCTATAGCACCAGTGGCAGTAAAAAACAATAATACCAGCACACCACTTAGCTTTGAATTAAGTCAACCGTACGCCCAGTATGTAAAAAAGATAGAAGAATGTAAAAAGTATATTACTGAAGGCGAAACGTATGAGGTTTGCTTAACGAATAGAATCAATATTAATGAACATTTCGATCCATTAGTAACATATCGTATTCTTAGAGATATTAATCCAGCTCCATACTCGTCCTTTCTTAAGTTTGGGGAATTGAGTGTTCTCTGTTCTTCTCCTGAACGTTTCCTGAAAATTGGTCAAGATCGAGTAGTAGAAACTAAACCAATTAAAGGGACGATTGCTCGCGGGAAAAATGTCGAGGACGATCTTAGATTGGCTGAACTATTGCGTACTAGTGAAAAGGATAGAGCAGAAAATTTGATGATTGTTGATCTTCTTCGAAATGACTTGGGTTTAGTTTGTGATATTGGAAGTGTTCACGTACCGAAATTGATGGCTATTGAATCTTATCAAACAGTGCATCAGCTCGTTTCAACAATTAAAGGGACGTTAAGAGCGGAGTTAACAGCCATTGATTGTATACGGTCAGCATTTCCGGGAGGATCGATGACTGGAGCGCCTAAATTACGCACCATGGATTATATTGACGAATTGGAGACTAATGCTCGTGGCATTTACTCGGGAGCAATTGGATTTTTGAGCTTAAATGGTACTACAGATTTGAATATTGTCATTCGAACGATAATAATGACTCCCGAACAGGCTACTGTAGGTGTAGGTGGAGCAATCACAATTTTATCTGATCCTGAACGAGAATTTGAAGAAACGCTTTTGAAAGGTCGCGCTTTAGTCAAAGCACTTACGATTGCTCGGTTTGGGAAATTTGATAAAGAATTATATACATTTAATGACCCCCTTATGGATAGTTTGTTTAATAAGCTATTATAGAGAAATAGTTCGTATACAAATTTTCCACGTTTCTAACCTAAATCAATTTCATAACGCTGAGCTCTTATAACACAAGGGTTTTTGAACATTTTGAAAAGCGTAGGGCGACCTCTGAGGTGCGACGGGCATAAGACCACTTATGACCCGAGCGTCTTGCGCCCGAAGCTAGATATTGTTCCGCGTCGAAAACTTATACTTTCTGACGTTACTAAAAATATTGAAATCAACCTGACTATAAAACATAGGGCGAACAAATTGTTTCACTTTTTTATGTACGTTTTTAAAAACCCTTCAATCTGTGCAGGCGTTTTTAAATAATGAACGGTCTTCCCTTCCTCCGCATAACGCTTCATATGCTCTACCATTGTCTTTTTTCGCGCTCCATATGTTGTGAGGATGAATTTCAGAAATGCCTTATCTATCTTCTCTTTACAACCTTCACCGATATCATTTCTCGCTTTCCCATGGAATTGAATTCTTCGCTTCAATACGCGATACAAACAGACACGGAGTGGGAGCTCCAAATAGATAACGGTGTCCGCATATGGCTCTCGAATCGTGAATGTCCCCGTATAATTCCCCTCAATAATCCACTGATCATTTTGGACAACTTGTTGCTGAGCTGCTGAAAATTCTTCAGGCGGAGCTTCCACCCAATTCGGTTTCCAATACAAACAATCTAAATGCGTTACTTCGATTCCAGTCAATTCGCCTAATCTACGTGCAAACGTTGATTTCCCAGCACCAGCTGACACCCCAATGACCATAATTTTACTCATTCCACAGCTCCTCCTCATTGTCTGAAATTTGGTGAATCCCCTTCTGACTAAAAGATTCAAAACATGTATTTCCAATTCCTTAACATCATTATACCCTGTAGCTAGCAAAATTTTCCCAAATTCAACCAATCTCAAAAAGACGAACAATGAGTATTGAATTTCATCAAACGATAGGGTATATTCTAATTACCACCCCTAATTTAGATTAAATCAAATATAATGTTCGTATTTTCTTGCAAAAAAACCGAATACCGAACTTGATTCACTTTTATTATCAGCACTATTTAACTTCACCAAGGTGTAAATGTGTCCATATTCCGAATTACTTGACCCATTCTCATCTTTTGAAATTTACGACATCCATTGAGCGATTATCTTTGTTTTCCTTATGTTAAACGACTATTCAAGGGGTGAAAAAAATGCTACCAACACTTATTCTCATAATTTTAAATCATTTTAAAATAGGAAAATTACGTTTATCTCCTTCACCCCCTCGCTTCACTATGCTAAAGTAGGAAAATATAAAATTTCGGTAGATGAAAGAAGGCTTTCACGAAAACCGCTTTCTATTTCAAGGAGGATGATCATGACCACAAGCTATCAAGGTACGAATAAAATGATTACAGGAATTGTATTCGGTGTCATAACGTTTTGGCTTTTTGCGCAATCCATGGTCAATGTCGTTCCAGCAATCCAATCAGATTTAGGGATTTCACTGGGCGTACTTAATATTGCAATCAGTTTGACCGCTTTATTCTCAGGTATTTTCGTTGTTGCAGCGGGTGGACTTGCTGATAAATTCGGACGCAAGAAAATGACCTATTTCGGGCTCGTATTAAGTATCATTGGCTCGCTTTGCCTCGTATTTACGAATGGCGCCACCCTGTTAATCATCGGACGAATCATCCAAGGATTATCGGCTGCTTGTATTATGCCGGCAACGATTGCCTTGATGAGAACGTACTATGAAGGTGCTGAAAGGCAACGTGCACTTAGTTATTGGTCAATCGGTTCTTGGGGTGGTTCGGGTGTTTGTTCATTTGCAGGAGGGGCTATCGCAACTTCTATGGGTTGGAGATGGATTTTTGTCTTTTCAATTGTGTTTGCCATCCTAGCGATGATCTTGCTTAAAGATACACCCGAAAGTAAAGTGGAACAGCAAAGTTCTTCCCGTTTCGATTTTACCGGATTAATCGTATTTGTTTTAACAATGATTGCATTAAACGTTGTCATCACGCGCGGTGCAGATTTCGGGTGGACAAGCCCACTCACATTGAGTTTAATTGCCGCTACGCTAGTCGGCATGCTATTCTTCATCAAAATAGAAACTGGTAAATTGCATGCTTTGATTGATTTTAATTTATTTAAAAATAAACCGTATACGGGTGCTACCATCTCCAACTTCTTATTGAACGCGGTAGCTGGTACGCTCGTTGTAGCGAATACATATGTGCAAGTCGGGAGAGGCTTCACAGCGTTTCAATCAGGTCTGCTATCGATTGGCTATTTAGTGGCAGTCCTTATTATGATCCGTGTCGGTGAAAAAGTATTGCAACAAACCGGCGCTAGATTGCCAATGATGGTAGGCTCAATCTTGGCAGCAATCGGCATCGGATTAATGGCTTTGACGTTTTTACCGGACACAGCTTATATCATCGTTGTCTTTATCGGATTCGTCCTGTTCGGTGTTGGACTTGGGGTCTATGCAACGCCATCCACTGACACAGCTGTATCAAGTGCGCCTGAAGATAAAGTCGGTACAGCATCAGGTATTTACAAAATGGCGAGCTCTCTCGGCAGCTCCTTTGGTGTTGCCATATCCGCCACGGTATACGGCACAATGACGATGACGGGCAATATTGAAAAGGCAGCCTCTGCCGGAATCATCACAAACGTCATTTTTGCGCTTCTTGCGTTAATCGCGATTATGTTTTTAGTTCCTAACTCGACAAACGTAAGTTCATCCCAAAAAACGGTTTCCAAGCAGGCAACTGACAAGGGATTTGTGAATCCTATTAATGATAGCGGCAGAATATAAAAAAGCAGCC
>CAZWAW010000046.1:0-22739 GCA_964632025.1 uncultured Sporosarcina sp.
ACGCGACAGGCAACTATTCGCAACAGGATGACCGAAAAAAGTGTGGCTAGAAGTGACGGAGTCACTTCTAGCCACACATGTCTCACGGTAAATATGTCGTGATTGGTTCGCCGAAAGCGAACCGGAAATGATCCAGTGAAAATGGATTTGCCCAAGCCCTACTCACCAGACGTGACTTTATGTATTAATATGGCTTTTATAACAATGAACTTTAAAAGGAAAATGGATAGAGAATCAGATATCATCTGACGAGTCCATCCATCCATCCATCCATTTGTTTATTTGATTCAAGTCAAACAGAATCGGAATTGTACTTACAAATCAATTGCAATAACATCAAAGATATCTTCAAGTTCTTTCAAGCGTTCAACGTTAGCCTTCTCAACGTGATTGTCGACAGACAGCATCATGATCGCATTGCCGCCAACAGTGGATCGCCCAACTTGCATCGTTGCGATGTTGATATTTTCGATTGCTAGTAATGTTCCGACTCGCCCAATTGCACCTGGCTGGTCTTTATGTTTAATGAACAGTAAATGGCCATCAGGTTTTACATCGACAAGATTATCATCGACTTTGACAATGCGTGCACCTAAACCGTTCAGTAAAGTTCCGGCAACGCGTCTTACTCCATTCGTTGTCGATACTTCAACAGTAACTAAATTTGAAAAACCTTTCGATGTAGATGTTTTATGTTCATTGATCTTGATGCCGATACGGTCCGCCAAAAACTTCGCGTTAACATCATTGACATGTGTGCCAAGATTGCGTTTCAATAGGCCTTTCAGCGTGTTGCGTGTCAAAGGACGGACATCAGATTCAGCTAGTTGTCCTGAGTAATAAATGTTTACTTCCTCGATAACACCCTCTGCCAAATTGGATAAGAATACACCTAACTTTTCTACTAAGTCAAAGAACGGCTCAACTTTAGCCAACGCTTCTTTCGAAACAGAAGGAAGATTAACTGGGTTTTGCACCGCACCGCCATTTAAGAAAGTGACAACATCACGGCTAACGTCAATAGCAACACTTTCTTGCGCTTCAATCGTACTTGCACCTAAGTGTGGAGTCGCGATGACTTCAGGGAGTGTCAGCAGTTTATGGCCAACAAATGGTTCTGTTTCAAAAACATCGAGTGCAGCGCCAGCGACTTTCTTCGATACAATTGCATCATATAATGCATCTTCATCGATAATACCACCGCGTGCACAGTTAATAATTTGAACGCCGTCTTTCATCAAATTAAAGGCTTCTTTATTGATCATATGCCGTGTTTCTTTCAACAGTGGGGTATGGACAGTAATGAAATCTGCTGCTTTTAGTACTTCTTCAACAGTTCCCGCGGTAATACCCATCTTCTTCGCTTTTTCCTCAGTTAAGAAAGGATCATAGGCAATGACATTCATTCGCTGTCCTTTTGCTCTTGCGGCAACTTCCGCACCGATACGACCAAGGCCAACTACGCCAAGTGTCTTATTTTTTAATTCAACGCCAATGAATGATTTGCGGTCCCATTGCTGGTTTTTCAATGAATTGAAGGCTTGCGGAATTTTGCGTGCAAGGGACATCAGCATTGCAATTGTATGTTCAGCAGCGGAGTTCGTGTTGCCGTCCGGAGCATTGACAACGATAATTCCATGTTCAGTTGCCGCATCTAAATCGATATTATCGACGCCGACACCAGCACGTCCAATGATTTTTAGCTTCGTTGCTTTTTCAATGATTTCGCGCGTTACTTGTGTTTGACTACGAACAAGCAAGGCATCGTAGTCATGTATTTTCTCAGCTAATTCAGCTGCTGTATTTGTCGTGTCCACGACGATATTTAAGCCCTCAGCCTGTCTTAATGGGAAAATACCATCTTCACTTAGCGGGTCACTAATTAATATATTAAAAGTCATTTAGACCAACACTCCTTCGTTTAAGTAGACTTGTTGTGCAGCAGCAGTGCCTTTTCCTAATTCAATTTCTTTGCCGATTTTGAGTAAGCCGATTTCCATCGCACTAATCGTTTGAAGGACGTCTACCGGAGAACAGTATCCCATATGGCCAATGCGGAAAATTTTGCCGCTTAGATGCTGTTGACCGCCTGCTACAATTAAGCCGAACTCTTGTTTAATCACTTTTCTAAACGCTTCTGCGTCGAAGTCTTCGGGTTTAACCGCTGTAACAGTAGGAGAGGCATCTTCATCACTTGTTAATAATGGAATCCCTAATGCCTGGAAAGCGGCGCGCGTCATGTTCATCATTAACATATGGCGTGCATTTACTTGTTCGACTCCTTCTTTATCGATAAGCTGAAGGACTTGCTCCAAGCCGAATAGCAAAGATAATGCAGGTGTGAATGGTGTCGTATCTTTTAACAAATTGTCACGATATCTTACTAAATCCATATAGTAGCGGGGCTGTGGATTATTTTCGATAATATTCCAAGCGCGTTCACTTGCTGCGATGAAAGCTAGTCCTGCTGGTAGCATGAATGCTTTTTGAGAACCTGTCACTAGGACATCAATTCCCCAATCATCCATTTTCGTTTCTACACCGCCAACACAGGAAACGCCATCGACGACAATTAGTGCTTCTGACACATCACGAACTGCTTGTGCCAACTCTTTTATAGGGTTCAATACGCCCGTTGAAGTCTCGCAATATGTAGAAAAAACAGCTTTGATTTCCGGATGATCTTGTACATAACGTTTAATCTCTTGTGGATTTAATGCTTGTCCCCATTCGACATTTAAGCTTTGAACCTTGATATTGTAAGCTTCACAAATTTTTGAGAAACGCTCACCGAATGCACCTGTCACAATGACTAATACTTCATCACCAGGCTTCACAATATTGACAACAGCAGCTTCTAAGCCAGCTGTTCCACTGCCTGTTAAAATAACAACATCTTGTGTCGTACCGAAAATCCGTTGAAGACCCGGTGCGATATTTTTAAGCATATTCGACGTCTCTTGACCTCGGTGACCAATCATTGGTTGACTCATAGCTCGTTGTACACTTGGCGGGATGGGGCTCGGTCCTGGAATTCTAAGTAGCATTTGATCTTGTAACATCTTCATTCTCCTCTCAATTTTGGGAATAAAAAAAAGCCTTCCTCCCCTTACAAATAAATGTAAGGGGCGAAAAGCTGAAATACTCACGCGGTACCACCCTTTTTACTGTCAGAAAAAAATAGACAGTCTTGGTTAGCATGCTTAACGCGCATGTGACGGATAAACCTACTAAATGTTTCAGTTTATCTATTCCGGAGTGCTACTTTACTGCGAAATCACTGATTTGCACCATCCATCAGCTCTCTTGAGATTTCAGTAGATAAAGTGTGTCTCCATCAAAATAGTTAGATTAGTTATGGAATTAGAACTAATCATATCAAATGAAAATTGAATGTCAAGCACCTTTTTACTGTTGCTGCGAAAAAGAATTGTTGTTTAGCATAAATAAAGCTCGTTTAAGTTTAATCATTAGATGAAACTTACCCAGAGCTGTATCATTTCAAATGACAACAAAATAAGGAGTGAAAAGTTTTGTATTCTGCTGAAATAAAGAAATTCAATTCGATTCCGCTTTCTGTTTTAGATACAGCTCCCATAAATGAAGGTAGCAACGCGGGGGAGTCCTTCAAAAATAGCACGAAACTAGCACAGCGTGTGGAAGAATTAGGATTCAATCGATACTGGTTCGCTGAACATCACAATATGCCTGGCATTGGAAGTTCCGCAACATCGGTACTGATAGGCCATATTGCAGGAGCAACAAAGCGAATTCGCGTAGGTTCGGGCGGTATTATGCTGCCTAACCATGCCCCACTTGTTATCGCCGAACAGTTTGGTACACTCGAATCACTTTATCCGGGTAGAATCGATCTGGGGCTGGGACGTGCTCCAGGTTCTGATCAAGCAACTGCCTATGCATTGCGTCGCACATTACAAAGCACAGGTGACGATTTTCCAGAACAGCTGGCTGAACTACAAGCTTATTTTGAATCTGACAAACAGGCTCGTGTTCGCGCGATTCCAGGTGAGGGACTTGATGTTCCGATTTGGCTTCTTGGTTCTAGTGGCTTTAGTGCACAACTTGCGGCAGCAAAAGGACTACCATTTTCTTTCGCAAGTCATTTTGCACCTGCCTATACGATGCAAGCATTGCAGTTGTACCATCAAAATTTTAAGCCATCCAAGTTTTTAAATGAACCATATGCCATGCTTGGTATCAATGTCATCGCAGCGGAGACGGACGAAAAAGCGCAGTGGCTGGCAACTTCACAGCAATTGCAATTCCTTGGGATTACTACGGGGATGCCGTCACAGCTAAGACCGCCCGTCGATAATATCAATGAGTTCTGGTCACCACAACAACAGGCATCTATTAAGCAAACACTAGATCCTCGTACGACAATCGTCGGAAGTCCAGAAACTGTAAAACGCAAGCTCGAAAGTCTTATTCAAGAAACAAGAGCAAACGAATTAATTATTAATACGCAAGTATACAGTCTTAAAGATCGCTTGCGTTCGTATAGCATAATTGCAGACATGATGGACTAAATCAATGAAAGCCGCGACCTATAAATGGGTTAGCGGCTTTTTAGTGTGAATAGTTATTTAATTAAGTTTGTAATATGGTAAAATATAGACGATAACTAGTTATAGGGGGTAATGGGGTGGGCAAGATGACAAAGACAGAGAAGATTGTTGAAAACTACCATGGCACTGATGTTGCAGATCCTTTTCGCTGGCTCGAAAAGCCAGAAACTGTAGAGGTAAAGACTTGGATTGATGAACAAAATGAAGCGACTCAAAACTACCTAGCAACGTATCAAGAACGAGAAAAAGTGAAAGAGAAATTAACGAAATCCTGGAATTATCCAAAATACTCCGTTCCGCAAAAAGAAGGTGACTATTATTATATTCATAAAAATAATGGCCTACAAAACCAAGCCATTTTTTATCGGACAAAGGATTTATCGTCGGATGAGCTTGAGATCATTATTGACCCGAATACGTTGAATGAAGAGGGAACGGCTGCGATAACGAATCTTGCGTTTACGAAAGACGGGAATCGCTTGGCTTACGGCGTTTCAGTGAACGGAAGTGACTGGCAGGAAATTCGAATCCGCAATTTGCAGACGGGCAAAGACGAGCCTGACGTTATCAAATGGTGTAAGTTCAGCAGTATTGCATGGAATGAAGAGGGAAGCGGGTTTTATTATAATCGATTCCCTGAACCTGGGACGGTAGATTCGGAAGATGAAAGTAACTACAATCGTGTTTATTGGCACACAGTTGGTACAGTCCAAGAAGCGGATAAGTTGGTGTATGAAGACACTGAGGATAAAGAGTTATCTTTTAATCCAATGCTCTCTGATGATTATCGTTATTTGATTTTATCAGTATGGAAAGGGACGGAAAATAAGAGCCGTATCTATTATCGTGATGAACAAGCCGATGCAGGATTTGTTCATTTATTGGCAGATGATGACGGCGAATATTCGTTTATTGGAAATGAAGGGAAGCTATTTTATTTCAAGACAAATTACAATGCCCCGAAAGAAAAAATCATTGCTGTTCAATTGGATAAACCAGGGAAAGGGCATTGGATTGACATCATATCGGAACAGGAAGACGTCCTTACATTCGCAAAAATCATTAACGAGCAGTTTGTCGTATGCTATTTGCATAATGCCCATTACAAACTACGTATTTATGATTTGGAAGGACAGTTACAAAAAGAAGTGCCTCTTCCTAATTACATTTCATTATCTGGCGTGACCGGTAAGAAAACAGCGTCAATGATGTTCATAGGCTACACTTCTTACTTGGTGCCGACAACCATTGCACGCTATGATTTTGAGAAGGATGAATTGGGTACTGTCTTTGAAACGTCGGAGCTGTTTGAAACAGTTGGTTTTGAGACTACTCAAGTATTTTATCCATCCAAAGATGGTACACGTATTCCGATGTTCTTGACACATCGAAAAGGGTTGGAATTGACGGGCGATAATCCTGTTTTATTGTATGGTTATGGCGGTTTCAATGTTAGCTTAACTCCGGCTTTTTCTCCATCACAGCGTATGTGGATTGAGGCGGGCGGCATTTATGCGGTTGCGAATTTACGTGGTGGTGGAGAGTTCGGTGCGCAATGGTACAAAGCGGGGACGTTAGGGCAAAAGCAAAATGTATTTGACGATTTCATTGCTGCGGCGGAGTGGTTGATTGAACAAGACTATACGAATAGCAAAAAACTTGCCATTATGGGTGGAAGTAATGGTGGATTGCTTGTCGCGACATGCATCACCCAGCGGCCCGATCTATATGGGGCGGCACTTTGTCTCGTTCCTGTCACTGATATGTTGCGTTATCATAAATTTACCGTGGGACGCTATTGGGTGACCGATTACGGAAATGCTGAAACAAATCCGGAGCATTTCGAGTTCATGTACAAGTATTCTCCACTCCATAATGTCAAAGAAGGAGTCGAGTATCCACCGACACTTGTGACGACAGCTGATACGGATGACCGTGTGGTTCCGTGGCACGCGACGAAATTTGCGGCGACATTGCAAGCGGGACAACGAGGGAATAACCCGATTCTTTTGCGGGTGGAAAAGAATGCTGGTCATGGAATGGGTAAACCAACCGTTAAGATCATTGAGGAACAGACGGATATGTATTCGTTCTTGTTTAAGACATTGGAGATTGAGATTTAATTTAGAAATGCATCGAAATGATTGTAATGGGTTCTTTAGATGGGGAAACTACAGACCTATTCGCAATAGCGGGTGGGTCTGTAGTTTTGTTGGTGTATAGGCACGCCCATGGTTTCATCATTAAAAAGTAGCAGTTTTAGCAAGAATTATTCAATAGGATAAGTTAATAAGTTGAAAAAAGCGTTAGTAAAAAAAGTCAACATTGGTGTGGGTTTTTTTCTTTCATCTCCCGACCATAAAGTCAATACTTTTTACCTTAGGTTTGAAATTAAAGGATTTTCAGGCAGTAATTCGAGGTGGTTGTTTCGAAAAGATTGTATTCTAACCAAAAGGGGTTATGTCAATGATTAAAGGATTATATGAAGCGCATTTACCTGTTAGGAATCTTGAAACATCTATAGAGTTTTATAAAAAACTAAATTTAGAAATTGCCTATCAAAAAGAGAAATTAGTATTCTTTTGGATTGAGAAAGGACGTAGTTGGTTAGGGCTGTGGGAAACTGATAAAGTTGAAACACAATACCATCCTTCTTTGAGACACATTGCTTTTTACGTTGATATAGAAGATATGGAGGTTGCCAAAGAATGGCTCGAACAAAGAGGAATACAAGTAAAGACTGATTTTGGATTTCGACCAGAAAAGCAACCACTCGTATTACCAAATAATCCAAATGCGCACGCAGCAATATATTTTCAAGACCCTGATGGTAATTCTCTTGAATTAATAACCCCTTTAAGGTTAGATTTTGAGGAAGATTTTAAAATGATGTCGTTAGAAGATTGGAATAGGAAAAATAATTAAACGTAACTATTTTTTATAATTAGGTAATAGGGAGAAATAAGTAGAAGCCGATATATTAATTGTTGGCTTCTTCTTATTTCGTACCTGAATCATAATGTGCATTTTCCTTTTCCTTGTTAAACTAAAGGGGCATCTACTTGAGAATTGACTTAGAATCAAGGCTCTATGTAAAGGCTAGTAAAAAATAGAACCGATAGTAAAAGGGGCTTTTTATGAAACGTTGGGGGAAATATGTAACTTTAGCTCTTTGGATGTTTCTTTTTAGTTATCTTAGAAGTGTTTTTGAAGTACCTAAAAATATGTACTATATTATTGCCTTTCCATTATTTTTAGGCGGTGGATTTCTAATACTTTATTTGTTTGAAAAACATAATAAAGGCGAAAAATAATTGTGATTATTTCAGCTAACGGATGCATTACTGAAACTATGGTAATGCTTTTTTCTTCAAATGACGCACCTTTACTTGAAGAAAGGGAAATTGAAAGCGGCGGAGAAATAAACTGGATAGGAGGTGTGAGAAAATGGAGTGGATAGAAGTTAAGGATAGTAAAGATATTGAAAAAATTTTAGACAAGTTTGGATGGTTTCATGATAGTTGTTTAAAGGAGTTGTATATGTGGACTGAAAGTTATGTGGATGAGGACCTGTCAATGGCTGTACCATCAGGTCTTGATACGAATGTACGAATCCTTTTCCAAAGGCAATTTAGTCACCCTTCTGCAATTGAATTATTATTTGAAGGTGTAACCCAGTTTCATATCCTTCCAAGTCCAGAAAACTATGACTCAATCATTTATAATGCAACATTAATTTTTCATAACGGTTTATTTTATTGGGCTAATCAAAATGACTGGCAGCCCGAAAACAACACAACTGATACAAGTAGCTGGATTTCAGCTAAAAGTCTAAGGTGGCGTGATGCTAGTTCTTGGATGGGGAAACAAAATCGATACGGAGTAATTAACGAAGGTTAGCGTAAATTTTGTTCCACTAATGGTGCTGTATTTGTTTTATTAAACGCATTCAAAAAATAGAAAGCATCGGTGCTATAACCGATGCTTTCCGCTTACTTCATTTCTGTTTATCCTGTCGTTCCCAAATTCTAAGCGAAGGATATGGATCAAAAGCCCATTCTGTTCGTCCGTTATATTTGTACATCCCGTAGTGGAGATGAGGAGGGAATCGGCCGGATGTCCCTGCTTTTCCATAACCTGAACTGCCTACTGAACCAATGATGGTCCTTGGTTCAACGATGTCGCCTTCTTTCAAATCTTTATTGAAATAAGCTAAATGGGCAAAATAGTGATACGTATTATGGGTGTCGCGAATGCCGACCCTCCAACCTCCAAAGTCATTCCATCCCATTATTTCGATAACTCCGTAAGATGTGGCTCGAACTGGGGTACCATACCCGGCGAACAAGTCGGTTCCCTCATGAATCCTTCTGCCACCCCATCCCCTGCTTGCACCCCAGGTTCCACGGTAACTGTAATTGTAATTGGTTGGAACAGGAAAAGCATGTTCATCCAAGTCCAACGTTTCGAAGTGTTTATATAGTTTTGCGATAGCTAAAATTTGTTTAACCGTGTCTTCGCGCTCGTAATAGTCCAATAAAGCCGATTTGAAATCTTCTTCAGCTTGCCCGTATCCGCTTAAATAAGTTGCCATTGTATAGAGCGCGTCTTCTGCAGCGTTGGAATCAGCTACCCCGTCTTCATTGCCATCAAGCCCATTTCCATCTGAATAAGCAATCGATTCAGGAGACGTATCTTTTTTATCGGGGTTAAGTGGACCTGTCCAAAAATCGTCTGGAAACTGAATGGCGACGGGCCCTTCTTTCTTCGGAATATCCGTTCGAACTTGTTGGATATTCCTTTCAAATTGATCAACGGCCGCTAAATAATACCAGGGGACAGTTACGTTTTCAAACCGTAAATAAAGACGCATTCGTTCATCTAAAATCATTTCTTGTGTAGGCTCTTCTTTTGCTGAAACAACGGTTAAGAATAGCAAAGACAATGCGAGTACATATATCGGTAAGATAACCCAGTGACGCACGAAAAAACCTCCTCTTAATACATACATTTATTTAGAATTCCCCAATTGGATTTATTCATAAGTGTACCGATTTTGGGAACAATTTAGAATTACAAAGAAAATTGACGAATTTTAAAAAACGTATTGATTTCTGATAAGTCTTATATTATACTCATCGAAAGAGAGTTTGAGAAAGCGCTTTCTTTTGGATGAGGTAATTTTGAGAAAGGAACAAACAGCTATAGTTGATTAGAAATCACCTGACTAATTGTAAAATTAAAACCATTTTCCACAATGAGAACACAAAGTAAGTTGAAGTAAAGCGATAAAAGAAGGTCTCGCCCATAAGGATCAGAAATGTCATTTTTTTTACGGCAAATTAGTTAAGCGCTTAACCTTTTATGGGATAATGACATTTTGTTATTGGAATTTATCACAAGGGATTCGCTGTCAGTTTGATAAAGCGTCACTATGAATCGTTTAACGAAAAAACCTTGTATAGCAAACTTAATGATTGAGGGGGAGGAAAACCGTATGATTTGGATTATCGTGACATCTTTTTTAGCCTATACGATTTTTGTAGCATGGTTTTCATGGTATAAGACGAGGAATACAGATATGTCTAGTACGGACGGGTATTTTCTTGGCGGGAGGAGCTTAACGGGAATCGTTATTGCGAGTTCACTCATTTTAACGAATTTATCGACGGAACAAATGGTTGGCTTAAATGGTCAAGCATTCGGTGAATCGATGGTCGTTATGGCCTGGGAAGTTACAGCGCCGCTCGCTTTGATTTTCATGGCATTTGTTTTTTTACCGCGCTATTTGAAGACAGGGATAGTAACAATACCAGATTTTCTTGAACAACGTTATGATCAACGAACACGCCAAATCGTTTCTGTTTTATTCTTAATAGGTTACGCGGTGGCGTATTTACCTACAGTATTGTACTCAGGCGCACTTGTTTTAGATAGTATTTTCTCGATTTCAGAAATCGGAAAATTCAGCCCCTTCATTACGGTATTGATTGTCTCGATTTTAATTGGCGCAATAGGCTGTGGTTATGTCATATTTGGCGGGTTACGTGGGACTGCTATGAGTGACACAATCAATGGAATCGGTCTTGTTATTGGGGGACTGATGATTCCATTCTTAGGATTATTCGTATTAGGCGGAGGCAGTTTGGTAGATGGTGTTGAAAAATTATTGACTGCAAATCCTGCGAAATTAAATGCGATTGGAAATCATACTTCATCTGTACCATGGACAGTCCTGTTGACAGGGTTATTGTTTAATAACTTATTTTATTGGTGTACGAATCAATCGATTATCCAACGTACATTGGGAGCCGAAAACTTAGCTGAAGGTCAAAAAGGGGTACTATTCGCTGGGTTATTTAAAATTTTTGGTGCAACGTTTTTGGTACTTCCCGGAATTATTGCTTACTTATTATCAGGTAGCAAAATTTCAAATCCGGATATGGCTTATCCAACACTTGTCGTTAGTGTGTTGCCGCTTGCCTTGTCAGGATTCATGGCTGCCGTGTTATTCGGAGCGATTCTAAGTTCATTCAACGGTGCATTGAATAGTTCGATCACACTATTCACGCTCGACCTCTATCGCCCGTTATTTAGACCGAAGGCGAAGGAGTATGAACTCGTTAAAGCCGGCCGGATTTTTGCAGCGATTCTAGCGGCAATTTCAGTTGTCATTGCACCATTCATTATCTTTGCACCATCTGGTCTCTATGTTTATTTACAAGAGATGAACGGGTTTTATAGTTTGCCAATAATTGCAATGGTGATGGTCGGATTTTTCAGCAAGCGGGTGCCAGCTAGTGCACCGAAAGTGGCGATTGTCGTCCACGTAATTCTATATGCGCTATCGAAATTAATTTTTGGTCATGTCAATTTCCTTTACGTATTGACAGTTCTTTTCCCACTCAATATTTTGGTTATGTTGATCGTTGGGAGGCTTAAGCCAAGAGAAACGCCATACGAACTTCATGATGCAAACAAAGTGGATCTCACACCGTGGAAATATGCAAAACCATTTTCGGTTTTCATCATCGTCATGATGATTGCGGTCTATGCATTCTTCTCTCCAATTGGCGTGGCAGAAGCGAATTACGACTATTCACCAATGTCATTTGTCTTTATGCTAGCAAGTATTCTATTGATTGGTGCGGTGTTCTGGTTCTGGAGAAATACGAATCGGAAGCTCGATCCGAAAACACCGACAGTGGATAGTACTAAAAAAACAGTGAAATTAGATTCTGTTAATGTGGATTAAAAAAAGGAGGCTATAAGCATGAAGAAAGTTACGGTCGGAATTATCGGGGCAGGGCGCATTGGCCAGCTGCACGCGGAAAATATATTGAGTTCGGATAAGTTCATTCTAAAAGCGATTGCGGACGTTGGTATTGATCATTTAGTCGGAACTCATTTCGAACTAAAGGTTCCTGTCATTACAAACCGTGAGGAAGATTTATTGGAAGACTCAGAGATAGATGCAATTTTTATCTGCACACCTACAGATTCACATGCAAGTTACATTAAACGAGTGGCAAAAGCCGGTAAGCATATATTTTGTGAAAAACCGATTAGTTTTAATTTGGCGGCAAGTGAAGAAGCGCTTCAAGTTGTACAAGAAGCCGGTGTGAAGTTTCAAGTTGGTTTCAATCGCCGTTTTGATAAGCATTTTAAAAAGGTGTATGACATTGTTCGAGCAGGAAAAATTGGGACACCACATATACTTAAAATCACTTCTCGTGACCCTGAAGCGCCGGATGAATCGTATATTAAGCGTTCAGGTGGCATGTTTATGGACATGACAATTCATGATTTTGATATGATCCGTTACCTTTCTGGACGGGAAGTAGTGGAGATATCAGTGAAAGCTGCGAATTTGATTGACGCGAGATTTGAACGCAATAATGACGTTGATACAGCTATTATTACGCTTACATTTGAGGATGGTTCTTTAGGTGTTATTGATAACAGTCGTCAAGCGGCTTATGGATATGACCAACGAATAGAAGTGTTTGGGGATGGGGGATCTGTTACCGCGGATAATGAACGGTTTACGAATATACAAATCCAAACGAAAGAATCGGTAGTATTGGATCATCCTAAACACTTCTTCCTTGACCGATACAAAGATGCTTTTGTATCAGAAATCAATGAGTTTGCCTCTGCTATTCTGAATGGTGCACCAATTACTTGTTCTGGGGAAGATGGTTTAAAAGCGGAAGTCATGGCGCTCGCTGCAAAGATATCCCTGGAAGAGGGCCGCTCGGTTTTGTTAAGTGAGCTTTCGTTAAAGGGTGTAAAGATTTGAAATAATAAAATTTATTTGCGTATTCTGAGTGGAGCTAGTACACTAGTTTTATAATTAGGTTAAGCGCTTAACTTAAAAGGTTAAATTACATGTTTTGAAGTATCGACTAAGCGTAGTTTTCACGGATACGTCTTTGGTTACGGACGAACATAATAGGTGAGGGAATTAATATGTTTGATGAAAATGCGATAAAACTTGGCATCGCGCCAATCGGTTGGACAAACGATGATCTACCGGAATTAGGCGGCGAAAATACATTTGAACAATGCATTAGTGAGATGGCACTTGCCGGATTTACTGGAACCGAGGTTGGTAATAAGTATCCACGTCATATTCCGACACTGAAAAATGCATTGAAATTACGCGGAATGGAAGTTGCAAGTGCTTGGTTCAGTGCTTTTATAACGACGAAGCCTTTTGAAGATACGGCAAGTGCTTTCATTGCACATCGTGATTTCTTGCATGAAATGGGAGCAAAAGTAATTGTTGTTTCTGAACAAGGACGCAGCATTCAAGGACAACAAAGCACTCCTGTATTCGTAGCGAAGCCGGTTTTTACTGCCGAAGATTGGAGTACGCTTGCAGAAGGGTTGAATAGACTTGGGAAATTGGCCCAAGACAAGGGAATGCAAATCGCTTACCACCATCATATGGGTACTGGAGTTCAAACAACTGAAGAAATTGACAAACTGATGGAATTGACGGATGAGAATTATGTATCGCTACTTTATGATACTGGACATCTCTACCTTTCAGGTGAAAATCCGCTAGAAGTACTTGAACGTCATTTCACAAGAATCAAACATGTGCATTTAAAAGATATTCGTCCAGTGATTGCTGACAAAATGAAAGAAGAGCGTTTAAGTTTCCTACAAGGGGTAAAAGAAGGTGTGTTTACCGTACCTGGGGATGGAACAATTGATTTCAAACCTCTCTTTCAATTACTGGCGCAGCGCGGTTATAAAGGGTGGATGGTTGTTGAAGCAGAACAAGATCCAGCAGTGGCGAACCCATTTAAATACGCACTAATTGCGAGGAAATATATTAAAGAGACGGCGGGAGTGTAAAAGTGATGAAAAAGATAAAAGTAGGAATCGTTGGACTTGGCCGTTTAGGACGTCAACATGCTGAAAACTTGGCATTTCGTATTCCACATTGCGAGCTGTTAGCCGTATGTAGTGTCATCGAACAGGAAGTTCAAGACGTGAAAGAGCAATGGAATATTCCGTACGGTTATACGAACTATGAAGAGATGCTGAAAAACAAAGAATTGGATGCTATTTTCATTGCATCTCCATCAGGCTTCCATTGTAGTCAAATTAAACAAGCGCTTGAAGCAGGTTTTCACGTTTTTAGTGAAAAACCGTTAGGCCTTTATTTGGAAGAGGCGCTCGAAGTGCAAGAATCGGTTACCGCGCATCCTAACCAAGTATTCATGCTTGGCTTCATGCGACGCTATGATCGCTCGTACATGGCAGCGAAAAAGAAAGTAGAACGCGGTGACATCGGTGAACCTATGTTCATCCGTTGTTACGGCATTGATCCGGCTGACAAAATGGAAAGCTTCTTGAAGTTTGCAAAAACAAATTATAGCGGGGGATTATTCCTTGACATGTCCATTCACGACTTTGACTTGGCCCATTGGTTTTTAGGGACAAAAGCACAAGAAGTTTGGGCTATCGGTGGAAGTTATGCAAAACCAGAATTTGACGAGTTGAACGATGCGGAAACAGGGGCTGCAATGGTCCGATTCGAAAATAACGCCATCGGAATATTCGTTGCTGGACGCAATTGTGCTCACGGTTACCACATTGAAACTGAAATCATTGGTACAAAAGGTAGTCTCCGGATTGGAACGACGCCTGAACGTAACCAAGTTGTCATTTTCAATGAGAATGGGATCGTTCAAAAATGTTTCGACGGATTTTTGGAACGCTTTGAACATGCTTATTTAAGTGAAGTGGAAGAGTTCATCAATTGTATTAGAGAAAACCGTCGACCATCCGTTACGGTAGAAGATGGCGTAGAGTCTACAAAATTAGGTTACGCTTGTAAAGAGTCTTTTGAAACTGGAAAACTGGTGGATGTAAGAACGAAATTCATGGCTCATAACTAAGGCAAAACACAAGGTACTTAACATAAAAGTGAAAAGCGCTTAACATGGAACTATCACCACAGAAAGAAATGAGGCGGTATCCATGAGACCAACAATATATGATGTGGCAAAAGAATCGAATGTATCGATTGCGACAGTGTCGAAAGTGATTAATAATTCTGGTAAAATGCGTGATTCTACTAGGGAAAGGGTTCAAGAGGCGATGAAACGCCTTAATTATCATCCCAGTATGATGGCTTCTGCGTTAACGGGAAAAGGAACGGAAACGCTTGGGTTATTAGTTCCCGACATTTCAAATCCATTTTTCTCGGAAATGGCCAGGACCATTGAGGATCGTGCACATGAATATGGAATGAGTGTCATCATCTGCAGTACAGACTCCAACGTTGAGAAAGAGAAGAAATACATTGAATTACTACAGCGCAAGCAAGTAGACGGATTTATTGTCGCAACAACAGTCCAAGACATCACCCTTTTAAAAGGGTTGCAGGAAAATGGGATTCCTTTGGTCATGTTGACACAAGACAATGCAGGATTGGATGTCAATTCTGTTTCGGTGGATGATTTCAAGGGGGGGTACGATGCAACTTCGTACTTAATATCGCAGGGGCATACAAATGTTGCAATTATTGCCGAGTTTGCAAGTAGTAGTAGGATGCGTATTTTTGGTTATCAAGAAGCTCATTCAGCGAATGCAATACCTTATTCGGATGAGAACATATACAAAACAGTTGCGACGATGGAAAACGGTCGGAAAATGTTAATGGAAATGGCTGCAAATGGAAAACTCCCGACGGCTATATTCGCTTGTAATGATCTGATTGCAATCGGAGTGATTCAAGGTGCGAAGGAAATGGGACTAAAAATACCAGAAGATTTATCTTTAATCGGATTTGATAATACGATTTTGGCAATGACGACGGTTCCTGGACTGACGACAATCGCCCAACCGACACAAGATATGGGAAGAAAAGTTGTCGATGTCATCTTAGAAGAGATCAAAGGGAACAGTGAAGTGAAGGAACGTATATTATTCAACCCGGAAATGATTATTCGAGGGACAACCGCTCAAGTTGCGGATTAAGACTTCGGAAACGTTAATAAATAGTTTATATATATATTGAGCGAATGCGCCTTTGAAGGGGATTCTTAATGTCAATATAACGTCAATTATAACGGGGAAATGATGAGGAGGAGTAAATGGTGAATCCACTTAAAATTAGGGACGACCGATCACTTGACCTTATTGCTGTCGGAAGACTTTGCATTGACTTGAATGCAAATGAAACGAATAGGCCAATGGAAGAAACGAGTACGTTCACGAAGTACGTCGGAGGTTCTCCAGCAAATATTGCAATCGGCTCCGCACGGCTTGGGCAGAAATCGGGTTTCATAGGGAAAGTATCGGATGATCAGATGGGCCGTTTCATTACCGACTATTTACAAAAAAATGATATCGACACGACTGGCGTGACGATTGATAAAACAGGTGCTGTTACTGGTCTTGCATTTACAGAGATTAAGAGTCCTGAGGAATGTAGCATTCTTATGTACCGTGATAATGTTGCCGATTTGCTGCTTCATCCTTCTGAGGTTGATGAGCAGTATATCAAACAATCAAAAGCGGTACTTATTTCAGGAACTGCACTTGCAAAAAGTCCTTCCAGAGAAGCTGTTTTTGTAGCGCTTGAATATGCAGTGAAGCATGATGTCACGGTGTTCTTTGATCTTGACTATCGCCCATACACATGGACGGATGAAGCAGAAACGGCAGTCTATTATAACTTGGTAGCTGAAAAATGTGATGTCATCATCGGAACACGTGAAGAGTTCGACATGATGGAAAAGTTGTTGAATATCGAAGGTGCGGATGATCATTACACGGCTTCACGTTGGTTCTCTTACAAAGCGGAAATTGTTGTTATCAAACATGGTGGCGAGGGTTCCATCGCATACACGAAAGATGGCGCATCTCATCGAAGTGGTATTTATCGGACTAATGTACTGAAAACATTTGGTGCAGGTGACTCGTACGCTTCGGCGTTCATTTTCGGGCTTATGAACGGAAAGGAAATTCCAGAAGCGATGAAAATGGGGAGTGCATCTGCCTCAATCGTTATTTCACGTCATAGTTGTTCTGATGCAATGCCAACGCAAGAAGAATTAAAGCACCATATGAATACTGCAGTTTACGAACCTATCATATAAAAAAGGAGAATAAAAAATGACTACAAAAACAGTTGAACTTCTAAAGAATTATATTGGTGGAGAATGGGTAAATTCGATTTCAGATAAAAGCGAAATAGTTGTAAATCCAGCAACAGGGGAAGCGCTCGCTGAGGTTCCTTATTCATCAAAAGAAGATGTCGAGCGTGCAGTTCAAGCGGCAGATGAAGCCTTCAAAACATGGTCGCAAACACCGGTACCGAGACGTGCACGAGTCCTTTTCAAATATCAACAACTTCTTGTAGAAAACTGGGAAGAACTTGCGAAGCTAATCACACTTGAGAATGGAAAAAGTTATGCGGAAGCACATGGTGAAGTCCTACGTGGTATCGAGTGTGTTGAATTTGCGGCCGGTGCACCTACATTGATGATGGGGGAACAGCTTCCGGACATCGCAACAAACATCGAATCAGGCATGTATCGCTATCCGGTAGGAATCGTTGGTGGAATTACACCGTTCAACTTCCCGATGATGGTACCGGCATGGATGTTCCCACTTGCAATTGCTTGTGGAAATACATTCATCTTGAAGCCATCCGAGCGTACACCACTTCTTGCAAATCGTCTTGCTGAATTGTTTGAAGAAGCAGGTTTGCCGAAAGGTGTTTTAAACATCGTACATGGAGCTCATGATGTCGTAAACGGAATGCTTGAACATAAAAAAATTAAAGCAATCTCATTTGTTGGTTCACAACCAGTAGCCGAATATGTCTACAAAACAGGTGCAGCGAACTTGAAGCGTGTACAAGCACTTGCAGGCGCTAAAAATCATTCGATTGTCTTGTCGGATGCAAATCTTGATACGGCAACTACACAAGTAATAAGTGCGGCTTTCGGATCGGCAGGAGAGCGTTGCATGGCTGCAGCGGTTGTCGCGGTAGAAGATTCCATTGCGGACGAGTTTGTTGCAAGATTGAAAAAAGCAGCTGACGAAATCATCATTGGTAATGGTCTTGACGAAGGTGTATTCCTAGGTCCGGTTATCCGTGAATCTCATAAAGAGCGTACGCTCGGCTATATCGAATCAGGTATTGAGCAAGGAGCAACTCTTATACGTGACGGCCGACAAGATGAAGCAGTCAATGGTATAGGTTACTTCCTGGGACCAACAATTTTTGATAATGTCACACAAGAAATGAAAATCTGGCAAGATGAAGTTTTTGCACCAGTACTTTCAATTGTGCGAGTGAAGGACTTGGCTGAAGGTGTGGAAGTAGCGAACGCATCACCACTTGCAAATGGTGCTTGTCTGTATACAGACAGTGCATCATCTGTTCGCCAATTCCGTGAAACGATTGATGCAGGTATGCTTGGTATTAACGTTGGTGTACCAGCTCCAATGGCATTCTTCCCATTCTCGGGCTATAAAGATTCGTTTTACGGTGACCTCCATGCGAATGGTAAAGATGGCGTAGAGTTTTACACAAGGAAGAAAATGGTGACGGCTCGCTACATGAAGTAAAATAGCGTCCGTTTAATCAAGCAAAATGAAGGGAAGTGGAAGGGCGGAGTGAAGTCCAATCCGCTTTCCTTTTGTTATTTTTAAGCGTTGAAAGGAGAACTAGACGATGACGACAATCAGATTAACGACAGCTCAAGCGCTCGTTAAATTTTTAAATGCACAGTATGTTGAAATAGATGGCAACCAACAACCATTTGTAAAGGGGGTCTTCACTATATTCGGCCACGGGAACGTAGTTGGATTGGGAGAAGCACTTGCTGAAGACACTGGGCATTTGGAAGTGTACCAAGGGCGTAATGAGCAGGGAATGGCGAATGCAGCCATAGCATTTGCGAAACAAAAACACCGCAAGCAAATTATCGCTTGTACATCTTCGGTCGGTCCAGGTGCCGCGAACATGGTAACATCCGCAGCAACTGCGACAGCGAATAATATCCCGTTGTTACTTTTACCAGGTGATGTATTTGCGACTCGTCAACCGGACCCGGTGTTACAACAAATTGAACAGATACATGATTTATCGATTTCTACAAACGATGCATTCCGCCCGGTGAGTAAATATTGGGATCGTATCAGCCGACCGGAACAATTGCTGACCGCAATGATTAACGCAATGCGGGTGTTGACCGATGCAGCAAATACGGGTGCAGTAACAATTTCGTTGCCTCAAGATGTGCAAGGTGAAGCGTGGGATTTCCCGTCATCATTTTTAGAAAAACGTGTTCACAGGATTGAACGTCGTATGCCATCGGTAGAAAGTGTCAAAGACGCAGTGGAACTCATCAAATCTAAGAAGAAACCGCTTCTTATTTTGGGCGGGGGGGTACGTTACTCCGAAGCGGCAGATGCATTTTTGAAGTTTGCAGAAACATTCAATATTCCGTTTGGAGAAACGCAAGCAGGAAAAAGTGGAATTGAAAGTGACCACCCTCTAAATCTTGGTGGGATTGGAGTAACGGGGAACTCTGCCGCGAATGCAATTGCGAAACAAGCAGATTTAATCATAGGAGTCGGTACTCGCTTTACTGATTTCACAACTGCTTCAAAACAATTGTTTAATCAAGCCGAAATTTTGACGATCAATATCTCCGAATTCGATGCTGGAAAAATGGATGCTGTCAAAGTCGTTGCCGATGCGAAAGCGGGGCTCGAAGCGATTGAAAAGGAAATCGAAGGGTACAAATCTGGCTATTTAAATCAAGTCGAAGAAGCGCAGCAAGATTGGAAAGTTGAACTTGAACGTTTGTATAAAGTTACATACAAAAAAGGATTCACTCCTGAGGTCGCTGGACAGCTTGATGAACAGTTGGAGGAATATGAAAATGCACTTGGAACGCAGTTGACGCAGACGAGCGTTCTTGGAAAAGTCAATGAATTATTGGATGACGATGCGATTATCGTTGGAGCGGCGGGAAGTTTACCTGGTGACTTGCAACGCATGTGGAAGTCGAAGAAACGCAATACATACCATATGGAATACGGCTATTCATGTATGGGCTATGAAATTGCGGGTGCATTTGGTGCGAAAATTGCTGAACCGGAAAAAGAAGTATATGCAATGGTCGGGGACGGCAGCTATTTGATGCTTCATACAGAATTGGTTACAAGTTTGCAAGAAGGAAAGAAAATTAATATCCTACTTTTCGATAACTCGGGATTCGGTTGCATCAACAACTTACAAATGGGTAATGGAATGGATAGTTTTTGTACAGAGTTTCGTAAACGAAACCCGGAAACGGGAAAAATGGATGGCCCTGTAATGACAGTTGATTATGCAAAAGTTGCTGAAGGATATGGTGCCAAAACATATTCTGTAAATACGTTAGAACAGCTTGAAGTGGCAATTGAAGACGCTAAAAAACAGACTGTAAGTACATTAATAGATATAAAAGTGTTACCGAAAACAATGACAGACGGTTACGGAGCCTGGTGGCATGTAGGTGTTCCAGAAGTGTCCGAAAAAGAAAGTGTACGAAATGCATTCGCAGACAAAGAACAAAATCTTGAGAAAGCCCGGAAGTATTAAGAGTCCGGCAAGGAGCGTACTACTATGACACTTGTGAAGATGAAAGAAATTCTTGAACATGCAAAAGTTAACAATTATGGAGTTGGAGCGTTTAGTGTTGCGAATATGGAAATGGTTATCGCTGCCGTTAGGGTGGCGGAAGAACTCAGATCACCCCTTATATTGCAAATTGCAGAAGTGCGTCTTGGTCCGTCACCCCTTCATCTCATGGGGGCAATGATGATTGAAGCTGCGAAAAAAGCGAGTGTGCCTGTCGCAGTTCACTTTGATCATGGAATGACAGAGGAAAAGATTCGAGAAGCGCTTGAAATCGGTTTTACATCGGTTATGTATGACGGGTCGTATCATTCTCTCGAAAAAAACATTTCCGAAACGATAAAAATTGTCGAGCTTGCTAAAGAATATGGCGCAACTGTCGAAGCGGAAATTGGACAAGTTGGTGGTAGTGAAGATGGTTCGGAAGACATTGAAATAGCGATTACATCGGTAGAAGAGGCGAAACGGTTTGCATCTGAAACGGGGATTGACACACTTGCGATTGCAATCGGCAATGCGCATGGGATGTATAAAGGGAATCCTAAATTACGGATTGATCGCCTCGAAGAAATTCACAACGTAGTCAATATTCCAATTGTGTTACACGGTGGATCGGGTATTTCACAGGAAGATTTCCGTACATGCATTATTCACGGCATCCGAAAAATAAATGTAGCAACATCGACGTTCAATTCAGTCGTAAACGTGGTCGATGCGGGTACCCCTTTCAATGATTACTTCACATTACATGAACGTATCGTAAAAGCAGCAGCAGAAAATGTGAAATACCATATGGAGATGTTCCAAAGTACTGAACGTATTTAAGGAGGAATTTTGCATGTACGAAAAGTTAGATGAAATTAAAGAAGGTTATACGGTATTAACTGAAACGGATGGAAAACAAAGTGATATGCTACAAGACATTGGTATTTACACGATGTTGGCAGAAAAAGTGGAAAAATTGATAGATGCTGACAAAGAGATGGCGGTATTGCTTCTAGAAGGGGCTGTCCGACTTGAATGGGAAGGTCAATACATGGAAGTGAAACGCGACTCGGTATTTGAAGAAAGTCCTTGGTGCCTCCATGTGCCACGTGGAGTAGACGTAACAGTAACAGCACTTGGAAAAAGTGAAGTGCTTATCCAAAAGACGGAAAACGATGCAACGTTCCCCTCAAAACTATACACACCTGCTGAATGCGAAAGCACATTCGCTGGTGAAGGTATGTGGAATGGAACGGCTGAGCGTGTTATCAGAACGATTATCGATTACAATAATGCGCCGTATTCGAATCTTGTCATCGGAGAAGTCATTTCGAATCCAGGACGTTGGTCGAGCTATCCGCCGCATCACCATGATCAACCAGAAGTCTATTACTATCGTTTCGACAAACCACAAGGGTTCGGCTGTGCAATGATTGGTCCAGAAGCATACCGGGTGGAGCATAATAGTTTCATCACGATTCCTGGAGACCTAGACCATCCACAAGCAACTGCACCAGGATACGCAATGTATTTTTGCTGGATGATTCGTCATTTAGATGAAAACCCATGGACAGAGCGGATTATGGAAAAAGAGCATGAATGGTTGCTTGAGCCAAATGCAAAGATTTGGCCGCAAAAGTAAAGATGGAGTTATAGCAATGAAGATAATGTAATTGTACGTAAGGTTAATAAAAAAGTATGAAAAGCTTATGCCATTAAATTAGCATGAGCTTTTCATATTGTGCTCTACTAGTTCCGTATGGTAGGCTAGTCTATAAAACTAAAAAGGGAATGATTGAAATGATTCGAATACTTGAGGAAGAAGATCGGCAGCAGACAATGGATTTTGTTTCTGTAAAGCCTGCTGAAAATTTGTTCATTATTGGAGACATTGAGACGTATGGATTTACTAATCCGATTCAGAAATTATGGGGCGATTTCGTTGAGGATGGCGAACTGCGAGGTATTCTATTAAAATATGATGGCAATTTTATCGT
>CAZWAW010000047.1:0-22693 GCA_964632025.1 uncultured Sporosarcina sp.
TATGTCTTTCCCATAACGTTGAACAACTAAACCTATTTTTAATTTAAATGTGAATATTTGATGCTTTTTTAGAAAATCTTACTATTATTCCTTCGTGATATAATGGGTGTACTATGTACGAAAGAAAGAGGCACGATTATGGCGCAGCAATGGGACATGAAAACGTTTATGAAAGGTGCTTCGATTCTGACCATCTCTGCAATCATTGTGAAATTACTTGGTGCAGTCTATCGGGTTCCGTTCCAAAACCTTGTCGGTGACAAAGGGTTTTATATTTATCAGCAAGTTTATCCGTTCATTGGTATTTTTATCGTCTGGACGTCGTATGGTTTTGCGGTGGCTGTATCGAAACTGCTTGCGGGAAGTACGAGTCGTGGTGAGGCGAAAGCGATGATGCGTGTGGCATTTACCTATCTAGTTTTATTATCAACAACCTTTTTTGTTCTATTAACTATTTTTGCACCATTTTTCGCACGTTCCATGGGCGATACTGAGCTCGTTCCTCTCCTGCGGGCAGGAGCATATATCGTTCTGATAATGCCGGCGTTAGCAGTTTTAAAAGGTTCATTCCAATCGGAAGGGCGGATGGTGCCTGTTGCCGTTTCTGGCGTTGGTGAGCAGGCCTTCCGTGTAACGGTCATCCTTATAGGGACATGGATTGCGGTGCGCGCAGGTGCTTCACTTTATACAGCGGGCGAAGTAGCGATGTGGGGAGCGGTTGTCGGGGAAAGTGCTGGCGTCGTTATTCTCGCTCTCTATTTTCGGAATACGTTCAAAGGGCCGTTAGAAAAAGTGGACACGTGGCGAGTGGTGAAAGAATTGACGGTTGTCAGTTTGGGGGTCAGCGCAAGCTCACTTATTCTCCTGATGTTTCAACTGGCCGATTCTTTTACGATTTATAATATCCTGCTATCTAATGGCTTTGCAGAAGATACAGCCATGGTAATGAAGGGCGTCTACGACCGTGGGCAGCCGCTCGTGCAAATGGGGATTCTGATTGCTTCGACATTATCGCTTGCGATTGTTCCGCTTATCGCTCACCATTCGGCAAAAAAAGCAGGACGAGGGGCATTGCCGTTTATCCGGCTAACGTTCCGGACTGCTTTCCTATTCGGTTGGGCGGCTGCAGCAGGACTTGCGCTTGTTTTACCTTATGTGAATGAAATGTTGTTCGAAACACGTGACGGCTCTGTCGCGCTCATTATTTTCTCGTTACAAATTCTTTGGTTGTCGCTTATTTTACCTTTAACAGCGATGCTTCAAGGGGCAGGGAAAGTGAGAGTACCGACGCTCTTGCTAATCGGGGGATTGGTTATAAAAGTCTTAGCAAATCAACTTCTGGTTCCTCTATGGAATGTCACAGGAGCGGCAATTGCAGGCAATATCGGTTTCGCGACAATTACGTTCGGACTGCTGTTGTACTTCAAAAAAGTTTGGCCAATCCGCCTTGCACCAGCACGTTTTTACGGATGGGTGATAGGGGCGACTACCCTCATGATAGCAGTTGTTTTACCGTGGATGATCATTGCGGACTGGTTTTTATTTGACCAGTTGCCGGGGCGGATTGAGGCAACACTTATCGCATTAACATCTGTTTCGGCGGGAGTAGCTGTTTTCCTTTTCGTCGTTATGAAATCACGTATAATGGCAGAGAAGGAATGGTTTCTTCTACCATTCGGTAAACGTTTAGCTACATTGCAATTACGACTTACTAAAAGAAAAGGTGAATAATATGCATCAGTTAACAATTATTGGTCTCGGCGCGGGTGACCTTGACCAATTGGCACTAGGGACATATCGAAAGTTGAAAGAAGCGGCCTGCATCGTTGCGCGTACGGACCAGCACCCAGCTGTCGCTGAATTAAGAGCGGAAGGCATTGTCTTAATGAGCTTCGATGAAATTTATGAAAAACACGACTCGTTTGAGCATGTATATGATGAAATTGTAGAACGGTTGCTCATCATGTGTGCAGAACAACCGGTTACCTATGTTGTACCGGGGCACCCACTCGTTGCAGAACGGACGGTACAATTATTAGTCGAGAAAGAACGTGTTGGTTTAATCCAAATGGAAATTGCGGGTGGCAATAGTTTTCTTGACCCGATTTTTGCGGCGCTACGTATCGATCCGATTGAAGGGTTCCAGTTACTCGACGGAACGGATATGAAACGGGATGACGTTCATATGAAGCAGCATATTTTGATTGGACAAGTGTATGATGCATTTGTGGCATCTGAGGTGAAATTGTCACTGATGGAGAAATACGCCTACGATCATCCAGTGACGGTTGTAACGGCGGCGGGGTCTACGGGCGAGCAGTTGATTACGGTTCCACTATTTGAATTGGATCGTGTCACTGAAATTAATAATTTGACTACCGTTTATATACCACCTGTCGTCGAACGGGAAGCGAGGCTGAAAGATTGGTCGACGTTTAGAGAAATCATCGCTGCACTGCGTGCACCAGACGGCTGCCCATGGGATCGTGAACAGACGCACGCATCGTTGAAACGATACTTGCTTGAGGAAGCGCATGAGCTGCTTGAGGCAATTGATAATGAAGATGATGAAGCGGTGATTGAAGAGCTTGGCGATGTGCTGTTACAAGTATTTCTTCATGCTCAAATTGGCGAAGATGACGGTTATTTTGCGATGGAGGACGTGCTTCAAGCGGTTGGTTCAAAAATGATCCGTCGCCACCCGCATGTTTTTGGAGATAAAAGCGTGGCTAATTCTGAAGAAGTCCTTAAAAATTGGCAGGACATCAAAAAACAGGAGAAACCGCAAGCTGAATCACTCTTACAAGGACAAGAACGTCCTTCTTCATCACTTCTAACGTCACTTAATTATCAAAAAGAGGCGGCAAAGGTTGGGTTTGATTGGCCAACGATTGATGGCGCTTTAGAAAAATTTGATGAAGAATGGTTGGAGTTCCGTAAAGAACTAGAGAGCGGAACGAAATACAGTCAAATGGACGAGCTAGGTGACGTTCTGTTCACAATCGTTAATATTTCACGCTTCCTCAAGTTATCCCCAGAAGAAGCAATGGTCCATGCAAATCAAAAGTTCAACAGACGGTTTTCATTTGTCGAAAAGAGTGTAAAAGATGGACAGGGCAAGTTTACTGACTATACACTTGATGAACTTGAAGAATTTTGGAAACTAGCAAAAGAAGGGGAAGATTATTATGAGACTCGATAAATTCTTGAAAGTATCCCGCCTGATCAAAAGACGGACACTCGCAAAACAAGTAGCTGATCAAGGGCGTATTACAATTAATGAAAAAGTGGCAAAAGCATCATCCGTTGTAAAAGAAAGCGATGAATTGGCCATCCGTTTTGGTCAGAAAATTGTAACGGTAAAAATCAACGTGCTAAAAGATACGACGAAAAAAGACGATGCTGCCTCAATGTACACAATTTTGAAAGAAGAGAAGCTTGAAAAAGTGGAACCGGAATTCATGGATGACGAAGACTGAACAACATGACAGGGAATTTTCCTGTCATGTTTTTTTATGTCCCAGCATAAGATGGCTGTGAACGTACAAGCAAAGGGGGAAGCATATAATGCAATTTCAAACTGATAGTCCTACGTACGCAATTCCATCAGGAGACCATGTCGTCACTATGCGCAACAGAAAACGGATGGATCTCACATCGGTAAAATCAATCGACCGCTTCGATCAGGAAGAATTTCTCGTTCGAACATCGCAAGGATTATTGCAAATCCGGGGAGAGGAACTGCGCATTGTTCATCTCGATGTCGATAAAGGGCTTCTTACGCTAGAAGGAACGGTCGGCACTATTCAATACGATGAAGAAGAATCAGGCTCAAAAGGTTTCCTCCATAAATTGTTTGGATGAGTCTATCCGTTCAATTTCTTAGCCTGCTCGCTATGATTGGGACGGGTATTGTTGCTGGGGCATTCATGGACATGATTGGAACAAGTACCGCGCATGCCGGGAAGAAATCGGTTATTCGAAGGCGTGCGGTTTGGCTTGAAGTCATTGGATGGGTACTTGTCGGATGTTGGACGTTTTACATCCTTTATCTTGTCAGGGATGGGGCGTGGCGGATATATGATCCGTTTGCACAGATTAGTGGGATGTTGCTATACGTAACTATTTTTTATAAGCCGTTCCGATTTTTCGGGCGGATCTTGTTTATACTGTTTATAAGACCACTCTTGTTCCTTGCGCGTCTGGTAGTATCTCTTGTCAGTCTAGTCATTCGTTTTATTGTGAAAGTCTTTGCAGTCCTCTTTACACCATTTGTTAAAATATACCGTATCATTTCCGGGAAACTCTTTAAAAGAAGAGTGAAATGATATACAATATATGGACTAACAAATTGTAATGTGTGAAGAGGGGAAGTGCGAGACATGGAACAGAAACAGCAGAGGAAATCGTCCGAAAGGGTCGCATCGATTCAAACTGAATATGTCCGCTCACTTCAAAAGAAAGAGACTAGGAAGAATGCGCGGAAAGTCCGTTTATATCGTAGACTGGCTGTGTTTGCTATTGCTGCGGCTATTATTCTTGGTGGCCTAACGAATATGTTCATCAATCAAAAACATGCGTTAGCGGCGAAGGAATTGCAAAGAGTAGAGGTGCTGGCCCAGCTTGAAGGGGTGCAGGAAGAACAAGAAATGCTAAAAAGACAACTTGTGAAATTGAATGATGATGACTATATCGCAAAACTTGCACGCAAGGAATATTTCTTGTCTGAAAAGAATGAAATTATTTTTTCTATACCCGAAAACAAGAAAAAAACAGATGAACAAGACGAAGGAAAAGAGTAGTCTTATTGACACTCTTTTTTTATTGGCTATAATGGAAGTAAGGATCCTGCAAATTTGCAGGACTCATTAATACGGTTGCAAGGCTCCCAGCGTGGGGCCCGCTTAAATTTTAAGGAGGAGCATTTTTTTTATGTCAATTGAAGTAGGCAGCAAGCTAGAGGGTAAAGTAACAGGAATCACAAACTTCGGGGCGTTTGTTGAGCTACCGAATGGCTCAACAGGCCTGGTCCATATCAGTGAAGTGGCGGACAATTATGTCAAGGACATCAACGATCATTTTAAAGTCGGTGACATGGTTGAAGTGAAAGTGATGAACGTCGGTGCAGATGGTAAAATTGGGTTATCGATTAGAAAAGCGAAGCCTGAATCTGAACAGCGTCCAGAACGTCCTCAGCGCCCGCAACGTCCGCGTCAAGGTGGTGGCCGTCCTGCTATGGATCGCCCAGAGAACTTTGAACAAAAGATGGCAAAGTTCATGAAAGATAGCGAAGAGCGTCTCTCTACTTTGAAAAGAGCGACAGAATCGAAACGCGGTGGCCGTGGCGCAAGCAGAGGGTAACTTGCTAGCTGTTTCAATTCATGAAAAAGTGTACGAATAGTGTGGAGAAAAACAGCGAACAAAGGGAATGACCCTTGTTCGCTGTTTTTTTGTAGTGGAGGGGTTTGGAGAGTCTGACGAACTGTAATGGAAAAGCATGAAACTGTCATGGCATTTGCGAACTGTCACTTGAAATCGCATAAACCGCCACACCTCACCAAACAACCGCCCATTTTTTCATTGCAGAAAAAAAGCAGTCCCTGCGTCGTAAATTCACGACGCAGGGACTGCTTTTCCAGTAACTTATTGTCCAACCTTTGGACGGCTGTTTCTGCATTACATTAATGGCGGCAGAGGGGTTCGAACCCCCGACCTCACGGGTATGAACCGTACGCTCTAGCCAGCTGAGCTACGCCGCCTTCGTGTATTCTCATGAGCAATTGTTTTCGCTTGATCAGAACAACAATACTTATATTACAATTGAATCAATGAAGTGTCAACCCGTCTTAGGAAAAAAGAAAAAACAGTTCGGAATGAGTCGAAACATTTTGTTATCTTGTTGTCATGAACAGACAATTTCTTTCCATTTGCCTATGTATACTCAAGGCATAGTAGACATAGGGGGAATGGGAAATGAAACTAATTGATCATTTAGTGCGTCCAGTAGGCCATCCGATTGGTATGTATGTCGAGATGATTGGAAAACGAAAAATGCATATTTTAGTTGCGACTCTATTCTTATTTGGATCTTTTTTCTTGTCGCAAGCCGTCTTGTTCGATGCAGCGGTTCCTTTTTTCTTGCCGGTGTGGGCACTTGCACGAGCCCGCTTCAGAAAGCATCTCATATGGGTGTTCATTGGCGGGATGTTTGGGAGTGCATTCCTTGGTCTTGGACAGGCTGTTATCCATCTATTGATGCTTGCGGTATTTAATGCGGTTATTAAATATCCGCTAATGCGGAAATCAGTACCGCTAACAGTGGCAGGATGCATTATCGTTGTTCAAGTGTTGTGGCAGTTCATTATGCATGTCGGGCAACCACCAGTAAATGTTCAATTATATATTGGCTTTGAAGCAGTTCTTGCTTTGTTCATGACTTTCTTCCTCTTTGTCGCATTTCCTGCCGCAGATCGAATCTTCTTTGGTAAATGGACGCCTGAACGTCTTGGAGCGGCTTGCCTTGTCGGTGCGCTTGCTACAACGGGCATGAACGGGCTCATGTTAGGTCCTGTTTCGATTTCAGGTACACTCATTCATCTGACAATCTTGCTTGCGGCCCTTGTGGGAGGGCTTCCTTTTTCAACAACAATCGCAATGATCATCGCTGCTATTGTGGGGGTGGCAGAATTGTCCTTCACCGGAATGATGGCGGTGTATGGTATGACAGGTTTTTTTGCAGGCACACTCCGCCGGTTTGGAAAAATCGGTATCGTGTTAGGTGGTGCCTCTGTATCGGGATTTTTCCTAATGTATGATTTGACCTTACCGCTTGATACTTCGCACTTTGTAACAATCGCTACTGCAACAATTATTTTTTTACTAATCCCTTCGAAAAAACTAGAGCCGATTAAACATATTTTTTATCCGGAGAATACGGAAACTACTGAAAAACGACAAAAATGGCTAGCGGAACGGCTCGACGAACAACTAGCTGATTTCCAGCAGTTCTCTGAATTTATGTCGACGCTTGTTGGCGACCGGTTTTCCCCCCGCGATAATGCTGATGTATTGCCACAGCAAGTTATACCAAAGATTTGCCAGTCTTGTTTCCGCTATGCCAAGTGCTGGGAAGGCGCAGATGATGATATGGGCGGGCTTCTAAGTGAATGGGAAGCGACCTATTCTATGACGAAAAAAGCTAAACGTCACCGTGTTGAGGAAAAGATTAAATATAAGTGTATTCGATTCAATGGATTGGTGGCGGAACTCGAGGAACAAGCTGCTGGTCGTTTATTGACGGGACAACTTCAACATGGACGAAAAATGCTTGCCCTCCAGTTGCGTGATATGAGCACCCACCTGGACAAAATCATGAATGAAGTAAAAGAGGATTTGACTATTTATAAGCCTGCCGAGGAAGAGTTGGCGAAACGGCTCCAAGAGAAAGATATTGAGTACTTCCAGATTGATGTTTTACCAGGGGAGAGGGGAGCACGTCGCATCATCTGTTGTATTCCCGAGAAAAGATCTGACTTTGAAACAGATACGACAGTTGCTGAAAGGTTTATTCTGCCGATTCTTGAAGAAATGTACGATGAGCCGTTCCGAGTCGCCAAATCTGCCGTTTTACAAGATCCATTTCCACATATCCAACTAACATTTGGTTCGGCAGTTCGCTTTACCCTTGATTATGGTATTGCGGCAACAGCAGGCGGAGAAACATTTCACGCAGGTGATGCATACGAAGTATTCCCAATTCATGAAGGGTTAACGGCGGTTTTGTTGTCGGATGGAATGGGCCAGGATCTAAATGCATATCGTGAGAGTCGAAAGGTAATTCGTTTGATGCGAGAATGTTTGGACCGGAAAATGGATCCTGAAACAGCTATGCATACCTTGCATTATATGATGTCTTTGAACGGGCTGGATGATATGTACGCCACGCTTGACCTAGCCCTCATTGATTTGCAGGATGGCCGTATCTGGTCTTGGAAAGCTGGATCGATGAGTACGTATATTAAACGTGGTGACGATTTTATAAGACTGGATAGCAAGTCCGTCCCCGTCGGTTTTCTGCCGTCCTTTTCTGTGGAGGCAAAAAATGAAGAATTAAAGTCAGGAGACATTATACTGATGTTAACGGACGGCATTTTCAATGGTGATATTCCACTTGAGAAACAAGAGAAGTCGTTATACAGCACGCTTGAAAAGTACGGAGGGTTCGAATGTGACAAAATTGCGGATCGTATTATGCATGAAATGGAGCGGAAGTTTGGCGTGATTGGAGACGATCGAACTGTGTTAGTTATGAAAATCGACCATGTCCTGCCGAAGTGGTCAAGTTTCACACCCTATTCACAAACTATTTCCCGGGAAAGGGTCGTCGGTTGAATGTGTAAGCGAGTGAGTCTCCCTCCTTTAGATATTCTATGGTAAAATCCGAATAAGAGTAGTTTAGAAAAGAGGAGGGAGCGGAGCAATGGATAAATTTAAACAGACGATATTCCGTTTTATCAAGGAATGGTCACTCATCGCTCCGGGTGACCGTATTTTAATCGCCTGTTCGGGTGGGGTAGATTCAGTGGCGCTTTTACATTTCATGGCTTCGAATCAAGACCGAATGGAGATCGAAGTTGCCGCAATTCACGTCGATCATAAACTACGCGGGAAAGAGTCCGCGGCAGATGGCGTATTTGTGGCAAGGCTGTGTGAGGTGTATGGGATTCCGTTTTTTGGCGGAAGTGTCCCGGTTCCAGCTATTATCGAGAAAGATGGTGGCAATGTGCAAGCCGTCTGTCGGAATGGACGATATGCATTTTTCGAGGAAATCATGACAAAACATGGTTATGGTGTTTTAGTAACGGCACATCATGCAGAAGATCAGTTGGAAACAGTCTTGATGCAAGTAACGAAAGGTAGTCAGCCACTAGGGATGTCGGTGAAGCGTGAAGTTGAAGGTGGATTCCTCATTCGACCTTTCCTTCCAGCTATGAAAGCGGACCTCTATTCATATGTTGGGGAGCACGAATTACATTTTCGTGAAGATCCAAGTAATGAAAGTGATGCCTATCTGCGTAATCGTTACCGTCACAAAATTGTTCCGGTTATTCTTGATGAAAACCCGGGAGCCGCTGAAAATGCAGTGAAAATGTCTGGTTATTTACAGCAAGATGAAGAATTGCTTGAAATGCTGGCGCGGGAACGCTTTGATGAAATTACTAAGTTCACAGAAGTGGGCCTGCCTGTCGTTGACGGAAATGCTTTTTCCTGCATGCACCAAACTTTACAAAGACGGATAATTACACTACTATTGAGGTATCTTTACAATGGGGAAATTATGCCCGTAAAATATAATTCTGCGCTTATAAGTCAACTGTTACACCATCTATCTTCGCAAAATGGGAATGTATCCATTCACCTTCCACGCGGTTACCGATTCATTCGGGAATATGGCGTGCTGACGTTCGTTCGTGATACACCATCTGAAGAAGTGGAGTTGCAAAAAGTGTTGCCGAAAGGCGTTTGGACCCATTGGGGAAATGATTTTCAGCTTTATTGGAATGAAGTGAGTAATCTCGATACGGAGTTATTCACGGATACAGATGACATCATGTATTTTGACTTGCCTCACTCTGCACTTCCTCTGTCTATCAGGAGAAGAGAGGATGGGGATCGAATCTTGTTGCCGGGGATGACACACCCGAAACGTTTATCCAGGTTGTTTATCGATGAAAAGGTTGGCATGACAGAACGCGACCGATTGCCGGTAATCATTACAGCGCAAGGTGAAATTTGTGCAGTTCCAGGAGTACGGTATGGAGTGGTATTTTCACGACGCAAGACAGATCAAAGTAAGTACATAGTTAGTACAAGAAAGTTATAATTGATCTGCATGAAAGAGGAGGAATTTCGATGTTGGGGAAAGATATCGAAGAAGTGCTAATTACAGAAGAACAGATTCAAGAGAAAATCCGTGAGCTTGGTGCGGTATTGACAGAAGAGTACCAAGACAAGTACGTACTTGCGATTGGTGTGCTTAAGGGTGGATTACCTTTCATGAGTGATCTCATTAAGCGTATCGATGCTTATATCGAACTCGATTTCATGGATGTTTCAAGTTACGGAAATGCAACAGTTTCATCAGGAGAAGTGAAAATTGTTAAAGATTTGAACACAAGTGTTGAAGGACGCGATGTACTCATTATTGAAGATATTATCGATAGTGGGAAAACATTAAGTTACCTTGTCGAACTGATGAAATACCGAAAAGCAAATTCTATTAAAATTGTTACTCTTCTTGATAAGCCAAGTGGCCGAAAAGTAGACTTAAAAGCGGATTACGTTGGTTTTGACGTACCGGATGCGTTTGTCGTTGGCTACGGACTTGATTACATGGAGAAATACAGAAACTTACCTTATATTGGCGTGTTGAAAAAGGAAATCTATTCTTTTTAAACAATTGTAGGAAAACCTTTTAAAGGGTCGCGGAAAAGATTTTCTACTAAGGCATTTCCTTTGTAGGATGAATCAGACCTGTGATAAGATTTACACTAGTTTTCTGTCTAATGAAATGAGGAGGCTTGGGATGAATCGAATACTTCGATACTTTCTATTATACGGACTGATATTTCTTGCAATCATGGGGATATTCAGTTCACTAAACAATACAAACCCGAAACAAAAAGAGATTCGGTACGATGAATTCATTACTGCGTTGGAAGATGGAAAAGTAACAACAGTAAGTTTACAACCAGTTCAACTTGTCCTTAATGTGAAGGGTACAATGAAAGGCTACAAGGATGGCGAAGAGTTCGTCACGAATATTATGAATGATACCAAGACGCAGGAAGATATCCGTACACTTGCTACGCAAACTAAAACGAATATCACAATCTTACCAACTCCTGTTGCGAGCGCGTGGGTATCCTTCTTCACGGGTCTTCTACCGTTCATCATCATCTTCATCTTGTTCTTCTTCCTGTTAAATCAGGCGCAAGGCGGCGGAGGCGGCGGTGGCCGTGTTATGAACTTCGGTAAGAGTAAGGCGAAGCTTCATACAGACGACCGCAAAAAAGTTCGTTTCACGGATGTTGCTGGTGCTGACGAAGAAAAAGCGGAACTTGTGGAAGTTGTTGACTTCCTGAAAGATTCACGTAAATTCGTTGAAGTTGGTGCGCGTATTCCTAGAGGGATCCTGTTAGTTGGACCTCCTGGTACTGGTAAAACATTGTTGGCACGTGCGGTTGCAGGTGAAGCGGGTGTTCCGTTCTTCTCAATCTCAGGTTCTGATTTCGTAGAAATGTTCGTTGGGGTTGGTGCATCACGTGTACGTGACCTTTTCGAAAATGCTAAAAAGAACGCACCATGTATTATTTTCATCGATGAAATCGATGCGGTCGGTCGCCAACGTGGCGCGGGCCTCGGCGGTGGACACGATGAACGTGAACAAACATTGAACCAACTTCTTGTTGAAATGGATGGTTTCGGTGAAAATGAAGGGGTTATCATTGTTGCGGCAACAAACCGCCCTGATATTCTTGACCCTGCACTTCTGCGTCCAGGACGTTTTGACCGTCAGATTACAGTTGGTCGTCCGGATGTAAAAGGAAGAGAAGCAGTTCTTCAAGTCCATGCGCGCAACAAGCCACTTGACGACACTGTCAACTTGAAGGCACTTGCACAACGTACACCTGGATTCTCGGGTGCAGACCTTGAAAACTTATTGAACGAGGCAGCACTAGTTGCTGCAAGACGCGATAAAACGAAAATCGATATGTCAGACATCGACGAAGCAACGGACCGTGTTATTGCTGGACCTGCGAAGACGAGTCGCGTCATTTCGAAAAAAGAACGTGATATTGTAGCGTTCCATGAAGCGGGTCACGTTGTTGTAGGGCTAATGCTCGATGACGCTGAAATCGTTCATAAAGTAACAATCGTCCCTCGCGGACAGGCGGGCGGTTATGCCGTCATGCTTCCGAAAGAGGATCGTTACTTCATGACGAAACCTGAACTTCTTGATAAGATCGCTGGACTTCTTGGTGGTCGTGTAGCGGAAGAAATCGTTCTCGGCGAAGTTTCAACTGGAGCTCACAATGACTTCCAGCGTGCAACTGGTCTGGCTCGTTCGATGGTAACTGAATATGGAATGAGTGATAAGCTCGGACCGATGCAGTTCGGTCAGGCTCAAGGGCAAGTATTCCTTGGTCGCGACTTTAACTCTGAACAGAACTATTCTGAAGCGATTGCATATGAAATCGACCAAGAAATGCAACGTATCATCAAAGAACAATACGCGCGTACAAAAGAAATCCTTTCTGGGAAACGCGAGTTGCTTGATTTGATTGCAACGACACTTCTTGAAGTGGAAACACTCGATGCGGAGCAAATTAATCATCTAAAAGATCATGGCACATTGCCTGATCGTCCATATGGTCGTTATGGCTTGGACAATAAAGATGGAGCAGTTAAGAGTGTGGATATTTCGAAAGAAGGAGATGACACAGTCATTTCTGATGCAACAGGAGCGCCTACGGACCCAGCTATCGGTGATTTGCCGAAAGAGTATAAAGTGGACCAAGCTCTTAAATCAATTAACGAAGAACGCAAAGACTGAACACCTAATAAGAGCTGACTGTTTCTTTTGAAGCAGTCAGCTTTTTTCTATGTACAGATATGTGGTATGATGTGTTGGAAAATGACGAAGTTAGTGAGGAAACCATTATGCTATTAGTGATAGATACAGGAAATACGAATATTGTCCTTGGCGTCTATGAACAGGGACAGCTTAAACATCATTGGCGCATGGAAACTTATAGACATAAGACAGAAGATGAATATGCAATGCAAGTGAAATCTTTATTTTTGCACGTTGGGCTCTCTTTTGACGATGTAACGGGTATTATCATTTCATCAGTTGTCCCGCCCGTCATGTTTCCTCTGGAGCAGATGTGCAGGAAATATTTCAACCAAAAACCGCTTATTGTTGGCCCTGGTCTCAAAACGGGATTGAATATCAAGTACGAAAATCCGCGTGAAGTCGGTGCGGATCGGATTGTCAATGCAGTTGCCGCTGTTCATGAATATGGAAGTTCGCTGATCATCGTCGATTTCGGTACAGCGACAACCTATTGTTATGTGAATGAAAAAGGCGAATACATGGGTGGAGCAATTGCGCCAGGCATCGGAATTTCAATGGAGGCTTTGTTCGACCGGGCATCTAAATTGCCGCGAATTGAACTGGCAAAACCGGATCATGTTGTTGGGAAAAGTACGGTAGCTGCTATGCAGGCTGGGATTGTTTATGGTTATGTTGGGCAAGTTGATGGTATTGTTGCCCGCATGAAAGCGCAAAGTAAGGAAGAACCGACGGTCATCGCTACGGGGGGGCTTGCGGGGTTGATCGCAAGTGAAACGACTGTGATTGATGTCGTTGACAACTTCTTGACGCTAAAAGGGCTACATCTAATTTATGAACGAAACATGTAAAGGGAGTAGATAATAAATGAATGATTATTTAGTGAAATCGCTCGCGTTCGACGGAACAATCCGAGCGTACGCGGCACGCTCGACAGAAACAGTATCAGAAGCGCAACGTCGTCATGCGATGTGGCCGACTGCGACGGCAGCTTTAGGACGTTCAATGACAGCGGCAGTCATGATGGGTGCTATGTCTAAGGGTGATGATAAACTGACAATAAAAGTCGATGGCAATGGACCGATTGGTTCGATGATCATCGATGCAAATGCACATGGCGAGGTTCGGGGTTATGCGTCCAATCCGCAAACGCATTTTGATTTAAATGAGCAGGGTAAACTTGACGTAAGGCGTGCAGTTGGAACGGACGGCATGTTGTCGATTGTTAAAGATCTGGGGCTTCGCGATTTCTTTACGGGGCAAGTTCCGATTGTATCGGGCGAGATCGCTGAAGATTTCACGGAGTACTTTGTCGTTTCGGAGCAGGTACCTTCTGCAGTGGGACTTGGAGTGCTGGTAAACCCGGACAATACAGTGAAAGCTGCCGGGGGTTTCATTATTCAAGTTATGCCTGGCGCAACGGAAGAAACAATTGTGGAGTTGGAAGAGCGTATTGCTAACGTTGAACCGATTTCGACGTTGATTGCCCGTGGTCTTACTCCTGAGGAGATTCTTGGAGAGGTTCTCGGTGCGGAAAACGTGGAAATTCTTGATCGGATGGCTGTTTCATTCTCGTGTAATTGCTCGAGGGAACGATTTGGAAATGCGATTATTGGTCTTGGGGAGCACGAAATTCGAGACATGATTGAAGAGGATGGACAAGCGGAAGCACACTGTCACTTCTGTATGGAAACATATGTATATCCGAAAGAAGTTTTGGAAGGTTTTATCGATGAAATACAATCGGGAGCCTGAAAAAACGACAAGTTCGCAGAAACGCAAACTGAAGACGAAACCGCTCATCCTATTGATTGGAGTTCTTTTAGCTTTCAATATCTTCTGGTTCGTTGGCTGGCTCATACCGGACAAACCGAAGCAGACAGATGAAGAAGTGGCGTCGGTTGCTGGGAAGTCTATTACGAGGGAACAGTGGATGTCAGCAATGGAAAAAGAAGTGGGACGCGAAACTCTTCTTGACCTTGTGAATGAAAAAGTGATGACGGTAGCAGCAGAACGATACGGGATTGATGTATCCGATAAGGAAATTGATCTTGAAATTGCGCTTATTCGTTCTGTGGACGGTCGCTCTCATTCTGGTCAAAATGAGGAGGGGATGCGCCAGAAAATCCGTTCCAATCTCATCCTTGAAAAGGTATTAACGAAAGATATTGTTGTTAAAGATAATGCTGTAAAGAAACAGTATGATGAAAATACTGCACTTTACAACATTCTAACCGCTTATAGAACTGCTATTATTGTCGTTCCGACGAAAACTGATGCGGAACAGACGATTGAGGAGCTTTCAAAAGGTTCGAGTTTTGATGTTCTTGCAAAAGAGCGGTCGACGGATTTGGCTTCGGCTAGTCTTGGTGGGGATATTGGTTATATCAACGATTCGACTGATGCAACCGACAAGGCAATCGTCGAAGCTGTGTCAAATGCGAATGAAGGATCGACGAGTGGGGTTATAACTTTGAGTGATGGTACATATGCTGTTACTCATGTAAGTGAAGTAGTTGAAGGGCAGTCGTTTAAATTTAACGAAGTAAAAGATCATATCAAGCGTGAAATTGCGCTTGAGCAGCTTCCGCAAACAGTTAGTCCGGAAGCGTTTTGGAAAGAATTCGACGCAAAATGGTTTTACGGTAAATAAGAGAAAGCTGTTTGGGAGCCGATATAAATTGGTGTCTCCGGACAGCTTTTCTTAATTAAGCAGATTAAGCCTGAAAATATAGGGAAAAGAATACATATAGTGGGCATTCAATTGTTGACAATGTTCACATAATGGTAGTAATATTAATAGTATAAGACATATCAAAATAGTAGGAATTAGGAGATGATATAAATGACGTTAGTTGGAAACTCTATTGCGGATCTTGTTGGGAAGACGCCTCTTGTTAAAATGAACAGAATGACAGGTGCAGATGATGCGGATGTTTATTTGAAACTGGAATACATGAATCCGGGATCTAGTGTAAAAGATCGTATTGCACTCGCGATGATCGAAGCGGCTGAAAAGTCCGGAGGTTTAAAAGAGGGAAGTACGATTATTGAACCAACAAGCGGTAACACGGGAATCGGTCTTGCGATGATCGCTGCGGCGAAAGGGTATAAGGCTGTTTTGGTTATGCCGGATACGATGAGTACAGAGAGACGTAATCTACTTCGTGCTTATGGCGCGGATCTTGTGTTAACGCCGGGTGCTGAAGGAATGAAAGGTGCTATCGGAAGAGCGGAAGAGCTTTCGAAGGAAAATGGCTGGTTCATGCCGCAACAGTTTAACAATGAAGCGAATCCTGAAATTCACCGCTTAACGACAGGTCCTGAAATCGCGGATGCGTTAGATCGTGTGGATGCGTTCATTTCTGGAATTGGAACGGGTGGTACGATTACAGGAGTGGGGAGCGTCTTGAAAGAACGTTTTCCGGAAGTAAGTATCATTGCTGTTGAACCGACAGACTCGCCTGTGCTATCAGGTGGAAAACCGGGTCCGCACAAAATTCAAGGGATTGGTGCAGGATTCATTCCGAAAGTTCTCAATACTGATATTTACGATGAAATCGTCCAAGTAACGAACGATGAAGCGTATGACACTGCAAGACGTGCAGCACGCGAAGAGGGTATTCTTGGTGGTGTTTCATCTGGGGCGGCAATCTTTGCAGCGCTACAAGTGGCGAAGAAGCTTGGTAAAGGGAAGATAGTCGTTGCGATTCTTCCGTCGAACGGCGAGCGCTACTTGAGTACGCCACTTTATCAATTTGACGAAGAGTAATAGGGTAGGAGGAGAGGCTATGATGCTTCTTCTTTTTTTGTTGGGATTTTTTATAGTTTTCTATGATCGCCCTTCAAATAAAAAGACGTCAACTGCTTTTCTTTTTATAGCGTAAAACGGCTTTCACGCGGTAAGATGAAGATATTAATTGTTATCGGGAGGAAACTGGGATGAACAAACAAAAGATCGCTTATACGACAGCGGCAATCACGAAAGAACAGCTTTTCTATGCTTATAAAGAGTTGGCACACGAGCATGACAGTCATATCTTTCTTGAAAGTGGACGTGGCGGAGCATTATGTATGGCGGGAATTGATCCGCTTGTTACGTTACGGACGTTGGATGGCGACAAATTACAACTTATCTGGCGTGATGGTACGGAAGAAGTAAGAGAAGGAAATCCGCTTGAATTGCTAAATGACTTTGTTAAGTCCTATGAAATGGAATCTATTCCTGGACTGCCAGATTTTCAAGGCGGTGCAGCAGGATTCATTAGTTATGATTATGTTCGTACTTATGAAAATATCCCGGTCGATACACTAGATGATCTTGATACACCTGATTTGTTCTTCTATTTATTCGACCGCTGGGTTGTGCTTGATGTTAAGACTGAAAGGGCTTATTTCATGACACTTCCGGGGCGTGGATTGGAACCGGCGGAGTTGGAAGTCGAATGGCTGGCTGCAGCTTCGGAAGGACTGAGCAAGCAAGTCTTCACACCGGGCAAAGCGACGGAAGTGTTGTTAGATGAAGGTGACCTTGCTGTATCTGTGACGGGACCTCAGTTCGAACAGATGGTCCGCGACGTGCAGGCATATATTGCTAGTGGGGATGTTGTTCAAGTCAATCTTTCGGTAAGGCAATCAAAACCGCTGACTGTTCATCCGCTAGATATGTATGAAGCACTTCGGTCATTCAATCCATCGCCGTATATGGCATCAGTCGGTTCGCCGGAATTCGCAGTCGTTTCAGGTTCACCCGAACTGTTGCTGAAAAAGCGTGGGGATGAACTAAGTACACGGCCAATTGGTGGAACGCGGCCTAGAGGGAAAGATGAAAACGAAGATGCTGCGCTTAAAGCGGACTTATTGTCGAATGAGAAAGAGACCGGCGAACATATTATGCTGGTAGACCTAGAACGGGAAGACTTTGAACGTGTCTGTGCACCCGAAACGGTGGAAACGGATGAATTCATGGTTGTGGAGAAATATTCACACGTCATGCACCTTGTATCGAACGTTCGTGGAACGGCAGCAGAAGGTATTTCGAATGCGGAAATCGTGAAAGGTGTGTTCCCGGGAGGTTCAATTACGGGTTCCCCGAAACTCCGGACGATGGAAATTATTGAAGAACTTGAGCCGACGCGGCGAGGGCTATATACAGGATCGATTGGCTGGTTCGGCTTTAATGGTGATTTTGAACTGAATATCGTTATCCGTACGGCCTATATCAAGGATGGTATTGCACATATTCAAGCTGGTGCTGGTCTCGTCGCTGATTCGGTACCGGAAGCGGAGTATATAGAATCATTGAATAAGGCGAAAGCACTTTGGCAAGCGAAGGCAATGGCTGAAAAGTAAGATTGGGGGATTCGGTATGTGGTGTTGGATGAACGGCGAATTCTTGCGCGCGGAGGAGTTGAAGATATCTCCGTTCGATCATGGATTTCTATACGGTGCTGGCTTTTTTGAAACCTTCAGGACATACGGCGGCAATGTGCTCTTGTATGATAAACATATGGACAGGTTGCATACGGCACTTACGGAGTACCGCATTACGATGCCTTATGATGAAACCGAAATTCTTGCGGCTGTACGTAAATTAGATGACTTAAACGGCGGACAGGATGGCTACTTCCGGTTGAACGTCTCTGCGGGTGTCCATGATATCGGTCTTGCACCCTCTTCATACGCATCACCGAACGTGATTTTATTCAGAAAAGAATTGGCTCCGACTGATCGTGGTACGGAAAAGAAGGGTGTCTGGCTAGACACACCGCGTAATAAACCGGAAAGTACTGTGCGCCATAAATCGCATAACTTCCTTAATAACGTACGGGGGCGGCTAGAGCTTCCTTCATTGAAAGGGTTGGAAGGCCTTTTCGTGACGGCGGAAGGTTTTGTTGCGGAAGGCGTTACGTCAAATATCTTTTGGGTGAAGGATGGCGTGCTGTTTACGCCAGCTATTGAAACAGGGATTCTCCCGGGGACGACACGTGCGTTTATCATTGAATGTGCTAAAGTTGCGGGGATTATTGTGAATAAAGGGTTTTACGGTAAAGAACATGTAGAGGACGCGGACGAGTTATTCGTCACGAATGCCGTGCAGGAACTTGTGCCGTTATCTAAGATTGAAGAAGTCTCGCTACCAGGGGCAACAGGTGTTTATTATAAAAAACTGCATGAATTTTATATACAGGCAATAGATGAAATGGAAGAGGGTTGCTGTTGATGGAATTGGCTCGTGCACGTGATAGATATCAGTTTAGTAATGCGGAAATGGATTTCAAAAAAGAAACGGTTATTATGGGTATTTTAAATGTGACGCCGGATTCGTTCTCGGATGGGGGAAAATACGGTCGCATCGATGCAGCGCTTAAGCACGCGGAAGAAATGCTTCGCGACGGGGCCAAGATTATCGATGTGGGTGGGGAATCAACGCGTCCAGGACATATCCCAATTTCATTGGAAGAAGAGCTCGAACGAACAATTCCTGTTATCAGGGCATTGACAAGAGAACTTGGATGTACGGTGTCGATTGATACATATAAGGCGGGCGTCGCGGAAGAAGCGATTCTTGCGGGTGCACAGATTATAAATGATATATGGGGAGCGAAACGTGAACCGTATATTGCGGATGTTGCAGCGAAGCACGGTGTTCCAATTATTTTGATGCATAACCGTGAGAAGGCGGAGTACGAGGGCGACTTTATGGATGAAGTTATCGCTGATTTGCAAGAAAGTGTCGGGATTGCAGTCGCGGCAGGTGTAGCATACGATAATATCTGGCTCGATCCGGGTATCGGCTTCGCGCGCAATGCCATTCAAAATGTCTGGACGATGCAAGGACTCGAGCGGATTTCTGAAATGGGCTACCCAGTTCTTCTAGGGACTTCACGGAAGTCGTTAATCGGCAATGTGCTCGGATTACCTGTCGAGGAACGGTTAGAGGGAACAGGTGCAACGGTTTGTTATGGAATTGAACACGGCTGCCACATTATGCGGGTTCATGACGTGAAGGAAATCGCACGAATGGCGAAAATGATGGATGTACTGACGGGGAAAATGGATTTCGAACAATAGGAGGATGCATTATGGATTATATTCATTTGAATGAATTAGAGTTTTACGGGTATCACGGGGCGTTGCCTGAAGAAACGAAACTTGGCCAGCGTTTTCGTGTGACGGTGTCACTTGCGACAGATCTTTCGGAAGCGGGAAAAACGGATAATTTGGATAAAACAGTGAATTATGCGGAAGTATATAGTGTCTGTCAATCGATTGTAGAAGGAGAACCCGTAAAATTGATTGAGGCGGTTGCGGAACAAATTGCGACTGCTGTATTGGCTGAGTTTGCGGAAAAAGTGACTGGCGTTCGTGTGGTACTCATAAAACCAGATCCACCGATTCCTGGTCATTATGCATCGGTGTCGGTTGATATTACAAGGGGGCACTTCCGGTGAACGTAGCTTACTTGTCAATCGGTTCGAACATTGGCGATAGGTTGCATCATCTGACGGAGGCGGTGCGGGCGCTTCATGTACAAGAAGGGCTAACAGTTACTTCGGTATCATCGATTTACGAAACGGCGCCCGTAGGCTTTACGGATCAAGCGGATTTCCTCAACATGGTGGTTTTTGTAGAAACAGCGTTAGCAGCACAGGACCTATTGGGAGTGTGCCAAAAGATTGAACATGTCCTCGGTCGGGTTCGTGATATAAGATGGGGTCCGCGCACTGTCGACCTTGATATTTTGCTATATAATAACGACAATATTGAAACGAAGAACTTGATCGTACCGCATCCAAGAATGTACGAGCGGGCCTTCGTTCTTATTCCGCTTCTTGAAATTGCTCCTTTAAAGGCCAGTCCAGTGGTAGACACGGGTGTTATACTTTGGAGGAAGGTTAATGGAGTCGCTGATTTATTACAAGAAGGCGAATGAGATGTTTCCAGCCATCTAGTCATTGAAAATAGGTAATGCGAAAATCTGTAATACAATGGAAACAGGTAATGACTTAACTAATCTAATGAACGGCTTTGTCGATGAAATGATGAAACGCGAACAAGTAGCGTTTGGTGTGAGTGCTGTTTGAATCAGGTGATCCAGGCCGCCACGTATTGTGGTGGCTCTTTTTTATGAATCAATCGGACAATGCGGATAAGTAAAGCGTGTCCGGGCGGCACAAATTGTGTACAATAGATGCATGCTATCTAATGCAGCGGATAATGATGAAGGAGTGAAAGAAATGTCACACTTAGATGAAATGAACGACCAGCTTTTGGTGAGACGCCAGAAGATGCAGGATATACGGGAAAGTGGATTAGATCCATTTGGCTCGAGATTTGAACGTACACATCTATCAAATGAAATCCAAGAACAATTTGAAGAGATGTCAAAAGAAGATCTTGATGAAACAACTCATGAAGTAACAATTGCAGGTCGTATTATGACGAAACGTGGAAAAGGAAAAGCTGGATTTGCGAATCTGCAAGATCTTGGTGGCCAGGTTCAAATTTACGTAAGACAAGACGCAATTGGTGAAGATGCTTATAAACTCTACAATAGTACAGACCTAGGCGATATTATCGGGATTACGGGGACGATCTTCAAGACGAAAGTTGGAGAACTCTCTATTAAAGCAACTGAATTCACGTTCCTCACAAAAGCGCTGCGCCCACTACCTGAGAAATTCCATGGTTTAAAGGATATTGAACAACGTTACCGTCAGCGTTATTTAGATTTGATTGCAACAGAGGGTAGTAAAGAGACATTCATTCTTAGAAGCCGTATCATCCAGTCGATGCGTCGTTATTTAGATGGACAAGGTTTCCTTGAAGTTGAAACGCCGATGTTACACGCAATTGCAGGGGGAGCTTCTGCACGTCCGTTTATCACGCATCACAATGCACTCGACATGGAACTATATATGCGTATTGCAATCGAACTCCATTTGAAACGCCTCATTGTAGGTGGACTTGAGAAGGTTTATGAAATTGGACGTGTTTTCCGTAATGAGGGAACTTCGACGCGTCATAACCCTGAATTCACGATGATAGAACTATATGAAGCGTATGCGGATTATAACGATATTATGGCATTGACAGAAAACATGGTCTCGCATATTGCGCAAGAGGTGCTTGGTAAGACGGAAGTGCAGTACGGGGAAGATTTGATTAATTTAGCGCCAGGGTGGACTCGTCTACATATGGTTGATGCGATCAAACAATATACGGGCGCCGACTTCTGGAAAGAAATGACGAAGGAAGAAGCTCATGCACTCGCTAAAGAACATGGAATAGAAGTAAAAGCAACGATGGAAGTAGGGCATGTGCTGAATGAATTCTTCGAACAAAAAGTAGAAGAGCAACTTGTGCAACCGACATTCATCTATGGGCATCCGGTTGAAATCTCGCCGCTTGCGAAGAAAAACCCGGAAGATGGTCGTTTTACAGATCGTTTCGAATTGTTTATTGTGCGTCGAGAACACGCCAATGCATTTACAGAGCTAAACGATCCAATCGACCAGCGTGAACGTTTCGAATCACAACTTGTTGAGAAAGAACAAGGGAATGACGAGGCACATGATATGGACGATGACTTCATTGAAGCACTTGAGTATGGGTTACCACCAACTGGTGGTCTTGGAATCGGAGTCGATCGACTAGTTATGCTGTTGACGAATGCGCAATCGATTCGTGACATCCTTCTATTCCCGCAGATGCGTCCGAAAGAATAAAGGAAACAATCGCTATACAGTGCCCCTAAAAGTGCATTGTATAGCGGTTTTTGTTTTATTGTAAAAGAAGTTGAAACTAATTTTGAAATTAGAGTTGCATTTAAAAGAACCAGGTGTTATATTAGATAACGTTGCCAGTCCGACATAACGAAAACGGTCAAACAGCAAAAAAAGAAATTGAAATTAGTTGTTGACACGGACGGAACAAAATGTTATGATATAAAAGTTGTCACCGAAACAACGACAACTACTTAAGACGAAGAATGCAACTTGATTCTTCCGACATGAACCTTGAAAACTGAACAGCAAAACATCAATGAAATAC